>JAKIVA010000059.1 GCA_021647265.1 Lutibacter sp.
GGACAATGCCAATTAGAAACTGGGGCATAATTTTAAACCAGTTTTTAACTATATTTGAAAATAGGATTCAACTCTGAAAAATTGAACCCTATGATTTTAAGTTTACACACTTTACGGGATAGTGTCGTAATTATACTTGTCATTTTGAACAAAGTGAAAAATCTCAACATCTTAATATTCAGACATCTAATTTTAAGAAGATTCTTCATTTACATTCAGAATGACACTTTTTAGACAGCCTCTTTTAATTTACAAGGTTTGCTTAAAACAATACATTATTTCATTAATTGATACGATTGTTTTGCGATTTCAACTTCTTCATTTGTAGGAATTATTAAAATCTTTGTTTTAGAATTACTTTTATGAATTTCAGTAATTTCTTTAGCTCTAATATTATTTTTTTCAATATCTAAGTCAATTCCCAAGTACTCCATATTGCTACAAACCAATTTTCGAATTACAACAGAGTTTTCACCAATTCCAGCAGTAAACACTATTGCATCTAATCCATTCATCGCAGCCGCATAAGAACCTATATATTTTTTAATTCTATAAGCATTCATATCTAAAGCTAGTTGACATTCTTTATTTCCTTTACTAGCTTCTGCTTCAATATCTCGTAAATCACTAAAACCTGTTAAGCCTAACATTCCACTTTCTTTTTGAAGCAAACTATCTACCTCGTCTAAACTATAGCCCAAACTATTTACCAAATAAAAAATAATAGCATGGTCAATATCTCCACTTCTACTTCCCATTATAAGTCCAGTTACGGGACCAAAACCAAGAGAATGGTCAATACTTTTACCATTTTTAATAGCAGTCATACTGCAACCGTTTCCTAAGTGAATTGTTATTATTTTTGAATTTGCAATTCCTAAATAAGCAATTGCTTTTTCAGAAACATACTTATGGCTCGTACCGTGAAAACCATACAGTCTAATATGTTCTTCATCAAAAAATTTAGTTGGTATCGCATATTTATAAGCTTCTACTGGTATGGTTTGATGAAAAGCGGTATCAAAAACAGCTATTTGTACTGCTTCTGGAAACATTTTTTTTGCAACTACAATACCCTCATAATTTGCAGGGTTGTGCTGTGGCGCTAAAGAAAATAGCGCTTTAATTTTATCTTTTACTTCTTTGTTAATTACAGTTGTATTGGAAAAAGTACTTCCCCCGTGAACAACTCTGTGTCCAACTGCTTCAATTTCTGAAGTAGATTTTAATACTCCTGTTTTAGCATCTAACAGTAGATTTACAATTTTTTCTAAACCAATTTTATGGTTTGGAATATCAACAACCTCATCAATTTTATTTGTGGTTGATTTGTAGTGGATTTCAGCATTATCTAAACCAATTCTTTCTACCAATCCTGAACAAATAACATCTTCTTGTGGCATGTTAAATAATTGATATTTAATAGAAGAACTACCCGAATTTATAACCAATATTTTCATTTTAAATCCCTTGTGCTTGTATTGCTGTTAAAACTACTGTATTAAAAATATCATCCACCGTACAGCCTCTACTCAAATCATTTACTGGTTTATTTAACCCTTGTAACATAGGGCCAATTGCTAATGCTCCTGTTTCACGTTGTACTGCTTTATAGGTATTATTACCCGTATTTAAATCTGGGAAAATCAACACATTTGCTTGCCCAGCAACTTCTGAGTCAGGCAATTTACTTTTACCTATAGTTGCATCAACAGCAGCATCGTATTGAATTGGTCCTTCAACTTTTAAATCTGGTCGTTTTTCTTTGACCATTTCAGTTGCTCTTCTTACAATATCAACGTCTTCCCCTTTTCCTGAAGCTCCCGAAGAGTATGAAAGCATCGCTATTTTTGGATCTATTCCAAAATTAATACTTGAATCTGCTGAGGAAATAGCTATTTCTGCCAATTGTTCAGCATTTGGATTTGGATTAATTGCACAATCACCAAAAACAGAAACCCTATCTTCTAAACACATAAAAAATATAGATGATACTACAGATACACCCGGCTTTGTTTTAATAAATTGCAAAGCTGGTCTAATAGTGTGTTGCGTTGTGTGTGCTGCTCCAGATACCATTCCATCAGCTAAACCTTTGTAAACCATCATTGTTCCAAAGTAAGAAACATCACCCATCATATCTTCGGCCATGGCTAAGGTAACACCTTTATTTTTTCTTAATTCAAATAAGGTATTCGTAAATTCTTCATAGTATTCTGATTTAACTGGATTTACAATATTAAATTTATCAATATCACCTTTTAAACCAAGACGTATCATTTTGTTTGCAATTTTATCATAGTCTCCCAAAACTATTAAATCCACAATATCCATAGCCACCAATCTTGCTGCTGCTGTTATTATTCTATCATCTGTTCCTTCGGGTAAAACAATATGTTTGCGCTGTGTTTTTGCTCTTTTTAATAAAGCATATTGAAACATTCTTGGTGTAATCCCTCCATTTTTGAATGTTATCAATTTATCATTTAACTTATCTACATCTACATATTTATCAAATGTATTTAACGATGTAATTATTTTTCGTTTATTTTTTGCATACATGTGTGAGCGAACAGCCCCAATTTTATTTGCAACATCAAAGGTTCCTTGTTCAACTGATAATATAGGAACTATTTGAGGCAAACCATTTATTAGTTTTACAATTGGCTCATCAGGTATAATTCCACCCGTTAAAACAATTCCTGAAATAGCAGGGTAATTTGATGAAATATTAGCTTGTAAAGCTCCTAAAATAATATCTGCTCTATCTCCCGGTGTAATTATTAAACAGTTTTCTTCTAAATGGGTTAAATAATTTCTAAGTTGCATTGCCCCAACTTTAAAGCTTGCAGTTTGATTATTAATATGTTCTTTCCCTAACAAAATTTTAGCATCAATAGCTTTCGCTATTTCTTTTATGGTTGGATTAATAAGAGAAGGTATTATTGGAATGGCATTAACCAAAACATTTTTTGGTAAATTTTTCTCAACACCATTTTTTATCAATTCAATATTTTTTTCTTGAACTTTATTTGCCACAACGGCTATTACTTCAACTTCTTTTTCTCTAAAAGAATCGTATGCTAAATGCAATCCATTAATAAACTCCTCCAGTGTTTTACCTACACCACTTGAAACTATAATTACAGGTATTCCTAAATTTTTGGCTATCAAAATATTAGCATCTAACTCTATAGCAGCAGTCTCATTTGAAAAATCAGTTCCTTCCACCAACATAAAGTCACTTTTTTCTTCAAGTGCTTTGTATTTTTCAATAATGGTATCAATAATCTCACCTTCTTCTCCTTTGTTGCGTTTGTTAATAAATTCCGAACGTGTAAAAGCAAATGCTTCACACGGATCAATATCTAATTCAAAATGTGAAATTATTGTATTTATATGATTGTCTTTTTTCCCTTTTTTAACATCGTTAATTATAGGTCTAAAGTAACCCACCTTTGCTGTTTTACCTAACAACATTCTCATGAGACCCAATGCAACAATAGATTTACCACTATTGGCCTCGCTCGTTGCAATATATATAGCTTTATTCATTTTTTATTTTTTATGCAAAGATACTTTAATATTGTTTTATGACCTCTTAAATTGGATTAAAATAACAACTATTATTACTAAATCGTTATCGTATAATCATAATAAAATATCTGTATCTTTGAATACTTAATTTATTGAGATATGATTACATTAATTAGTAATATTAAAGAATTAATACAAGTTGAAGATTCTCCAAAAAAAATGGTTTCTGGAAAAGAAATGAAAACTTTACCTACCATTAAAAATGCTTTTTTATTGATTGAAAATGATATTATTAAAGATTTTGGAAACATGAAAGATTTTAATAACATCTCTGTTGATAATGTTGTTGATGCATCAGGTAGAACTGTACTTCCAACCTGGTGTGATAGTCATACTCATATTGTTTATGCAGGTAATAGAGAGCAAGAATTTATTGACCGAATTAATGGACTCTCCTATGCAGAAATAGCCTATAATGGTGGTGGTATATTAAATTCTGCTAAAAAATTACAAACTATATCGGAAGATAACTTATATAAACAATCTGCTAAACGTATTGAAGAAATAATGCAATTAGGAACGGGTGCTGTTGAAATTAAATCGGGGTATGGTTTAACTAAAGATGCTGAATTAAAAATGTTACGGGTAATAAAAAAACTCAATAATAATTATCCTATTACAATAAAAGCTACATTTTTAGGGGCTCATGCATTACCTTTTGAATTTAAAAATAATAAAAGTGGTTATTTAGACTTTGTAATAAACGAAATTTTACCAGTTGTAGCTAAAGAAAATTTAGCTGAATTTATTGATGTATTTTGTGAAACAGGGTATTTTTCTGTAGAAGATACTGAGCGTTTATTGAAAGCTGGAGAAAAGTTTGGATTAATTCCTAAAATACATGTCAATCAGTTTACTACAATTGGAGGAGTTCAAATTGGTGTTAAATACAATGCGCTCTCGGTAGATCATCTAGAAGAAATGAGAGCTGAAGATATTGAAGTTTTAAAAAGTTCAAATACGATGCCTGTAGCTTTACCATCTTGCTCCTATTTTTTGGGGATACCATATACTCCTGCACGTAAAATAATTGATGCTGGACTACCTTTAGCGCTCGCAACAGACTATAACCCGGGTTCTACCCCATCAGGTAATATGAACTTCGTAGTTTCTACAGCTTGTATAAAAATGAAATTAACCCCTGAAGAAGCAATAAATGCCGCAACAATCAATGGTGCTTACGCTATGGGACTTGAAAAAACACATGGAAGTATTTGCCGAGGGAAAAAAGCAAATTTTATATTAACAAAAAAGATTCCTAGCTATGGGTTTATTCCTTATTCATTTGGAAATCATCAAATAAATCAAGTTTATATTGAGGGAGTCAAAATTTAAGCTTTGTTGTTTCTTTTGAATATTTTTTCAAAAAAGGATTTCTTTTCATTTTCATGATAACCATTTGAATATTTTCCGTAGCCATAACCATAGCCATAGCCATAACCATAGCCGTAACCGTATTTTGATTTTACTTTAAAATCATTCAATACAATACTTACGTTTGAAATCTCTTGTTTAATATATTTATCATTAATCATTTTAAGCATTCCCTTTTGCGAATACCCTTGTCTTAAAACGTAAATTGTTGAATCTGCATATTTTAGCAGTTCAATTGCATCACTAACTAAACCTATTGGAGGAGTGTCTAAAATAATATAATCATATTCTTCTTTTAAACTATTGATTAATTCATCTGTGGCAGAACTAATTAATAATTCTGAAGGGTTTGGAGGAAGTGGCCCCGCTGTTATCACGTCTAAATTAGGTACTTTGGTATGGTGAATAATACTACTTCTATCTGCTTCAGCAATTAAATAGTTAACAACTCCTTTATCATTTGAAATTTCGAAATCCCCAAATATTTTAGGTTTCCGTAAATCTAATCCTACTAATATTGTTTTTTTACCTCCCAAAGCAAAAACGGTGGCTAAGTTAATTGATACAAATGTTTTCCCTTCTCCACTCACTGATGAGGTTACAACAATAGTTTTAGATTTATCTTTTAATTCTCTTCCAAATAAAAATTGAATATTTGATCGTAATGCTCTAAAAGATTCAGCAACAGTTGATTTAGGTTTTAAAAATACTGCCAAATTATTCTCAGCCTCATTTTTACCTACAACACCTAAAATTGGAATTGGTGAAATTCTTTCAATGTCTTCAACCATATAAATTTTGCTGTCTAATACCTCTTTAGCTATAATAACAAAGAGTGGCAATATAATACCCAACAGCAAAGCGATCATATAATTAAATGATTTTCTTGGCAAAATATATCCTTGACCTGTGTCTTTTGCCGAATCTAAAACTGATATATCTGAAACCGTTGCAGCAATTGCAATATCAGCTTCATAACGCTTTTGCATTAAGAAAACAAAGTTAGATTCCGTTAGGGTATATTTTCGTTGAAAATTTAATAATTTCTGTTCTTTTTTCGGAAGTTTATTTAGCTGATAGTTATAAGTATTCAATCTTTTTTTACTATTTCTTAAACTAACATTCGTTGCATTTTTTAGTGATGATATATTTTCTAATAAAACATTTCTAGCTGTTTCAATCTCTTCATTAAGAAGTTTTAATGAGGGATGATTAGCAGTTACCTCTTTGGCTAATTTTTCTTTTTTAATAGATAATTCTGTTAATTTACCAACCATAGAAGCAATAGAAACATCTTCTATATTAATAATTGCTGGAGCTGGTATTTTAATATAATTAGAATTTGTTTTGATATAGGTTTCTAAATTTTCAAAATACTCAATTCTATCTATTAATTGTTTCTGAATTTTATCTAAACCCGTAGTTTGTGAAAAAATTTCAACTCCTTGGGCTGATAAATCATAAATAGCATTTTGTTGCTTAAATTTCCCAATATTATCTTCAATTAATTTTAGGCTATCCGAAGTGTTTTTAAACTGCGCATCAATAAATTCTTTTGTGCTATAAGCGTAATTAGTTTTTTGCTCCAATTCATCTTTAGCTAAAACTTCAACCGTTTTATTTAAAAAATCTACTATTCTATTTTTATTTGAACCTGTTAAGGATATTTCCACTAAAGAAGTACCTGTTAATCCTTTAGCTCTAATATTTTGATATTTTTTGGTCGCAAAATTTATGGAGTTTAATTGAATAAAATAGGTCTTACTTTTAACTGTATTTAACTTATTATTAGCAACTATTTCAGCTTTTAAAAATGGTAAATTTATATATTCTCCCACTGAAAAAGTTTTAGAAAAATTTTGTTCTTCAAAATTAAACCCTTTATATGTTTCGTCTTTGTAGTTGAGTAGTTTGTAATTTATATCCTTTTTAAATTCAACAGATAGTGTAAAATTTTCAGCGTCAATAAAATCTATTTTAATAAGTGTATTTAACAATTGATATTGATTTGGCTGAAGTTTAATTTCAAAAGGTATTTTGCCGTAAACATCTTCTTTTCTAAAACGCCCTTCTTTGAAATAATCTATATAAAATTGTAATTCTTTTACTACTTTTTCATTATGAGTTCTTGAAATTAATGTTTTTCTAATTGATTCAACTTTGTCGCTAACTCCTCCCCAGTTAAATGCAATATTAGTTCCCGATGAAAAAAGTGGGTTTTGTTTTTCTTTAACTACAATTGTAGTACTTAAACCATAAATTTTTTGGGTAGAAATATTAAAATAATAAGCAATTGCCAAAGTAATTGGAATGGTAAATAAAAACCATTTCCAATTTGATATTATTCGAAATATATAATCTTTAATATCTGAAATATGTTCAGCTGGATTTTCAATAAGCTTGAATTTATTTTCCATTATTAATATTATAAATTTTTAACTAATAATACTGAGCTAACAACAAACGACAAAACGGTTACTATAGTTGAGAATGTTTGTAATCCCGTTGTTCCCGTTCCCCAAGATTTTTGCTTCAGTGGTGCTACGTATATAATATCATTGGGCTGTATGTAAAAATTTTCTGATTGAAAAACTGCTATGTTTGTAAGGTCTAATTTATATTTTTTTACGCCATCTAATGTTTTTCGTATTAAAGTTACGTTTGCTCTGTTACCTAATGGGGTAATCTCTCCTGCATTTGCAATAGCATCAATAATAGAAACTTGGTTTTGGGTTAAATTTATAGTCCCCGGTGATCCAACCTCTCCTGTAACAACAAACCTTATACCCGCCAATTTAACCGTAACAAAAACCAAATCAGGATTTTTTAAAAACTTACCCAATTCAATTTCAATTTTTTCTCTTACTTCATTTTCGGTATAGCCTAGCACATTTAAATCTCCAATATATGGTATTCTTATATTTCCATGTCTGTCAATAGTATAACCTGTAAAATACAAGCCCTGACCTCTATTTAAATTTTGATTATTTACAGCTTGATTTTTAAATAATGATACAATTTCAGGGTTATTGGCCTTAATATCAACATATAAAATATCATTTATTTGTAAACGATAAGGTTCATTATTTAATTTGTAAATATCAGATTTTTTAACTGGTTCTCCTTGAAAATATGTCATTTGCTTTGTTGTTACACAGGAAGATAAACAACTTAAAAATAACACATATAAAAAAAGTTTCTTCATATAAATTAATTGAGGGTAAGGCAAATATAATTTTAAATAGCGTATTAAAATAATTTTTCTATTATTTTCGCATTAAACTATAGGTAATATGTGGTATAAAATTAAGGTATTTATAACTTTTTTACTTAAATCAACCAATCAGCATGGTATACACTCTCCTTTCGTATACAATTTAGTAACTAAATGCTTCTATCACAAAACAAATATCTCTAAAGTTGATTCATTTAATTCAGTAAAACAATGGTTGCATAAAAATCATAAAATAATAAATGTTGCCGATTTTGGCAGCGGCTCTAAAGTCTTCAGAAGTAACAAAAGAAAAGTTTCTGATATAGCTAAAGTAGCTGGGATTAACGATAAAAAAGGTCTCCTTTTATTAAGAATACTAACCTATTTTGAGCCCCAAAATATTTTAGAAGTTGGAACTTCAGTAGGCTTAAGTACAGCTGTTTTAAGTATAGGCAACCCAAAAGCTACTATAAAAACTCTTGAAGGATGTACAAATACAGCTGGTGTTGCAAAAGAGTTATTTGACACTTTTAAATTGAAAAATATTCAATTAAACATTGGAAATTTTAAAGATACATTAATACCTATTACACGTAAAACCAAATTCGACTTAATTTATTTTGACGGTCATCATGAAAAAGAGTCAACATTGCAGTATTTTAATTTGTGTTTAAAAACTGTACAAAATAATTCTATTTTTATTTTTGATGATATTAATTGGTCTAAAGAAATGCAAGAGACTTGGTTTTTAATAAAAAAACATCCAAAAGTTACAGTTACTATTGATACTTTTTTTTGGGGAATTGTCTTTTTTAGAAAAGAACAAGTAAAACAACATTTTAAAATAAGAGTTTAACAAACAATAAATTATTAAATTTACTATATGAAAATTTATACAAAAACAGGTGATAAAGGAAAAACGTCCCTTTTTGGAGGAAACCGAGTTCCAAAATACCATTTAAGAATTGAAGCATACGGTACTGTTGATGAATTAAATTCTTATATCGGACTTATACGAGATCAAAAAACAGATAAGCATACTTCAAAAATATTATTAAAAATTCAACATGAACTTTTTACTTTAGGAGCTACGTTGGCAACACCTTCAGAAAAGAAAATATTAAAAAATGGCAAAGAGCGTTTAAATATTTCAAAAATAAATACGACTTCCGTTACTCTTTTAGAGAATGAAATTGATACTATGAATGAAATTTTACCCAAGATGACTCATTTTATTTTACCTGGCGGACATCAAACCGTGTCATTCTGTCACATTGCTCGTTGTATATGTAGAAGAGCTGAACGTATCGCTACACAACTAAGTGATGAAAATTATGTTGAAGAAGAAATATTGGTCTATTTAAATAGACTTTCTGACTATCTTTTTGTACTGGCACGAAAATTGACAATTGACAATAAGGCTCAAGAAATATACTGGATTCCTGAGAAAATAAAATAAGTTCTTTCAAATACTAAAAAAAAGCAATAAAAAACTTGACTATTTGAGTAAAAAAATTATTTTTGCAAAAATTTAATACGATAAACGTATGTATTGGACATTAGAATTAGCATCATATTTAGCAGATGCACCTTGGCCAGCGACAAAAGACGAACTAATTGATTATGCAATTAGAACAGGAGCTCCTTTGGAAGTTGTAGAGAATCTTCAAGAAGTTGAAGATGAAGATGAAAATTTTGAATCAATAATTGAAATCTGGCCAGATTATCCTTCCGAAGATGATTATCTCTGGAATGAAGATGAATATTAAAAAAACAAAATTCAAAAAAAGTCTCAATAGAGACTTTTTTTTGGTTAATTAACTATATTTTAAATATATTTTAAGTGTTTTAAAATTAAAATATTTTAAATTCGCTTACGAATAAAATAACTAAATAAGATTACACTTAAAATAAGTAATCTATAAAAATTGACACAGTAAACTATGAGTATTATAAATTCAGTTCTTAAAATATTTGTTGGAGACAAAAATAAGAAAGACTTAAAAATACTTCAACCAATTGTTAATAAAGTTAAATTTTTTGAAGAAGAAATATCAAATTTAACAAATGATCAATTGCGAGAAAAAACAACATTTTTCAAACAAAAAATAGCTGATGCTACAAAAGAATATACTTCAAAAATTAAGAGTTTAGAAGAAGAAGCACATGCTGCAAACATAGATAGAAAAGAAGAAATCTACTCTGAAATAGATACTTTAAAGGATGAATTGTATGAGGCTTCAGAAAAAATATTAGATGAACTTATGCCTGAAGCTTTTGCAGTAGTTAAAGAAACTGCAAAACGATTTAATGAAAATGAAACAATTACAGTAACAGCAACTCCTTTTGATAGAGAACTTTCATCAATAAAAGATAATATAACTTTAGATAACGACAAAGCTATTTGGTCAAATATTTGGGATGCTCAAGGAAAAAAAGTTACTTGGGATATGGTACATTATGATGTGCAGCTTATTGGTGGTTCTGTATTACACCAAGGTAAAATAGCCGAGATGATGACTGGTGAGGGAAAAACATTGGTTTCTACTTTACCAATTTATTTAAATGCCTTAACAGGAAACGGCGTTCATGTGGTAACTGTAAATGATTACTTGGCAAAACGTGATGCCGCTTGGATGGGCCCAATTTTTGAATTTCACGGTTTAAGTGTAGACTGTATAGATCATCATCAACCAAACTCTGATGCTAGAAAAAAAGCCTATAATTCAGATATCACATACGGTACAAACAATGAATTTGGGTTTGATTATTTGCGTGACAATATGGCTCATTCTCCGAATGATCTTGTACAAAGACCTCATAATTACGCCATTGTAGATGAGGTAGATTCAGTTTTAGTAGATGATGCACGTACACCTTTAATTATTTCTGGTGCAACTGCAAATGCTGATCGTCATGAGTTTAATGAACTAAAACCTGTTATAGACAAACTTGTTTCTACACAACGTAATTACCTCACAGGTGTATTGGTTGAAGTGAAAAAATTAATTAAAGAAGGAAATACTAAAGACGGTGGTTTTTTGCTACTTCGTGTTTATAGAGGTTTGCCTAAAAGCAAGGCCTTAATTAAGTTTTTAAGTCAAGAAGGTATCAAACAACTCTTGCAAAAAACTGAAAATCATTACATGCAAGATAACAATCGTGAAATGCCAAAAATTGACGAGGAGTTATATTTTGTAATTGATGAAAAAAATAACTCGATAGAGTTAACTGATAAAGGAATTAATTTCTTATCAGGAGATAATGGAGATGATAACTTTTTTATATTACCAGATTTAAGTACTGAGATTGGTAGAATAGAAGCCGAAAATAATAGCCCTGAAGAAGTTATTAGAAAAAAAGAAGAATTATACCGTGACTATAGTATAAAAAGTGAGCGTATTCACACAATGAATCAACTATTAAAAGCATATACTTTATTTGAAAAAGATATTGAATATGTTATTATGGATGATAAAATTAAAATAGTTGATGAGCAAACTGGGCGTATTATGGAAGGGCGTCGTTATTCAGACGGACTGCATCAGGCTATTGAAGCCAAAGAAAATGTAAAAATTGAAGATGCCACACAAACTTATGCTACTGTAACGCTTCAAAATTATTTTAGAATGTACCGTAAGTTAGCTGGTATGACAGGTACAGCCATTACCGAAGCAGGTGAGTTTTGGGATATTTATAAATTAGATGTTATAGAAATTCCAACCAATAAACCTCTGATACGTGATGATAGGGAAGATTTAATTTATAAAACCAAACGTGAAAAATACAATGCCGTTATAGATGAAATTGTAAACTTGGTAAATCAAGGCCGTCCAGTACTAGTTGGTACAACATCTGTAGAAATATCTGAGTTATTAGGTAAAATGCTTGGTATTCGAAAAATTAAGCACAATGTATTGAATGCAAAACTCCACAAAAAAGAGGCTGATATTGTGGCTGAAGCAGGAAATGCAGGTATAGTTACCATTGCAACCAATATGGCAGGTCGTGGAACTGATATTAAATTATCTGATGAAGTAAAAGCAGCTGGAGGTTTAGCAATTATTGGTACAGAACGCCATGATTCTCGTCGTGTTGACAGACAATTACGTGGTCGTGCAGGCCGTCAGGGAGACCCAGGATCTTCACAATTCTACGTTTCTTTAGAAGATAATCTTATGCGTTTGTTTGGTTCAGAACGAATTGCAAAAATGATGGATAGAATGGGGTTAAAAGATGGAGAAGTAATCCAACATTCTATGATTACCAAATCTATTGAAAGAGCACAACAAAAAGTAGAAGAAAATAACTTTGGTGTTCGTAAAAGATTGCTAGAATACGATGATGTTATGAACTCTCAGCGTGAAGTTATATACAAACGTCGTCGTCATGCATTATATGGAGACCGTTTACAGGTTGATATTGTTAATATGGTTTATGATACCTGTAATTTATTAATTAGAGAAAATAAACTCGCAGGTGATTATCAAAATTTTGAATTTGAATTAATTCGTTTTTCTTCAACAAGTTCTCCATTTGCTGAAGAAGAATTTAAAACACTATCTGAACAAGAGCTTACCGACAAACTTTTTGATGTAGTTTATAAACATTACAAAGAAAAATTAGAACGAAATGCTAAAGCCGCATATCCTGTAATTAAGGATGTTTATGAAAACCAAGGCGATAAATATGAACGAATTGTTGTTCCTTTTACTGATGGTACAAAAGAACTAAAAGTTGTTACAAACTTAAAGGAAGCTTATGAGTCTGAGGGTAAAGGATTGGTAACCGATTTTGAAAAAAATATAACATTAGCTATTATTGATGATACGTGGAAAGATCACTTACGCCAAATGGATGAGTTAAAACAATCTGTTCAAAACGCAACTTACGAACAAAAAGACCCTCTTCTAATTTATAAATTTGAATCATTTGAATTGTTCAACAGTATGCTTGATACTGTAAATAAAGATGTTTTATCTTTCTTATTTAAGGGAGAATTACCATCGCAAGACTCTAGTCAGGTTTCACAAGCAACAGAACAAAAGAGAGACAAAGTTCACTTAAGTAAAGAAGAATATCAAAGTCAAACTGATAATACACAAACCAATCAAACACAACAGCCTCAAATTGTTGAGACCATTGTTCGTACGGAACGTAAAATTGGCAGAAACGAACGTGTTACTATAAAACATGTGATGAGTGGTGAAAACAAATCTCTAAAATACAAACAAGCAATACCGCTAATTCAAAAAGGAGACTGGGTACTTGTTGAGGAATAAATTAGAAATTTAAACAGTTCTAATTAGGGGAAGTCTACACCAGAACCTACCAGCAACAAGCTGGCTTGATTCCAGTTCTTATAATGATTGGTAATCGGTAAATAGGATTCTGAAATAATTCCGATAACTTCTTACATCCGTAAGATAGAGTTAAAAATAGCCGCAAAGTATTTATAAATAACGCTTTGCGGCTTGTTGTTTTTCACCTAAATTGGTGATGCAATAAAACAATGATATGAAAGTACTACAATCTAA
>JAKIVA010000060.1 GCA_021647265.1 Lutibacter sp.
ATTTTGAAGGTGAAATTTCTGATTATAGAATCATACCTATCACCGCAACAGCAGATCAAACTGCTGCACAAAACAGGCTTACTGTTGCTGTAAAGGTTCGGTTTTACAATAAGTTAGTAGAAGAAGATAATTTCGAAAAAACATTTTCTTTTTATTCTGACGTTGGGGCAAGTCAACAACTTACAGGAAGTGTTTTAGAAACCGCTCTTGAAGAAATTTTTGAACGTTTAACACAAGATATATACAACGCTGCAGTAGCAAAATGGTAATTATGAATACATTAGAATTTACATCATTATTAAAGGAACCGTCTTCAATTACCTTGGATCAAACCAATGCAATTGAAGACGTTTTAGAAAATTACCCTTATTTTCAAGCTGCTAGAATTTTACATTTAAAAGGATTGAAAAATCAACATAGTTTTAAATACAATGCCACTTTAAAAACTGCGGCAGCTTACACAACCAATAGGACTGTATTATTTGATTTTATTACTACCAATATGCTTGACGCATCTAATGCCATAGAAAAGCAACAACAGCTTATTGTAGAAAATGAAGTTATTGATGTAGAAGTGGTAAAGAAACCTTTAGTCAGTAGCCCTGTCAATACAATAGAAACAAAAACTGAAATCATAAAGGAAAAATTAGAAATTGGCAAACCTCTAGTTTTTGACCTTGCTGAAATGCATTCTTTTAGTGAATGGTTACAGTTAACGCATCTAAAACCTATAGAAAGGGTAACCTCTGGTCAAACTACTGAACCAAAGTTAGTCAAACAAGAAAGTGTTAAAAAGGAAAATAAATTTGATTTAATTGAGCAATTTATTATTGCCAAACCAAAGTTAAAACCCCCTACAACTATTGAAAATATTGATGTTTCTTTTGAAAGCATTAAAGAAGACAATACCTTAATGACTGAAACATTGGCTAGGGTATATTTAGAACAAAAAAAGTACAAAAAAGCGATACAAGCTTTTAAAATATTAAGTTTGAAATATCCAGAAAAAAGTAGTTTCTTTGCAGACCGAATTAAAGCAATAAAATTTTTACAAAAAAATAATTCATAAACTATGTATTATACTCTATTTTTAATCATGATTGTTATTGTAGCAATCTTATTGATATTAATTATCATGGTACAAAATCCTAAAGGAGGCGGATTATCTTCTTCTTTCGGAGGTCAAGGAACTCAAAATTTAGGAGGTGTACAAAACACTACCAATTTTTTAGACAAAGCAACTTGGACATTGGCTATTGCTCTTTTAGCATTGATACTATTATCAAATTTTGCAATACCAAGAACCAATAGTATTGATACAAAATCTCAAATTGAAAAGACACTTGATGACAGAAATCCTGTTCAAGAAGCTCCAACTGAGACACAACCAGAAACAACAAATGATTCAATCTAATACCAATTAGAATCTATACATTATAAAATGCCAACGAAATGACACGTTGGCATTTTTTTTACATACTATTTAAATAGTAATTACTTTTTTTTATATTAAATGCCTATCTGTCATAAATTAAAGAATGGCACATTTTTCGACTGTAACCAATTATATTAACTTAAAAATACACAAAAAATGAGTAAAATAAAAATCAAACCTCTTGCAGACAGAGTTGTTATTGAACCACTTGCTGCTGAAACTAAAACTGCTTCAGGAATTTACATACCTGACTCAGCTAAAGAAAAGCCCCAGCAAGGTAAAGTTGTTGCTGTAGGTAAAGGTACAAAAGACGAACCAACAACTGTAAAGGTTGGCGATACTGTTCTTTATGGAAAATATGCAGGTACAGAACTTAAACTTGAAGGTGGTGATTATATCATCATGAGAGAAAGTGATATATTTGCGATTGTATAACAATCCTATCCTAAAGGATTTAGAAACTGTAATCCTTTAAAAAACATCTAAATTATAATGTTCCCATTATTATGGGAATCACAAATAAAAATTTAATTATGGCAAAAGATATAAAATTTAATATTGAAGCACGTGACGGACTAAAACGTGGTGTTGATGCATTAGCAAATGCAGTTAAAGTAACTTTAGGTCCTAAAGGACGAAATGTAATTATTGGAAAACCTTTTGGCGGACCAGCTATTACTAAAGATGGTGTAAGTGTAGCAAGAGAAATTGAGCTAGAAGATACCTTAGAAAATATGGGAGCTCAAATGGTAAAAGAAGTAGCTTCAAAAACTAATGACTTGGCTGGTGACGGTACTACTACCGCTACAGTATTAGCACAAGCTATTGTAAAAGAAGGTTTAAAAAATGTGGCTGCAGGTGCAAATCCGCTAGATCTTAAAAAAGGAATAGATAAAGCTGTGGCTGCTGTTGTTGCTGATTTACAAAAACAATCACAAGTAGTAGGCAGTAAAATTGAAAAAATAAAGCAAGTAGCTTCTATTTCAGCTAATAACGATGAAAGTGTTGGCGACTTGATTGCACAAGCTTTCCAAAAAGTTGGTAAAGAAGGTGTCATTACTGTAGAAGAAGCAAAAGGAACTGAAACTTATGTAGATATTGTTGAAGGTATGCAATTTGACAGAGGATATCTTTCTCCTTATTTTGTAACCAATTCAGAAAAAATGATTGCAGATATTGAAAGTCCATACATCTTGTTGTATGATAAAAAAATATCTACCATGAAAGATTTACTTCCTATTCTAGAACCCGTAGCTCAATCAGGAAAACCTTTATTGATTATCGCAGAAGATATTGACGGTGAAGCTTTAGCTACTTTGGTTGTAAATAAACTACGTGGTTCATTAAAAGTTGCAGCCGTAAAAGCTCCAGGTTTTGGCGATAGACGTAAAGCTATGCTAGAAGATATTGCCATCCTAACAGGAGGTACAGTTATTGCTGAAGAAAGAGGTTTTACCCTAGAGAATACTACTATTGATATGTTAGGTACTGCTGAAAGAGTAACCATTGACAAAGACAACACTACTGTTGTAAATGGTGCTGGTAAAAAAGGTGATATCAAGGCAAGAGTTAATCAAATTAAATCACAAATTGAAACGACTACTTCTGATTATGACAAAGAAAAACTACAAGAACGCTTAGCTAAATTGGCTGGTGGTGTTGCTGTGTTGTATGTTGGTGCAGCTTCTGAAGTTGAAATGAAAGAAAAGAAAGATAGAGTTGATGATGCTCTACATGCTACACGTGCCGCTGTAGAAGAAGGTATTGTTGCTGGTGGTGGTGTTGCCTTGATAAGAACAAAAGGTATTTTAGAAAAATTAACTTCTTCTAACTTAGATGAAGTTACCGGAATACAAATTATAGCAAGAGCTGTAGAAGAACCATTACGTATTATTGCTGAAAATGCTGGTAGTGAAGGTTCTGTAGTTGCTGCTAAAGTATTAGAAGGTAAAAAGGACTTTGGCTTTAATGCCAAATCAGGTAAATATGTTCAGATGCTTAAATCTGGCATTATTGATCCAACCAAAGTTACACGTGTAGCATTAGAAAATGCAGCTTCAGTAGCTGGTATGATTCTTACTACAGAATGTGCTTTGGTAGACATTAAAGAAGATGCTCCTGCTGGCGGAATGCCTCCTATGGGTGGCGGAATGCCAGGTATGATGTAATCATCATAGCTTACACTAATTAAATCATAAAAAGCCTTGACATTATATTGTTAAGGCTTTTTATTTTTTTCAAAATTTCAGTTCAGAAATTACTACAAAGCAACGTTATTTTAAGCATCAAGCTTTTATAGTTGATAAAACCTCATTTCGACACTCTAGATAGGGCGTTGAGGAATTCATTAAATCACCTTCTTACAATTAATATTTCATCGTCAGAAAATTCCATCCATGCAAAATCATAAACATGGTGATACATTTTCCCTTTACTATTAACATGAAAATGTGTAATGTATTTAAAGTTAAATTTCTTTTTTGCCAAGACAACCCTATTTATCTTTTTTTGAAAGGTGTTTTTACCTAATAATTCTAGTAGGATAGATCTGTTTCTATGTAAAATCTCATCTAAATCTTTAGCTATTTTAGAGGTGACTCTTCTTAGGTGTACATGGTAATAATTTTTACATTCTATAGAACAGAAGAGTTTATCTTTTCGTCCTTTTAATCCTTTTTTACAAATTTTACATTTCATAAGACTGTAAATGTAGTGTTTTTATTGAATTTTTGTGTTATCCGTTTTTAACGGTTAACAAACGTTTGTATTCGTTTATAGCTTTTTTATATCAATAATTAATCTAATATTTGTATTACTATGGAAAATAAGTTACAAAAATCAATCACCTTAAAACACTTACTAATCAACAAACAACAATGTGTTGGATTGCAATTTAATACTGATAAAATATTAGAAGCACTGGTACGAGAATTACCATCACCTAAATGGAGTAATCAATTTAAGATGCCTTATATTTTAAATACAAAATCAAATCAGAATCTAATTTTTAGTGTTTTTAGAGGTGTCGCTTGGATAAATTGTAATTATTTTTTCAAGGACAAAATTCTAAATCATGATAATGAAGAAATTGATGTTTCTTGGTTTAGAAAGCGAATTATAGAAGATAATTACAGAAAGTGTCCTGAAGCATATCTGAAGAAATTAGAATTAAAAAAATATGCAAATAACACAGTAAGAATTTATGTGTTTTGTTTTGAAAAGTTTATAAATTATCATTATAATATTGATTTAATTGATATTAATGAAAATGATATTAGAAACTATTTAGAGTTCTTAATTAAAGAAGAACTATCAAATTCTTATATAAATCAGTCAATAAATGCTATTAAATTTTATTATGAAATTGTCTTAGGCATGCCAAATAGGTTTTATGAGATAGAAAGACCTAGAAAAGAATTTAAGTTACCAAAAGTAATTTCAAAAGAAGAGGTTTTTTCAATAATTGAACATACTTCTAACATCAAACATAAATGTATTGTTAGCTTATTATATTCTGCAGGTTTAAGAAGAAGTGAATTACTTAATTTAAAATTAGAAGATATTGACAGTAAAAGAATGCTTGTAAAAGTAAATCTAGCAAAGGGTAATAAAGATAGATTTTCAGTACTTAACAAAAGTGTTTTAGATGATTTAAGAATTTATTATAAAGCATATAAACCAAAGTTATATCTGTTTGAAAATCCTTCAACTGATAAAAAGTATAGTTCTTCAAGCGTATTAAAAATTGTTGTACAGTCAGCAAAAAAAGCAAAGTTATCAAAAAGAGTTACTCCACATATGCTCAGACATAGTTTTGCAACACATTTATTAGAAAACGGAAGTGATTTAAGGCTTATTCAGCTTTTATTAGGTCATAATTCTACTAAAACCACAGAAATATACACTCATGTTGCCGTAAACACTTTTACGAATCTAAAAGATTTATTAACTTAGCAGCATATAATGGATATATAGTTACCAAGGTAACTATATACCAACGTTGTGGTGCATTTAAAAAAACCTTCTGAATATCAAAATAATGGGAACATTTTGTGAATTAAGCATTAATGATTATGACTTATTTGATATTAAAAATGGTTATCAAAAAGAAATAATAGATTTAATTTTTAATAAATCTGACTTCATAATTGAAAAAGAAATTGGAAATGATTATGTATCTAAAAAGTTTGTTTCAAAAGTAAGTATTTGTAAAAAAAGATTAGAAATATATGGTAACACCTTACATAAATCGAAAATTGATTTTACAAATTCATTAAAAAAGTATAAAGCGGAATATGACGTTGTATTTGATAATGAAGATGAAATATCCTATAAACTTTACCAACAAATAATTAAAAGAAATATTGAAAGTAAATTACGGATTTATGATGAATGTGATAACCCAATCTCGGAAAATTTTGAAGAATTTATAAAATCTAACAACTTTGGGGTTCCATATCAAAGTCTTGAATGTTTATTATGGTCTATATTTGATTCGATTGACCAAGATTATAATGTGGTCTATGATTTAACAAATATTATAGAATCAGGATGGATAACATCAAATCCTGAAAAGGAAATTGAAATTCAGAAAATTATAATTTTGACAGAAGGTAAAACAGACACCGAATTTATAAAAAAAGGACTAAATATATTTTATCCTTTTCTTAAAGAGCATTACCACTTTATGGATTTTGAAAATTCAAATTATGAATCAAGTGCATCCAGATTAGTTCAAACTGTTAAAGCATTTGTAGGTTCTGGAATTAAAAATAGAATTATAGCATTATTTGACAATGATACAGCAGGAACAAAAGAAATTAATAATCTTAAAAAAACTAAACTACCTGATAATATCAAAGTTTTTAAATACCCTAAAAATGATTTAGCCAAAGATTATCCTACACAAGGGCCAAATGGGTTAATACAAATGGACGTAAATAATTTAGGTTGCAGTATTGAAATGTACTTGGGGAAAAAATCGTTAAAATTAGAAGATAAATATCAACCTGTACAATGGAAAGGTTATGATGAAAAACTTGAACAATATCAAGGGGAAGTTAGAAATAAAAAAAAGATACAAGAATATTTCAGAAATCAAATTAAGGAGAAAAGAATTACAAGTGAAAATGCTCAAAATGAAATTCCAGAATTAAAAAAAATTGTTGATTTAATATTAAATGCTTGGCACAATAACGACACCACAACACCGTATAAAATTAATGCTTAAGGTCTGTGTTTAAAAGAAGTTCTGGCATATTTACGAAGTCCGCAAAATTTTTTAAATTTTGCATTCAGTGGAAAATAAAGATAAAATTTAAAAAATTCTGCTAAGTGCCAAACCCGAAAATTATTGTATTTTTAACCAGCACTAACTTTATACCAAACGTTGTGGTTTATATTACAACAGAAACAAAAACAGAAAAATTGCATTGCAACACAAAGAAATTAATACTGACAAATAGTAAGTATTTACCTTACTTATTTTACGGTTTTACCTTACAACTAAATGAAAAATCTTCAGTATTCTTGAAAATTAAATATTAATACTTAAATTTAAACACTATGAAAAAGAAACAAATCAAAAATTACTTAAAAAATGGGATTCTATTACTTGGAATTTCATTATTGCTATGGAATTGTGAAAAATCTGATTTAACCGAAACTGTTGATTCTGAAGTTACTAAAAGTTTATTAACTCAAAAATCTGTTAAACTTTCTGACATACCTGATGTTAAAGATTTTTTAAACTTAAAAGTAAAAAATAAACTTTCTTCTAAAACAGGTACACTAAATGATGCTATTTTTGATATAGATAATATTTTAGAAGTTATAGATACACTAGGTAATATAAACTATACTTTTCGATTTACTTTACCAAATTCTTCTTTAGATACGTTTTACAATTTAGTGGTTGGTAAAACGCCTACAGGAGAACTAAAAACTCCTTTTGTCTTAAAGTACACTTGTGATGAAACATCGCTTGACTTATACATTGACAACAACTATAATTTTAGTTTTTTCAAAGGAACAATCTCCTTACATAAATATACAGATTTTTTTGAACAAGGCTACTTCTCTAAAACAGAAGCAACAAATTGCCCTCCAGAGTTAGACCAAAATGGAGACCCAATACCTTGTGAAATACAACCTATTGATGGAAGTGGAAGTAGCTCAGGAGAAGGAGTTGATGGAACAGGTGATAATACCACATCCGGTGGTAGTGGCCCTATTACTTCTGGAGGTAGCATCTGTCAGTATGTTGGTGTTTATGTTATGGGATGTGGAGGAACTAATTCTCATAGATTACACACATTAGGTTCCTGTGGTGGTGATAAATCCATTGCTAGTTACTTTTCTGTGTGGAATTGTGCCATGCAAAAAGCAAGTAAAACCCAAATTGATTGCCCTCCTTGCTCTAATTTAATTGAAGGAGGGGTAGGTATTAATACTATATCTCTTAAATCCATGAGGACAACACTTAAAAATGAACTTACTCTTAATTCATCACAAATTAATTGGGTTAATAACTCTGAAAATGATAAGGAAGTAACTAATATTTACAACTTTTTACAAACTCAAAATATTGATGGAAATTATGCTGCTGGAGTAACTAACTTTTCGAAACTTGCTATTGACACTTATATTGATAAAAGTGATTTTGATTTAAATACTTTCAATAATTTTAACCAGTTTATTCCAGACTATAAAGCACGGATGACTCAACAAGAGTTATCAATCTTTAATTCAATGTCAATAAAACTCCAAACAAGGTATTTATATAATGCTAATGAAGCTCAAAACAAAGCCTTTGAATTATTCCCAGGGGTTCAAAGAAATACAAAAGCTGATGCATTTAGGCATTCATATTTTCACAGTCTAAACACATATTTCATTGGTGAAAATTTATCAATACAACTAGGAGATGCACATGAAAACGAGACACCTAATTCATTAATTCTAGAAAAAGTGATGGATTTGTTTAATAATCAAGTCGGTCGTGAAAAATCTAAAACACCAGCAATATATTTTAATGCTTACGGTACTATAGTTGTTAGAATCTATAATGCAATCCAAAATGGTGAATTAAAATATTTAAATCCATTAAATAGTGATGGAACAATAAATTCTACAACCCAATTAATTCCTACAAATCAATAATTTATGAAAAATTTAATTTCAATAATTGTATTAGCTTCTTTAATTGGTTGTATAAGAGACAACCCAAAAATTAAAATTCAAAATAAAAGTTCTGTAAAATTGGATAGTGTAATTGTATATGCTACGTCTCAGGATAAAACGGTATTTAAAAACATTGAAATTCGCGAAAAAAAACAAGGTATAATTTCATTTAAAAATGTACCAAAAACAGATGGTGGGTATTTAATTCAAGTTTTCAAAGATGGAAATTTGATAAAAGAAAATGGTTTTGGTTATTACACAAATGGAGGGAGTTTAAATTATGGATTTAATATAATGATTAAAAATGACACAATATTAATTGATTATAAATAATACAAACCACAACAATGGCTATAGCAAATGTGAGGTTTTAAGATGAAAATAAATTTTAAAGTTAAATACAACTTTGTATTAACTGAAAAATTCAATAATAAATCTCACACTTGCCATAGCCTAAACGTTGGCTACAATATGATGAAAAATAATCCACTATGAAAAAAAGATTGATTTCAGTACTAATTTTGATAACTATTACTACTACATTTATTTGTTGTAAAAGTTCAAGAATATTGAATACTGAATATGAAAATTGTATAAATAATCGAATCACAAAAAGCTTCAGTTATAACTCAGAAAATTATAAAAGCAATTTGATTTTTCCAAATAACGATTTTAATATTTTCGATAGTTTGGTGAAATTTGAAAGATTCTTATTGAGTGAAAAGATTCTAAAAGGAACTCAAAAAAAAGATTATAATAATTTCATCGAATCAATCAGACAAATTGATAAACCAAAAGAAATATTAAGTGAAATCTACATAAGAAATCCATTTCTTGAACACTTAATGGATGACAACAATGGAGATTTGACTCTTTCATTTCACCAATGCACAAGAATTCTATTTGAGGAAAACGGAAAAAAATTTAGGTCTAATAATTACATAGTTGAATCAGATTTAATAATTGCTAATGGAGGAATTCCGACTATTGATATTATAAAAAAACTATCCGAGCAAATTGATTATTCCGATAATATTCAAAGATTACAATTAAGTTATTATATACTTGATAATTTAGATTATAGAAATGATTCAATTCAAAGGATAAAATAATACTGTAGCCAACACCTCATAAAATTTATGCTTACATTTAAACTAAATAACGAACCGACAAACATTCAACTAACGATTTGCTACGTCCGAAAAATCTCCGATTTTCCAGTCGCACAAATCTTATAAAAACCCGTTGTACGCAAGCCGACAAAAAAACCAGCCGCTAGTTCAAGCACATTTAATTTTGCTCCTGCCTCGCAAAATTAAAAGAGCTTTTACTTTCCAACGCTTTTTGAATAGAAAAGAGTTTACAAAATGAGGATAAACCTCACTTTATTTATGGTTTTACCGTAATATTTATAATTAAAAAAAGCTAATATTGAAAACTGAAAGAATACTATGAAAAACATTTTTCCAAAAGAAATTTTAGAGAACACTACACATGCTCACCAATTTAAACATAGAAAGAGAAGTTCAATAATCTATACAACTTTTCTAATTGTTTTAATTGGAGTTTTTATTTCATTGCCCCTTATTAAAGTTGATGTTTACACCTCTTCTAGGGGTTTGCTAAAACCTGAAAAAGAACGAATAAATATAACAACTATAAATTCAGGTAAAGTTATTAAAAACAATATCAAAGTAAATAGGGTTATTAAAAAATATGATACATTGTTAATCTTGGATGACTATGCAATAACAAATAAATTAGATCTTATAAAGATCAACATTTCCGAAACACAACAATTTTTGCATGACATAAATTATTTGTTAAAAAACAAACAAATAAAAATAGATAGCATTTTTTCCCAAAAATACCAAAAGGAATACATAGAATATCAAGAAAAATCCCAAGAATTACAAACTCGTTTTCAAAAAGAAAAAAGAGATTATTTGCGAAATAAAGGTTTGTTTGACAAAGGTGTAATTGCTGCTGTGGAATTTGAAAATTTCAAATTTGATTATGATTTAATTATCAATGCAATTACTCAATTAAAAAAGCAACAACTAAATACTTGGCAAGCTGATTTCACATTAAAAACAAGGCAACTAAATGAGTATGAAAATAGCGCTGAATTACAAAAAGAGAATAAAGGTTACTATATACTAATTGCACCTATTAGTGGTACATTAATGAATGTTATTGGTATTGAAAAAGGAAGTTTAATTAGTGCTGGTGTTCCTTTAGCCGAAATATCACCTGATGGAAATTTAATTGCCGAATGCTATGTTTCTCCAATTGATATTGGTTTAATAAACTCTAATAATATTGTTAAATTTCAAATGGATGCATTTAATTATAATCAGTGGGGACTTGCAACTGGTGAAATTATTGAAATAGGAAAAGATTTAGAGTTAATTAATGAGACTCCAACTTTTAAAATTAGATGTAAAGTTGATCAAAAGTATTTAACGCTAAAAAATAATTTTAAAGGTAATTTAAAAAAAGGGATGACTTTTAATGCTCGATTTAAACTTACTGAGCGAACGCTATTTGAATTGTTATATGATAAAATAGATGACTGGTTAAATCCAAGTAGTCAAAGTATTAGTTAAAATTGCTTTAAAAAAATTGAATTTAAAAAGATAAATGGCGAAAATTACAATAAGACAACACGATATTACCGATTGCGGTGCTGCATGTTTAGCATCAATAAGTGCACACTATAATTTAGAAATTCCTCTTGCTAGAATACGACAATTTGCTGGTACTGATAAAAAAGGAACAAATGTATTAGGTTTAATTGAAGCTTCTGAAAAATTAGGCTTTGAGGCTAAAGGTGTCCGTGGTGATTTTGATAGTTTATCTAAAATTCCAAAACCTGCAATTGCACATATAATTGTAAAAAAACAATTACAACATTATGTAGTTATTTATGAAGTTACCAAAACCTATATCAAAATAATGGATCCTGGTACTGGTAAAATTTATAAAAAAACACATGAGGAATTTAAAGAAGAATGGACTGGTGTTTTAGTGCTTTTACTACCCGATGAAAGTTTTAAAACAGGTAACGAAAAAGTTTCTATTTTAAAACGTTTTTGGTTTTTATTAAAACCACATAAATACATTTTAATTCAAGCTTTTGTTGGTGCATTAATATTCACACTTCTAGGGTTTTCAACAGCAATATACATTCAAAAAATTACTGACTTTGTATTGGTAGGTGGCAATACAAAACTGCTTAATTTACTAAGTGTAATTATGTTAGTACTTTTATTAATAAAAATTCTTATTGGTACTTTTAAAGATATTTTTTTAATAAAAACAGGGCAACAAATAGATGCACGTCTAATTTTGGGTTATTACAAGCATTTATTAAAACTTCCTCAGCAATTTTTCGATACTATGCGTGTAGGTGAAATTATTTCACGTATAAATGATGCTGTAAAAATTAGAGCTTTTATAAATGGTGTGGCTTTATCTTTAGCTGTAAATGTATTAATAGTAATTTTTTCATTTGCTCTCATGTTCACATATTACTGGAAATTGGCTTTAATTATGTTAGCAATTATACCTTTTTACATAATTATCTATGCCATTGTAAACAAACTTAACAAAAAAACTGAGCGTAAAATAATGGAAAAATCAGCTGATTTAGAAAGTCAGCTAGTAGAATCTTTAAATTCAGTAGGTACAATAAAGCGTTTCGGTTTGGAAAGTTTTGCAAATATTAAAACGGAGACCAAGTTTATTACGCTATTAAACACAGGGTATAAATCTGCTTTAAATAGTGTTTTTTCAAACACATCAACTAGTACACTCTCTCAACTATTTACCATTATTTTATTGTGGTCTGGTTCTTATTTTGTAATTGAACGCGAAATTACCTCTGGAGAACTAATGTCTTTTTATGCCATCATTGGTTATTTTATGGGACCAATAGCAAGTTTGGTTGGTGCTAACAAGCAAATTCAGAGTGCAATGATTGCGGCTGATAGGTTATTTGAAATTATGGATTTAGAACGTGAAGAAACTGAAAACAAATTTAAACTTACCGTTGAGAAAATAGGTAATATTTCCTTTAAAAATGTTTCGTTTCGGTATGGAACACGAGTAGAAGTTTTTAAAGACTTCAATCTCAATATTAAAAAAGGAAATATCACCGCTATTGTTGGTGAAAGTGGTTCGGGAAAATCTACCCTCATTTCATTATTACAAAATATGTACCCACTACAAAGTGGAACCATTTCTATTGGTGATTTTGATTTACAATATATAGAAAATAACAGCTTACGCCAATTGGTAAGTGTAGTACCACAAAAAATAGATTTATTTGCAGGCAATGTGATAGACAATATTGCGGTGGGTGAATTCCAACCAAATATGGAACTTATTCTCTCTATTTGTAAAAATATTGGCATTCAAGAGTTTATAGAAACACTACCAAACGGATTTAATACCTATTTAGGAGAAAATGGAGCTTCATTATCTGGTGGACAAAAACAACGTATTGCTATTGCAAGAGCGCTGTACAAACAACCTGAAATTTTAGTATTAGATGAAGCTACATCTTCATTAGACAGTACCTCTGAAAATTATATACAACGTACCATACAAAATTTAAGAGCACAGCATAAAACCATTATTATAATTGCACATCGTTTAAGTACGGTTGTAAATGCTGATGAAATTGTAGTATTAGAAAAAGGAAAAGTACTAGAACAAGGTTCACATAATGAGCTTTATGCAAAAAAAGGTAATTATTACAATCTATGGCAGCAACAAATACCAAAAATAATGAATAGTTAATAATGAATAATTAACTGCATAATTAAACCGTTAAATAAATAAACAAAAATTATATGAAAACCCTAAAACAATTAGAACGTCTTAGAAAAGCACACCAATTAATTCAACAAGAATGCACAGGTACC
>JAKIVA010000009.1 GCA_021647265.1 Lutibacter sp.
ATCCATTTTTACAAAGAATTCTGTAACTTTATCTCTAAGCATTTGAGTGTTTTTATTAAAGTAATATACTGATAATCAGTCAATAATACAAACTAAAAACACTCTTTTTCTTATCCGTTATTCACGTTAATTAAGTAAAAGAGATTTTTTAGTGTAATTTAAAAGTAATGAGGCTGTAACCTCTTAAATTGATTAAAATACAGGTTTTCATCTTTTTTCAAATAATAAACACCTTCTTTTTTAAAATAAAAAGAGCGTGTTTAAATACATTTAATTACCCGTTGTGCATTATAACTTTTTATAAACCTACTGTTGCGTCAGTTAGATAGCTGAGACAAAAAATTTCTCATAATGCACTACGTACAGGTATTACAAATCAAATTTATACGTAATTCCTGCTAATATTTGTAACGTTTGGACTTGGTAGTTTACAAAAGTATAATATTTTTCCCCTAATGCATTGTTAATTTTAGCAAAGGCTGTTAACCTGTTAGAAAAAATATAACCTCCGTTTAAATTTAAATCCATATAAGATTGGTTTTGTATAACAGTACCATTTTCAGGTAAAATGTTGTAAGGAACTATGAAACCATATGTTTCACCACGGTAAAATAATTTAGCACCTGCAAACCAATTTTTATTTTGATAGTCAGCTGAAATAGTTGCTTTTATTGTGGGTAAATTCCAGGCTTGAAACTGTGTGTTTGTTGTGAAGTTTGAGTAGGTTAGTGTAGCACTAAAATCAAATTCATCAGAAGCATCTATGGTAACTTCACCAAAAATTGCTAAAGTTTTTACATCATCATAAACAACATTAAAAGAATTTCCGGCTTCATAAGATTTTTCAATAGAAATTACTCCATCTGTTTTGGTTTGATTTTGAATAAACAGAGGTTTGTTTTTTTCTGAAGTATGACTTACATTAAAATTATACCCAATATTGGAAGCTAGTTTTCCTTTGGCACCAGCAAATGCTTTGTATTGTTTATCTGTTTGTTGTACACTTAAAGTTGGAGAAATAAAAGAGTTTTCATTGGCAAAATCTCTATAAGTATTCTGAGTTAAATCTCCGGTAACACCTGCAACAACTATTAAAACTTCGTTAACCACTTTGTAGGAAGCTGTTACGTTTGGGTAGGCATAAAAATCACTTGTTTTATGTTCTAAGTCGTTTGTATAATACAGCTTAGCACCTAAATTAACAGTTAAATTTTCACGTAACACTTCTAGGTTAGGGCAAAAGCCTAAATTTAGGAAACTGTGGTTAATATCGCTTGATGTTAGGTAGTTTTGCTTAAACTTACCGGCCACAAAATCAATTAAAAATTCACTATTTATCAATTCAGTTGAAATAGGAAATTCAAATGTTGGTTTGGCTAAAAGCCGAAATTCATTGCTATTAAAATTATCAGAAAAATTGTAAATTTCAGCAGTTGCTCCCTTGAAAAAAGAATCGTCAAAATTAATTTTTCCACCTATATAAACGTTCTTATAGATTTGTTCCTCATCTAAAGAATTTATAAAAGTTTCATCAAATGTAATATCTTTTGATAAGCCATAATAATTGTATTGATCACGTTGAATACCCGCATTCAATTGCCAGTTAAAATCTCGTTCAAATTGTTTGTAGTACATATCAATTCGGGTATTGTAAAAATTGTTATTTAACAGCAAGTCTTTAATACCTCCTTCTGAAGAATGATGATTGATAAAGATACCAAAATCGTTATATCTAATATCTCCAGAGTGTAGATATGCTTCAAATAACGGACTTGTAAAATTACCAAACCCAGCCGAAATGTAATTTTCAAATAAACGCTCTTTAGGCTCTCTAACAACACCTTTTGCCTTACCCTTTGAAGGGGTAAATGTTGATGCAACTGGGATTGAAAATATGCTGTAATTTACTGTTTCTTTTTCAAGATTATGGGTCGTCTCAATAATTGGATTAGATTTTATTTTAAATGCATCTGAAATTTTAGGAGTATATGGTTTTACAACTATTATTTCTTCTGTTTTTAATGTGTCCTTTTTAGTTTCTTGTGAAAAAGAAATACCAGTTATTAATAGTGCAAATGAGGTTATAAGAAGCTTTCGCATGTTTATTATTTATTTTTTTATTAATTTTTTACAGACTCGTTAGTTTTGGCTTGTTCCGCTTTTATACGGTTAAGATCTTTGGTTGCCTGTTCAACAACATCATCAAACTTTGAGAAGTTTTTTAATATACTTTCTAATATATATGTTGCCTGATAGGCATCTTTTAGTTCGTAATAATTATTGGCCATTACTATTAAACCTTTTGCTGCCCAATATTTGTAAGCAGCATAATCTGCAGCAATTTTTTGAATTATTTTGTTTGAAACACGATAGCTTCCGTCTTTATTTTCAAAGTAAGCACTATAATATAAGGCTTCAGCTTTTAATTTTCCTATGGCAATTTTTTCAACTTTTTTATAAGCATCTCGAGCCTTATTTTCATTGTCTGTTTTTATGGCTGAACGTGCAATTATAATGTAAGCATCAGATTTAATGCGGTTTTCTATTTTTGAATTTTTTAGTACCAATTCTGCGTAATCTACTGCTTTGGGATAATTTTTACTTTCATAATAACCTTTCATTAAGTTAGATTGAGCAAAAGTGATGTTTTGTGATGAATTTGCTTCATTCTCCAGTCGTTTTAAAATTGGAATTGCTTTGTTCCAGTTAGCATTTTCTAGATAGATTTGAGATAAACTTGAAAGTGCATTTTCGGTAAATTCATTTCTTTCTTGGTTTATAACGTAACTGTAATAAGGAATGGCTTCTGTATGTTTATTTTCTGAAAATAATGATTGTGCCAAATAAAAATTAGCTTGTAAAGAGTGTAAACCTTTTGGGAAATTTTCTAGATATTTTTTAAAACTTAGTATTGATTTTTTATGATTGTTTTGAAGGTATTGTTTTTCTGCAGATTCGTACGTATCGTTATCTAATTCAGCATTTGTAACATTTACAAAATCTAAAGTTTTAACCCAAGTAGCATATTCATCAACCTTGCCTAAATCTACATAAATTTGACGTGCATTTTTAACAGCTTGTTTGGCCTCATCTGAATTAGGAAAACGTTTAACAATACTTTTATAACTCGCTAAAGCTTCCTCATTTTGGTTGATGTTGTAAAATATCAATCCTTTTTTTAACAACGCTTTTGGTACCAAAGGACTTCTTTTAAAGTTGTTAATTAATTTATCAAAGTTTTCTAAAGCAAGGTTGTTTTTATTCTTTTTAATGTAAGAATTTCCTAAAACAAATAGTGCATCATCTCTATAGGTAGATTTTAAATATGTGTTTAAGAAAGAGTTTAATGTTGTTATTTTAGTATTTTCATGACCTGTTAATCCGTAGCTAATTGCCTTTTGAAACTGGGCATAATCACTATCAACTCCATTCAACTTAATGGCTTTATTGTAATAAATAATTGCATTTGAGTAATTACTACTAACAAAATAACTATCACCAATTCTTAAATAACTATCGTTAAGTTTTACGGTATCATCAATATTTTGGTTGGTGTATTTTTTAAATGCTGTTATAGCATTGTTATAATCTTTTTGTTTGAAATAAACATATCCTAAATTGTAATTTAGAGTTTTAAATACTGTTGTTTTTGACGCTTCATAATCAGAATTAAATTTTTTAAAATCGGACAAAGCATCACTAAAATTATTTAACCTATAATTAGATTCTCCTTTCCAAAAAATTGCACGAGCCTTAAATTCTGCGTCTAAGGGTACTGTAAGTGAACTTTCGAAATTTTCTATTGCCAAGTCGTAATTTCCTTCAATAAAAAGTTCTACTCCTCTGTAAAATGACACTTTTTGAAATAGAATTCGCTCTTTTGTACTTTTCTTATTTTTCAAATACTTTAAGGCACCTTCGTAGTCTTTAGAAGTAATGTAGGCACTTATAATAAGCTCATTAATTTCATTCTTATGTGTAGAGTTTGGATACAATTCAATATATTCTTGTAAAACTTCTGGTACACTTTTGTATGGGTTTCCAATTTCGTAACTTAGTTTTGCATAATTTAACCAAGCATCTTTTTGAATAGTTGGTTTGTATTTCATATGAGCTGCATTTCTAAAAGCGTTTAATGCTTCTTGCTTTTTCTCTAATTTTAAATAGCATTCGGCTAAATGGTAATAAGCATTTTGTGTTACAGCATTTTTTCCTCCAATAATTTTATTGAAGTTTCTTATGGCATTTTCAAAGTCGTTTAATTTGTAATAAGCATATCCTAAAAAATAATAATCGGTATTATTCCATTTACCACGTTTTCCTTTGTAATTTTTTAAATGTGGAATAGCTTCCTTATATTTTTGAAGATTAAAATAACTCTCTCCAATAATTTTTGAAATTTCAGAATGTTCAATTCGTTTAGCCTTTTCAAGAAGAGGCAACCCATATTCAATAGCCTTTTCAAACTTTCCCAATTTAAAATTCATATCAGCTAAATAGTAGGAGACTTTTGTTTTGAAAGTTTTATCGTTCGCAACTTCACCTAAATAAGTATCTGCAGTATCATAATCATCTTGTTTATAGGCGATATATCCGTAATAATATTTGGCTTGTGCGCCATATTTTTGTGAGTCTAATAACGATAAAAAATACTCTTTTGATTTTGTATATGCTTTATTAGCAAATAATGAGTAAGCATATTTAAAATTGAAATCTTCTTCTTTTCTTAAGATTAAATTTGTGGTATTCACCCTCGAAAACCATTTTGCAGCATAAGAATATTTCCCAATTTTAAAGTAATAATTTGCAACATCCATAAAAGCACTATTACGTTTTGTACTTGTAGGGTATTTATCTACATATTGTTGCATTAAATCGTCTGCATCTGGTTGCTCTAAACGAATTGCACAATTGGCAGCGTAATATTCACAGTTTGCTTTTAGCTCTGATGAATTATCAAATTGAAATTTAACTTGGTTGAATATTTTTTGAGCAGCCAAAAAAGCTTTGTTTTGGTACAATTCAATTGCATGGTTATATTCTGAAAGTGAGTTGGTATAAATTGCTGTTTTTTGTGCAAATAGTGTGATAGTAATAATAAACACAAGAAAAGAGAGAACAATTTTTTTATATGTCATTTTAATTAAAATTGAAAGGTTACAAACTATAATCTAATAACGCAGTTTTTTAATGAAATTGCATTTGTTAAAAAATATTTTTATTAAAAAGTTATAACAATAATAATGGCTACCATTAAATTTAACATTATAAAATAGAAGTTAATACTAGCACATAAGCCAAAAAAAGCTAAAAAGCACTTCATTATTAATTGGATAGATGTTGATACTTAACATTTAAATAATTAGATTTGTTGAAAAACTTTATTTGTATGGCTGAAGTAATACTTTCATTACAAAATGCACAAATTTTCCAACGAGAAAATTTAGTTTTATCTGATGTTAATTTAAGCATTAACAGAGGAGAATTTGTGTATTTAATTGGTAAAACAGGGAGTGGCAAAAGTAGTTTAATGAAAACGTTGTATGGAGATTTACCTCTTGAAAATGGAAAAGGCAGCATTGTAGGTTTTGATTTAAATAATTTAAAAGAAAAAGAAATACCATTTTTACGTAGAAAAATAGGAATTGTATTCCAAGATTTTAAATTATTGAATGATAGAAGTGTATTTGAAAACTTATTATTTGTTTTAAAAGCAACAGGGTGGAAAGACAAAATTAAAATGAAGAATAAAATTAATGAAGTATTGTCTAAGGTAGGAATGGAAACCAAGGATTTTAAAATGCCATTTCAATTATCGGGTGGTGAACAGCAGCGAGTGGCAATTGCAAGAGCATTATTAAATAATCCAGATTTAATTTTGGCAGATGAGCCTTCGGGAAATCTAGATCCAGCAACTTCGGTTGATGTTATGAACGTTTTAAAAGAAATTCATGGTACCGGAAAAACCATATTAATGGCCACCCATGATTATGCACTTATTTTAAAATTCCCATACAGAACAATTAAATGTGAAGGAGGAGAATTATTTGAGGTGGTACAGCAAAAAAGCACCATAAGTTAAAATGCTTTCAATTTTAATTCCAATTTTTAATTATCCCATAATTAATTTAGTTTCAGAATTACACTCTCAATTAGTATTGACTAGTGTTAAATTTGAAATTATTTGTATTGATGATGCTTCAAGTAACTATTATTTACAAAATAAGACACTTAAAAATTTGAATAATGTTTCACTTAAAAAACTACCAAAGAATATAGGAAGAAGTAAAACACGGAATTTATTAGCTAGTAAAGCTATTTATGATTGGTTACTTTTCTTAGATGCGGATGTTATTCCAAAAGGAAAAGATTTTATAAACGTTTATTTAAAATGTATTGAATCTAAAGATGCACAAGTGTTTTGCGGAGGTATTGCTTATGAAAAGAAAAAACCAGAGAGTAGGAAAATGCTACGTTGGGTTTATGGGAAAAAAAGAGAAGAAGTTGATTTAGAAATAAGAAAAAGAAATCCCTATAAGTATTTTTTTGGTGCTAATTTTTTAATTCATAAATCAATTTTTGAAACGGTAAAATTTAATAATCGAATTGTAAAATATGGATATGAAGATGTTTTTTTTGCTGAAGATATACTAAGAAATGGAATAAAGTTACAACATATTGACAATGAAGTTTATCATATGGGAATTGAGCTTAGTTTGGTGTTTTTAAATAAAGTTAAACAAGCAATGGAAAATTTACACAACCTAAATTCTCAAAACGTTTTAAAAAGTGATAAAATAAAGGTGTTGAAACTTTATAAAAAGGTACATTCTTATAAATTAAATTGGGTTTTCAGTTCTGTATTTGTGGTGTTCCATAAATTATTTGAGTACAATTTAAAAAGTAAATGGCCATCAATGTTTATTTTTGACGTATATAAACTAACGTATTTATTTTTATTAGATAAAAAGAAGAATTAGTGTAAGTTGTTAAACAATATTTTTTATTCTTTCAGATTTATTCCCCTAATTTAACTCTTTACCAGTTTTTAAAAGTTTAGTGCTAGTTGTCTCGAGCAATTTGTAATAATTTTTCGTAAACTATTGTCCATTCTTTCCATTCATCTCTCTCACATAAGGAGGAGTTGTGCCATAGAGACACAAAAGTTCCATTAACTTTTTTTGTAACTTCAACTATAGCTTTAATTTTTTCAATAGCTTCTGTAGGGCTAAGATTTAGGTATTGGTTTAATGTGCCGTCCATAATTTGAAAAGGAGTAATGAGTAATTCCCTTTCTTTATTTTTGAGAATATTAAAAAATGGATAAGTTGTACTAAGTCCGGCTCTAAAGCCTATTGTAGAAGCAAAACCCATGGTGAAATCATGTTTGATATTACAGGCAATAAGTTGCTCATAAGTAGTAGGAAATTCTAATTTTAGATAATGTTGCCTACTGTTAACTACTTTTTTATTAACTATTTTCTGAAGTCGAGATATTTCTAGTTGAATTTTTTTTGTAAAATAATTTGATGCATAAGAAGGGTGAATTCCAATCTTATTTTTTCTTGCTATTTTTTTTGTCAAATATTTAAGCTCTTTGCTTTTAAAGGATAGGCTTTTATCAAATTTGGTATAATTTCCTAAGTGAAAAAAGTATATGTTTTTTGTGTTATAGAGCTCTTGTAGTCTATCTAAAGTATCATAAGTATTATACGGGTCTTTTTGATTCTTTATAAAGTAGTTAAATTTATGTTTAATTTCCCCTGTATTTAATGTTAAAATAGCCTTTAAAGTACCTCCTAAGTGCCTAATAAATCCTTTGCCTTTATATGCATATGCGACATCAATATCTATAGTGTTCATAAATTTATATTTCAATTTAGGAAAAATGAAATTAGGCTGTTTTTTCAAGATTTCTTTTTTTAATTCTAATACCCATAAATTTACTACGGGAATTTCTAAGAAATTGTTTTTAAAAGCAATTGAGTCTTCAGCTTTAAATCTATTGTGAATATCTAAATTAGTAGGTAAATATTCTTCATACCTACTAACCATAAAAAATGAGCTTGCCAATATATCGTATTTAAAGGAAGAATTATCTGAGGTTTTAAAGAAATACGGAATATTATCAATCCAGTTAATAGCTATTTGTTGAGGCTCTATTGATGTTTCAAAAAGGAGTGAGTGAGGACGTATTGAGATACAATTTTTTAATTGGAGGGAACTGTAATTAAGTTTTGTTTGATTTGTACTTTGATTAAAAGTGTCTATATCAACAATACAATATTCAATCTTTAAAATATATTTGAAAATAACATTTAAAGTGTATGTTAATCTATTAGATTTATGGTTGCAATAAACTAAAATCATTTTAAATTAGAATAAATTTTTTTAAGATTTTTACTTTCATTTTCCCAAGTATATATTTCTGCAGTTTTAAGCAAATTTTCACACCAAGTGTTATATTGTTGTTTGTTTTTAAAGATGTTTGAAACAGTGGAGGCAAGTTCTTTAGGATTATGGGTATGAGTTACTTTACCAATATTATTTTTAGTTACAAATTCACTTATAATTTTTCTGTTAGAAACAAGTAAAGGAGTTCCAGCTTGCACATAATCAAATATTTTATTTGGTAGGCTTAATTCATAATTTAGATTTGTATTTTTATCTAAGGAGAGCCCAATATCAGCTATTTGTGTAAATTTCATTAACTCATTATAAGGCATTTTATCAAGTAAAATAACTTTGTTTTTTAAGTTTAAAGAAGCTATTTTCAATTTTAAAGTTTTAAATACATCGCCAGAACCTATAATGTATAAAAGAGTATCCTCCAAGTATTGCATCATTTCAACAGCTTCTTCAGCACCTCTATCAACATTAATGCCTGTACCTTGAAGAATTAACATTTTTTTGTTTCCTTTTACTTTTTTTAAGAAATTACTATCTAAATGTTGTTTGTTATATTTAGGAGCAATGTTTCTAATAACGCTGAATGGTGTATTGTACTTTGAAGTGTATATACTTGCAATTATATTATTTACAGTATAACAATTTTTAAGTTTAGGTAAAATAAATGCTTCTATTCTAAACCAAAAATTTTGTACAAAAGGCCTATGAATAAGTTCAGGAACTTCAGTAAATAATTCATGACTATCATATACTAATGTTCTTTTAAGGAGTTTGCTCACCAAAAAATTAGCGGGTAAGGTATCTAAATCATTAGCCAAAAGTATCGTTGATTTAGTAAATAAAAGCTTAAAAAATAAGCGAATATTATATTCAGCATAAAACAAAAAACCATTGTGAAAGAGTAATTTAAATCGGTATGTCTTGTATTTTCTTACAATTGACTTACTATTGGGAAGCAGCCTCCCAATTAATATAATTTCGTAATTAAGTTTAGAAAGTGTTGTGCAAACTCTATCAACCCGCTGATCCGTTACCAAATCATTTGTTACTGAAACTATAACCCTTCTCACAAGATATTTATATTAAATAGTAGAATTGTTTTTGGAAAGGTAATAAATATTAGCAAATAGAATAAATTGATTTGTGATAATAATTGGCCAAGAATAGGTTAACATGATACCATAAGCTACAAACAGAGCAGCACCAATAGAATTGATAATTCTCAATTTTCTCACATTTTTCATCATAAATGAAATAATTAATATTATAGATGCCAAATATCCAACCCATTCCGTAAATGTAATTCCAAAAATCATATTTTATATTTAAATAAGTGGGCAAATATACTGTAAAAAAAGTGAAGGAAAGCCCATAAAAAAAGAAACCTCACTCATAAATGAGTGAGGAAAATTGCTATGAAAAAGATGGCAAGCTATGAAACTTACCACTGCAAATATACAAAAAAAAATAATTTAAAATACCATAATGTGTTAAAAATTACTTAAAATCATAATAAATAACATATTTTCAGTTTTTTGTTAATTATTTAAAATGGCTTCATAAATTAAGTCTTGTATTTTTGTTCGAATATCTTGTTCTCCTAATTTGTTATTACTCATTGTTGGATATACTCTGTTAGATAAAAAAACATATAAAATACCATTATCAGGATCTACCCAAGTATAAGTACCTGTAAATCCACTATGGCCAAAACTATTTGAGGAAGCGTACTTGCTACTTGCCTTTACTTCTGGATTCAGGCTTGGTTTGTCAAACCCAAGACCTCTTCTAATACTGTCATTTGCATAATATCTATGATTAAATTTGTCTATAGTTTTAGAATCTAAATATCTTTTGCCGCCATAATATCCTTTTTGAAGGTACATTTGCATTATTTTAGCTACATCATTTGAATTTGAAAAAAGACCTGCGTTTCCACTTACTCCGTTCATCATTGCTGCACCCATATCATGTACGTCTCCTTGTAAAACTTGATGCCTGTAATAATCATCAACTTCAGTTGGAGCTATCTCAACTTTTTTGAATTTTTCAAGTGGATTATATCCAAGAGTTGTAGCGCCTAGTGGACTGTAAAAGTATTTATTGTTCACTACATTCATTTTAGCATGATAGGTGTCTTCAATATATTTTTTAAATAAGTAAAAAACCAAACCACTATACTTATAACCTTCTAATTTTCTTTGAGGAGCTTCAGCAATTTTTTTATAAATAGAATCGGTGTATGAATTTTTTAGATATAAGTTTCGAGCGATTTTGATTGAAAATTCATTACTTTTTTGTTTTCTATATAAATTAGGAAAAGGAATTTTAGTAATACTATCAACGGTCTCTAAGTAATATGGAATCCAGGCTTTAATTTTAGCAACGTGCGATAATGCTTCTTTTAAGGTAATTGTATCTTTATTTGAACCTTTCAAATAAGGTAGTATTTCACCCAGTGTTGAATTTAATTTAATTAAACCTTTTTCTTCACTTTTCATAATCATAGGCAAACCACCTAAAATTTTGGTAACTGAAGCTAAATCGTATAAATCTGTCAACTTAACTTTTTGTTTTTTATCATACGTTTGGTAACCAAAACTTTTGTGATAGATTACTTTTCCGTAGCGAGCAACCAATACTTGTCCTCCAGGTGCCATTAAAGAATCCACAACAATAGTGGTTACAGAATCTATTCTTTGAAGTAATTTACTGCTCATATCAACTTCTTCTGGAATTGTATAAGATAGTCTCATTAAATTTGGAGTAGAAAGTCCAGTTCCTTCAGGGAAAATATTTTTAATTGAAACAGGTAATTTGCCTTTTGCTTCCAAAGCACCAAAAATTATCTCAGCTGAAATTTCCTGAGATTCTTTACTGTTCTGGTATGATACTATAATGGCATCAGTTGTTTTAATAGAAGAAGTTATGTTTAAAAGGGTATAAGGACTTGCAAAAATGTCTAAAATTACATGGTGGTTTTTAGCTATATCTTCTAGCCATGTTATCTCTTTTTCAGTCATCTTATAGCTTTTCCAAGGACTTTCATTAGATTTATGATAACCAATGATAACGGTATTATACGATTTTAATTTTTGAAGTAATCCCTCCAAATTTTCATCTGAAATAATATCAACTTGTGTATATTTTTTCAAGGTGTTTGTAAATGTGAGGTTCTCTGAATCTCCTAATTTTACATAGGCTATTTTATTGTTAGATAATTTTTTTATGGGTAGAATACCATTGTTGTTTTTAACAACAGTTATCGCTTCTTTCATTAAAGATCTGTACAATAATTTATCTTTTACTGTTATAATATCTTCGTTAATATTTTGTTCTTTTATAGGCGAAAAGTTCTGTAATCCAGCCCAATATTTTGCTTTTAAAATTTTTCTAACGGATTCATCTAAGCGTTTTTCAGTAAATAATTTCTTTTTAAGTGCTGCTTTTATTTTTTTTACAGCAGCTTTTACATCTTCTGGAATTAATAGTATATCATTTCCTGCCAAAAATGCAGCTAAATCTATATCGCCAGGTTTTGCATAATTTGCAGCACCCTTCATATTCAAAGCATCAGTAAAAATTAAACCCTTAAAGCCCATTTTTTCTTTTAAAAGTTCTGTAATAACTTTATGAGATATTGAAGTAGGAACTCCAGGTGTTGGTTCAAGCGATGGTACATTTAAATGCGCTACCATTACACTTGCCAGTTTGGTTTTAAATAGTTGTTTGTATGGAAATAACTCAATAGAATCTAATCTTTCCAACGTAAAATCTAAATAAGGAAGTGTTTTATGAGAATCTGTTGAAGTGTCACCGTGACCGGGAAAATGTTTTGCATTTGCCAATACACCAACACTTTGCATTCCTCTAATAAAAGCAGCAGCCTTTTTAGTAACATTGTATTTGTTTTCTCCAAAGGAGCGATTTCCAATTATTGGATTTTTCGGATTTGTATTAATATCTACAACTGGAGCAAAGTTTACATTAATTCCTATTCTTTTGCAGTGAAGTCCAACTTGTTTTCCAAACTCTTCAATTAATTCATTGTCTTGAATTGCTCCTAAAGTCATATTCCAAGGATAACGAAAAGAGTTTTTTAATCTCATATTTAAACCCCATTCACCGTCAATGGCAATAAGTAAAGGAATTTTAGATTTTTTTTGATATAGATTCGTTAATTTAACCTCTTTTTCAGGAGTTCCTTGCATAAAAATTAATCCTCCAACATGATATTTTTTTATCATTCTTTTTATGTAGGCTGTGTGCTTTTTATCTTTGTTAGAATAAGCTTGAATCATAAAAAGTTGACCTATTTTTTCATTCAAGGTTAGGTTATTCATTATATTTTCAACCCACTTTTCTTGCTTGTTAATATCAGTACTAAGTAACGGGTCAATTTGTTGTCCATAATTTGTTGCAAATGTTAATATGATACTTATAATTAGTAATTTTTTCATTGTGTAAAACTTTTAGTTTTTAAAATTGCTCCAGTTCCATTTAAGTCCGAAAATACAATATTTCCATTTTTTAACTTTACTCCAGAAGCTATATCTGTTTTTAATAATAATGCACCGTCCATATCAACATAATCTAACATAGGGGTTAAATGTGCAATCGCTGAAATTCCTATCGAAGATTCTGTCATACAACCAACCATTGTTTTTAAGCCTAAAGATTTTGCTTTGGTTATCATTCTTTTTGCAGGTGTTAAACCACCACATTTCATTAATTTAACGTTTACACCATGAAAATGATTGTAACATTTTTCAATATCACTTTCTACAATACAACTTTCATCTGCAATAACTGGTAAATAAGAATGATTAAATACTTTTTTAGCACCTTTCCAGTCATTTGCAGGAAGTGGTTGCTCAATAAATTCTACACCTAATTTTTTTAATGCAACCGAGTTATTTATGGTTTCAGTAGCATTCCAACCACAATTTGCATCAATTCTAAAAATAGCATTAGAGTGTTTTCTTAATTCTGTTACTATTTTTAAATCGTCTTTTGTACCTAGCTTAATTTTATAGATAGGCCAAGGCATTTCTTTCATTTTGATAATCATATTCTCTACGGTATCAATGCCTATAGTAAAATTAGATTGTATGGTTTTTTTAGGTTCAAGATTCCAATATTCAAATAGTTTTACACCTTTTTTACGTGTATATAAATCAGTATATGCTTCATCTAGTGCACATAATAAAAACATATTACTACTAAAAAAAGGAAGTAAATAATCCCAAAATTCTTCTGGAGTTTTTTCAGAAGTAATTTCAATAATTTTGCGTTTCGAAATAAGTTCTTCTTCAAATTGTTCTACAAAGGTGTTGTAATACGGATTTGCAGTTGCTTCACCAAAACCCGAAAATTCATTATCCTGAAGTTCAACAATAATTGAAGGAATTTCAGTTCTGGTACCTCTTGAAATTGTAAAAGGATGTTTTAATTGTAACTTAAATGTTCTTATTATTAATTTCATTTTAATGCCTCTTTTAATAATGTAACAGGGTGTTTAGAAATTCTTTTAGTACCATCTTTAATTTGATGTCTACAACTAGTACCTGAAGCTGCAATAATTGTATTGGCTTCAGTATTTCTTATTTTTGGGAATAAGGTGTCTTCACCAACTTGCATGCTAATTTTATAGTGTTCTTTTTCATATCCAAAAGAACCTGCCATTCCACAACATCCAGAATTTAGGATGGTTACCTTATAATTTTTTGGAATTGAAAGCATTTGAAATGTAGGTTCGGTGCCACTCAATGATTTTTGCTGACAGTGACCATGAATTTTTAATGTTTTATTTTCTGTTGTAAAACTATCTGTAGTAATATTGTTTTTTGCAAACTCTTGTTTAATAAATTCTTCAATAGTAAAGGTGTTTTTTGCAATTTTTTTTGCTCCATTCTTATCATTAGCCAGTCTAATATATTCATCTCTGAAAGTTAAAATTGCTGAAGGTTCGATGCCAATTAAAGGAGTTTCTTTAGTGATTTTATCTTTAAAAAAATCAACATTGAAATTGGCTTTTTCTTTAGCCTTGTCTAAAATTCCTTTTGATATAAAACTTCGTCCACTTTCTTCGTGTTGAGTTATTATTACTCTGTACCCTAATGTTGTTAATAATTCAATGGTATCTATTCCTATATTTGCATCGTAATAATTAGTGAATTCATCAATAAAAAGATAAATTTCCCCAAATTTAACAGGTTGTTTTAATAACCTGTTTTTGTGTTTTTTATACCATTTAAAAACAGTCGTTTTTGCTAATTTAGGAATGCTTCTTTCAGTTGCAATTCCCATTATTTTTTTAGTAAGTTTTGTGTTTAGTACCAAATTAGTAAAAGTAGGAGTGAGGCTACCCAATTTATTCCATTTTACATTGTTGGCAAACATACTAGTTCTAAACGGAACACCATTTTCTTTGTAATATTGATGTAAAAATTCGGCTTTTAAAGCTGCAATATCTACATTACTTGGGCATTCACTTGCACAGGCTTTACAGCTTAAACACAAATCAAAAATATCGTATAATTCTTTGTGATTGAATTTGTTTTCTTGGGTTGAATTTGTCAAGAATTCTCGTAAGGCATTTGCTCGTGCCCGTGTAGTGTCTTTTTCATTTTTGGTAGCTCTGTAGCTAGGACACATAGTACCTCCAGCTTCAGGAAGTTTTCTACAATCACCTGATCCATTACATTTTTCGGTTGCTCTTAAAATACCTAAACTGTCCGAAAAATCTTGAATAGTTTCAATTTTAGGTTCAATTCTATCAATTTCATAACGTAAATTTTTATCCATTGGATACGGATCGACAATTTTACCTCTGTTAAATATGTTTTTAGGATCAAAAGTGTGTTTAATACGCTTTAAAAGTTCATAGTTTTTTATTCCAATCATTTGAGGAATAAATTCAGCTCTTACAATTCCATCACCATGTTCACCACTAAATGAACCTCCGTATTTTTTAACGAGTTTAGCTGTTTTTGACGTTATTTCTCTAAATAAAACAACATCTTCTTTCTTTTTTAAATTTAGTATAGGGCGTAAATGAATTTCACCGGCACCAGCATGCGCATAATACACTGCTTCTTGTCCATATTCTTCCATCATTTGGGTGAATTCTGAAATATAATTTGGTAAATCGTTTACTTCTACAGCAGTATCTTCAATACAAGCAACTGCTTTGTTGTCACCAATAATATTTCCCAACAAGCCTAAACCTGCTTTGCGTAAATTTAAAGCTTTATTGATGTCGTTATTTACTAATTTAGGATAGGTATAGCCTACATTATTTTCTTTTAAGTCTGAAATTAATTCATCGGCAAATTTGTTGGATTTTTCGTTAGAATTTGTACAGATTTCAAGCATTAATATAGCTTTTGGATCACCTTCTACAAAAAACCTGTTTTTCAATTGTTCTCTATTATTTTTTGTACAGTCTAAAATGGTTTTATCCATTAATTCACAAGTATACAAGTTGTGTTTCATAGCAGTTACAACAGCTTTCATACTTTCTTGAATACTATTAAAATGAGCCGCAACCATAATATTTTTTGAAGGAGGCAATGTGTCTAACTGTAATGTTATTTCAGTTGTAAAAGCCAAAGTTCCTTCACTACCTGTTAATAATTTTCCAATATTTATGGTAGTATTTTCACCTCCAAAAAGTTTAAATTTCAATAATTCATCTACAGGGTAGCCATTATTTCTACGGTGAATACTTTTTTTAGGAAACTCTTTTGTAATTTCTTGCTGAGTTTCTTTGTTAGATAGTTCGTTAAATATGGATTTGTAAATAGTATTTTCTAACGTTTGTCCTGTTTTTTTTTGATTGAATTCTGAAATACTTACTTCGTTAAATACGACTTCAGAGCCATCACTTAAAATAGTTTTTAATTCAATTATTTTATCACGTGTTACACCGTATTTTATAGAAGTGGTTCCTGATGAATTGTTTCCAACCATGCCACCAATCATACATCTGTTACTTGTTGAGGTGTTTGGTCCAAAAAATAATCCGTATGGTTTTAAGTAATTGTTAAGTTCATCTCTAATAATTCCGGGTTGTACGGTAACCGTTTTTTTATATTCATCAAAGGCTAAAATTTTGGTAAAATGTTTTGAAATATCAACTATTAAACCATCTCCAACACATTGACCTGCTAATGATGTGCCCGCAGCTCTTGGGATAAGTGTTATGCCATTTTGAGTTGCAAACTGAATGAGTATTTTTATATCTTGTTTGTTTTTTGGATAGGCTACACCTAAAGGAATTTTCCGATATACTGAAGCATCTGTAGCATAAATACTTTTGTGTAAATTATCAAAGTGAATTTCACCTGATAATAAATTTTCGAGTTCACTTAAATTTATTATTTTTAAAGACATCACACTTTAATTATGGATTGAAAACAATACCGCTACAATGATTTTTATTAGCTCCTGTAACACTTTTTAGGCAATTAATTTGTTCTTCATCTTTTAAAAATCCAAGTAAGGCAAAAACTAAAGCCTCTTTGTAATTGATAATAGTATCTTCAGGAATTATCAATTGAGTTTTTGTGTATGATTGAATGCGATTAATAAGAAACGTATTATAAGCTCCACCTCCAGCAACCAATACCGTCTTTTTAGAATTTGAATCAATTTTTTTAGCAATTTGCACAGCTACGTGCTCCACAAAAGTTCTTAAAATATCACGGATTTCAAGGTTGTATTTATCAATCATTGGGAAAATAGTTTCCACAATAAATTCATAACCTAACGATTTAGGTTTTGTATCGTTATAAAAAGGTAAGACATTTAGCTCATTTAATAAACTTTCATCAATATTTCCTGTTGAAGCAATAATCCCTTTGTCATCGTATTCAACATCTAATTGAGAAACATAATGATTTAAAACAATGTTAACAGGACAAATATCAAAAGCAATTCGTTGTCCATTTTCATTAAATGAAATATTAACAAACCCTCCTAAATTTAAGCAATAATCGTATTCGGAAAACAATAACTCATCACCTATTGGTACTAAAGGAGCACCTTGCCCACCAAGAGCGATATCTTGCACTCTAAAATCACAAATGGTTTTTACAGCAGTGATAGCAGTAATTTGTGGTCCATTTCCAATTTGGAGTGTATAATTTTTTTCGGGATTATGAAAAATCGTATGTCCGTGAGAAGCAATAAAATCTACGTTTGTAATTTTATTTTCGGTTACAAAATTTAAAATAATATTTCCTAAATGAATTCCGTAATCAGCGTCTAGTTTTGTAAGAGCTTCTCCCGATAAATGAAACCCTTCTTTTAAAATAGTTTTCCACTGGGTACTATAGCTAACAGTTGTAGAATATAGTATTTCAAAGGTGTAGTTGTTAGTATAGCCAATTTTTATATACGCAATATCAATACCGTCTAATGAGGTACCGCTCATAACACCAATTATATATTTGGTAGTGTTTTTCATATCATAAAAATTCACTTTTGTAAAGGTCTAATACATTTTTTACGCTTTTATGCTTTTCAAGAAGCATTGAAGCTAAATCTTCATCAATTAGCAACTCATCCATTAGCATTAGTACTCCGCGATTTACTAATTTTGTATTAGATAGTTGCATATGAACCATTTTGTTATCTTTTACTCTTCCTAACTTAATCATTACAGAAGTAGAAATCATATTTAATACTAGCTTTTGTGCTGTGCCCGCCTTCATTCTTGTACTCCCAGTAACAAATTCAGGTCCAACAACTATTTCAATTGGGAATTCAGCAACAAGAGAAAGCGGACTGTTTTTGTTGCAAGTAATACATCCTGTAATGATATTGTGCTCTTTTGCTTTTTGAAGTCCTCCAATTACATAAGGAGTTGTTCCTGAAGCAGCAATTCCAACCAAAACATCTTTATTGGTAATGTTATATTTCTGTAAATCTTTCCAAGCAAGAGTTGTATCATCTTCAGCATTTTCAACAGCTTTTCTAAGGGCAATGTCACCTCCAGCAATAAGGCCTATAACCCAATCGTCTGAAACGCCGTAAGTTGGAGGGCATTCAGATGCGTCTAAAACTCCAAGTCGTCCACTTGTGCCAGCTCCAATATAAAAAAGTCTTCCTCCATCCTTCATTTTATCATAAATAATATTTACCAATTTTTCAATTGAGGGAATTACTTTTTCAATGGCAAGGGGTACAGTTTTATCTTCAGCATTTATATTTGAGAGTAACTCAAATGTGTCCATTTTTTCAAGATTATTGTAATTAGATGATTGTTCAGTTGTGGGCTTATTCTTCATGTTGTTTTTTTATGATGGTTAAACATAAAATTGTTAATAATGCGTTTACTAATATATTCATAAAACCTAAGTCAAATGAAAATTTGGTAATTAAAAAGTAATTTAAATAGTATGTTACAAAGGGCATTAAAATGCAAATGTAAGGTACTAAAGAATCTTTAATTTTAATTTTGGTAAAAATACCGAATAAATAGAGCCCTAAAAGGGGACCATAAGTATACCCTGCCACTTTAAAAATGGTTGAAATAATATCGCCTTTACTATTTGAAAAAGACATTACTATTAAAAAAATTAAAGCAGAGAAACTTAGAAGAACAATATTTTTTAAATTGTTTTTCTCTTTAGAAGTTTTATGCTGAATAGCCAAAAAATCATGGGTAAATGAAGTTGTTAGCGCTGTTAAAGCTGAATCTACACTTGAAAACGATGCGGCTGTAATACCTAAAATAAAACTAATACTAGCTATTGTTCCAAAGTAGTTTAGAGATAACATAGGAAATAAATTGTCTGTATTTATAAATTTCCCATTTTCTACTTCTAATTTAACACCGAATTTTTCAGCATATAAATATAACATAATACCTAAACCTAAAAATAGAAATTGAGTAATTGCTAAAATAAAACTGAATGATAATGCATTATTTTGAGCTTCTTTTTTACTTCTACAAGTAAGCGTTTTCTGCATCATATTTTGATCTAATCCCATCATTGCAACAGCAATTAATATTCCCGAAATAAATTGTTTGAAGAAGTTGCTTCCAGAATTAAAATCCCAATCAAATACTTTAAAATATTTGTGGTGTACTATTGATGAAATGGTTTCCGAAAAACTTAAGTCCAACGAATTTTTAATTGTGTAAATAGCTATTATTGCAGCTAAGATTAAGAAAAAAGTTTGAAGTGTATCTGTCCAAACAATAGTTTTAATTCCAGATTTATTAGTGTATAACCAAATTAACAATAGGATAATAATTACTGTTAGATAAAAAGGAACGTGAAAGGCATCAGAAACAGCATATTGTATAATTTTAGCAGCCAATAGTAGGCGAAGTGCTGCGCCAAACGATTGAGATATTAAAAAAAACAACGATCCAACTTTATATGTTTTTACTCCAAATCGAGTTTCTAAGTAGGTGTAGATAGAAACTAGTTTTAACTCATAATAAATAGGTATAAGAACATAGGTTATAAAAACATATCCAACAATGTTTCCAAATACAAATTGTAAATAGTAAAAATAATTATTACCAACCATTCCCGGTATTGAAACAAAAGTAACTCCAGATAATGCCGCTCCAACCATTCCAAAGGAAACTAATTGCCAAGGAGACTCTCTATCTCCTGTAAAAAAGGAGTTATCACTTTTATTTTTTGAAGCAAAACGAGAAATCAACATTAGAAGGCCAAAATAGGAGGCAATAACTAATAAAATTAGTGATGAATTCATTTATTTATGTTAAATGTTTGCGTGAAATTATAAATATAAACGGGTATTACAAATTTAATTTCGGTCACTTTATTTAGGAATATAGGTTTAGTGTGGATATCCTTTTTTTATTAAGAATAAATGGGGTTTACAAATTTCTTTGAAAAACCCCATTTATAAAATTACATAAAAACAAAAATTTAATTATATGCTTGGGTCAGCAGGTATATTCGGGTTATTTTCTCTTTCATCAAAAGGATAAGGGTAATAATTTCTATTACGTTCAATGAAGTAGTCACCACCTGCAGGAATTACAAGATTAGGGTGAATTCTTCTAGAGTCTTCAAAGCGCATTCCACTCATAAATAACTCTATAGATCTATTTTTAAATATCTCATCCATGATATCAGTTTGGCTGTTTACATTCCCAGTCCAAGGGCCTAGAGCTGCATTTACACCAAAAACATCGTTGGTTTTTTCTCTAACCAAGTTTAAGTTTAAAACAGCACTCGGTAAATCGTTTGACATAGCATAAGCTTCTGCTTTGATTAAAAGCATTTCACCTGGTAAAAATATAGGAATTGATTTTGAAGCAGTATCAAAAAAGCCTAATGCATTGTCTACATTGTGTAATCCAAAGTCCGTTTCACTCTCATCAACTGGAGAAAGATAGAATGCTATTCTTCCATCTCCAACTTCAGGAATATAACTACCTGTTAAACCAAAATTATCTTGAGGTTTTGTGTCAGGATCATTAAAAACTGCAAAACTCCATACAGGATTTTCATTTGTAACCCCATCATACCACCATTCTGATACAGAAGAGAGGTTTACAGCATTTGCAGCTGATATTGCAGCAGTATAATTTCCTGCAAACAAATTGTATCTAGCTAAAAATGCATTTACCACATTTTGTAAATCTAAATTAGGTATGTACGCTAAAAATTCAGCAGAGATAGCAGTTGAAGCTAAATCAGCTTTAGCACTTTCTAATAAGTTGATGCATTCACTTAAAACTTCACCTCTAGTGTTAAAAACAGAGGCTCCATTAGGATCGTTATTAATAGGAGCTTGCTCAAAATTTTGGATTAAATAACCCAAAGTCATAGCTTTAAACCATTTTGCATAAGCACTAAGACCTGCTTTTGTACCAGGTTCCATTTCAACATTATCTATATTTGCTAATATAGATTCAGCCATTCCCTTATCTCTTAAAAGTCTAGACCACAATCTAGTAACACCAGCATTATCACTATTTAACAAAGTTCCACCAGCCACTAACTCTCCAGGAGTTACGTAGGTTAATGTGTTCCCTAATTCTCTTGTTGTTAATCCAGGAATTTCAACAATTGGAGCTAACGTTGAAGTCGCAAAATTTTGAGACATACCAACAGACACACCTAGTAATCCAGCTTTAGTAGTTAACACTTGGTCTTCTGCAGGCTGATTAATATTGTTAAAATCTGTTTCACAAGCTGTAAAAGACAGTACGCCAATTACAACTATAAATATTTTAATTAATTTTTTCATTATTCTTTATTTAAAAATTAAAGATTACACCAAATTTATATACTGCAGGAATAGGTACATTAGCCATATCCTGTCCTGTTACTCCATTGGTTTGTCCTTGAGTATTTACCTCTGGATCAAATCCATAATAATTATCAATTGATATTAAGTTTGTTCCACTTAATGTGAATTTAACATTTTTAATATAATTTTTGTTTAATTTCAAATTATAAGTAAGTGCAACTTCTCTAAGTTTGATATAAGATCCATCTTCGATAAAAGATTCAAAAATACCAAAGTTTGCAATTGAATTTCCTTTAGGGATGATTCCATTCAACTCATCAGCTGTAGCTTTTCCTCCTGCAAAAAGATATCCCATACGTTTATCCCAACTCATTACATCATTTCCTTGAGAAATATCCCATTGAAATCTAAAACCAAAGTTTTTATATTTAAACTCATTTGTTATAGAGGCAACAAAATCTGGGTTAGGGTCTCCAATAATTTTTCTTAGCGTAGTTCCTGTAGGTTGCCCATTAGCATCATAATCTTGTACAGGTGTATTTCCCTCATAGTGACCTAATGCTTTTTGTACTTTTCCATCTGGAGTTAGCAGAATTTCTCCGTTGGTATCTCTAGCAAAAAAAGTTCCATAAAATACACCAATTGCTTCTCCATCTTGAGCTACTGAAGTTCCAAACATTCCTAATCCTTGTCTAAATCCTTCAACATCTGTAACATTATTTTTGTTACGGCTAAATGTACTGGTAATTGTCCAGTTTAAATTTTCACCTCTAATAGGAGTACCTTTCAAGAGTATTTCAAACCCTTTATTTGTCATATTTGCAACATTTGCAAATTGTTGATCAAAACCTGTTGAAGGTGATAAAGGGCGGTTTACTAATAAATCTTGTACTTCTTGACTGTAGTAAGAGAATTCTATACTTAATCTATTGTCGAACATAGACGTATCAAATCCAAATTCCATCTCAGTTTGCCTTTCAGGTTTTAAGTTAGAATTACCTTGTGTTGTTGAAGGTATAAATCCAATATTTCCGTTATATACAGAACTGTTGTAATTTGTATAAATTTGAAAAGGGTCTAAAGCAGTAAGGTTACCTGCTTGTCCCCAAGCAGCACGCAATTTAAATGAGTCAAAAGTATCTCCTAAAGCATTTACCCAAAAATCTTCATCAGAAATAGCATAGGAAGAACTTACTTTAGGGTAGAATTGTTGACGTTCATCTACTCCAAAAGTAGAAGCTCCATCCAATCTTCCTGCTAGCGTAAGGAATAATTTGTCTTTATATCCAAAACTTTGTTGTAAATACCCTCCCCAAAAAGAAGCTTGAGTTCTGTAATCTACACCCGATGCAGCTGATGCAGGGTCAGTTACAATTACTCCGTCAATGGCACTAACCAAATTGTTTGTAACACCAAAAATTTGTCTTTCTTCATATTGGTAGCTGTATCCAGCACCCGTAGTAGATTTTAAATCATCACTTATATCAAACTGATAACTCAAATTAATATCACTATTTAACATGTCAGAACTAATTGTCGCTTTTTGAGACAGCCCATTTACCTTCGTGTTAAATCCGTTAGGAATATAAATTAATCCTTCTGAATTAGAGTGGTCATATCCTAAAGTGTAATTAAATCTGAAACCTTCAAAAGGTGTTAATTTTAATTGAATATCGCTAATAGATCTAAAGTTTGTTGTTGTAGCATCAACTCTGTCAATGGCTTCATACGGATTTGCCATCCAACCAATATTTGGATAATTTCCAAATTCGTCAGGTTCAGGATTGTTTAAGTTATCTGCAAAAATAAGACTTGTGATTGGGCCATAATTTGTACCATTTGGCATATCAGTACTTTTATTGAATGAAACAAATGATCCTGCTGAAATAGAAACCCAATCATATAATTCTTGATCTAATCGTATACGTAAGGTTTTTCTGTCAAAATCTGTATTTCTAACAATACCATCATTTTTATATTGTGAGGCTGAAAAAGAATATTTTGTTTTTTCAGTACCTCCATTGATGTTTAATGAATTTTCAAATCCATAAGCCGTATTAAAGATGTAGTCTTGATAGTTGTAACGAGTTGCAGGTACTGCAACATCGCCATCCCATTTAAGTTGTGCGTCATTGTAAGGCAAAGCTTTTCTCAAGTTATTAACATTAAAACTTGTAGAATACGTAATTCTAGGCTCTCCTACCTTTCCTCTTTTAGTAAAGATTTGAACTACTCCATTACTTGCTCTAGATCCGTAGATTGCAGCGGCAGCAGCACCTTTTAATACTTCAATACGTTCAATGTCATCAGGGTTGATGTCAACCAACCTGTTTTGAGTATAACCTCCTAAATTAATTAATGCGGAAGAGCTGTTATTTGTTATTACTCCATCAATGATGTATAGCGGGTCAGAACTACCTACTAATGTACTAGCACCTCTTAATTTAATGGAAACACCTCCAGAAGGATTTCCTGAGTTTCTACTAATTTGTGCCCCAGCAATTTGACCTTGAAGAGCTTCGCCAATACTTACAACAGCTTTAGATTCACTTAAGTCGTCGGCACTTAAGGTTGATATGGCAGATCCGAGTTGTTTTTTTGTGGAAATCCCAGAAGTACCAGTAACGATAACCTCGTCTAAGTTTAGTAAATCTTCAACTAATTTAAAATTAATTGGATTCTTATTTTCAATTTTCTTCGTACTAGGTTTCATACCTAAATACGAACATTTTAGCTCTTGTCCTATATTAGCTGTTATGGTGTAGTTACCATTAAAATCGGTTTGAGCACCTGTTTTTTTGCCAACGACAACAATGTTTGCTCCAGGGATAGGAGAACCATATTCGTCAGTTACTGTTCCAGTGATTTCGATTTCTTGGGAAAAAACACTTAAACTACTAAATAGTAGAGCAATAATAATTAAATTAATGCGTGTAAAAATACTTTTCATTTGGTATTTATTTATGTTAAACACCCAAAACTACTAATTTTTTCTTAATTACGTTAATAAATTGTTAATTAAATGCAAAAATTAACATTCAAAACAGCAAAAAACAGCAATTATATATGTTTTTGTGAAGTTTTTTAAAGGATTTTAACTCCCTTTTCTTTAAAATCATTAAAAGTAGAGTCTTCAGGATCAATATTGGTCACAATGGTGTCGATTTTATGAATAGGAGCTACTGCATACCGTTTAATTTTATTTATTTTGTTTTTAGTGCAGAGTACAATAACTTTATTGCTGGCAGATATCATGCATTTTTTTATGTGAGAGACTTCCCAGTTTGGTTCTGTCATTCCGCTAGAAACATTGATACCTTCAGTTCCCATAAAACATAAGTCTGTTCTTAATTGAGATATTGAAGATACCACATCTAAACCAATAGTAACTTGTGCGGGCTTGTATAGTTTACCTCCAATAAAAATAATTTCAATAGACGGGTGTTTAGTTAATTCAAGTGCGATAGGTAGGCTGTACGTATAAATAGTAGCATTAATATCTGACGGTATAATCTTGGCTAATTGTAAGTTGGTTGTACTTCCACTCATAATAATAACTTGCCCTTCTTTTATTAAGCCTAACGCTTTTTTAGCAATGGTATTTTTTTCTTCTAAGTTAAAATTACTTCTTTCAAGGTATGATGAGGCTAAACTATCTATAGGTAGGGCGCCGCCATGAACCTTCTTAATTAATTTTTTGGAGGATAATTCGTTTAAATCCCTTCTAATGGTGTCTTCAGAAACTTTTAATTCAATACTTAAATCGGTAGATAAAACTTTTCTACTTAATTTAATCTTATTTAATATATATTGGTGTCTTTCTTCTTTTAGCATCCTGTATACGTTGTTAATTGTATTAACAACCACAAATATGCAAAATATTTTTATCTTTTTTGAATGTTCAGGTTTTAAGTTTAAATTTAAAATAATTTTTACTAACGAATTTTAAATTAAAAACAGAAGTTCTTGAAATATCTGTTTATTCACGCTATTTTAGGTTACTAAAAATATTAATTTAGAATGTTGTGTTGAATTTAAGATGTTGATTTGTTTTTTGTCTTTATGTATAGTTTTAAGTGGCTTAGTGTATGAAGTTAATCTTAAATATCTACAAATTATATTAGATTTTAAAATAAGCATTTTTATAATTCATAAATTTTAACGCACAAAAATGCATAAAAACGCATAGAATCTTTTTTTTAAGCATTATTATTTTTAAATTTACAAATTATAAATATAAGAGATAATGAAAGATACTCAACAAGCTAATCTGAAAAATATTAAATACCAAGAAGCTGGTAAATTTGAAGATACTAGATTTGAAAAAATTCACAATGTGATTTTTTCAAACTCTAATATTGGATCTAAGACTGTTGCTCGTGAAATAGCCGATTTGATTTTAAGCAAACAAAAAGAAGGAAAAAAATGTGTCTTAGGTTTGGCAACAGGATCATCTCCTATAAAAGTTTATGAAGAGTTAGTGAGAATGCATAAAGAAGAAGGTTTAAGTTTTTCAAATGTTATTACCTTTAATTTAGACGAGTATTATCCGATGGATAAAAGTAATATTCAGAGTTATTTTTATTTTATGCACGAGCATTTGTTTAATCACGTTGATATATTACCTGAAAATGTTCATATACCAAATGGTACAGTTACCAGTAGTGAGTTACACCAATATTGCATCGAATACGAAAAAATGATTGAAGAAAATGGAGGAATAGATTTGCAATTATTAGGAATTGGCCGAACAGGTCATATTGGTTTTAATGAGCCGGGCTCTCACTTTAATTCAGAAACAAGGAGTATTACGTTAGATTATATTACGAGGGCTGATGCAGCATCTGCTTTTTTAGGAATAGATAATGTTCCAAAGAAAGCAATAACAATGGGTATAAGAACAGTTAGAAAAGCTAAAAGAATTATTTTATTAGCTTGGGGACATAACAAATCATTGATTATAAAAAAGACAATTGAAGGTGAGGTATCATCAAAAGTGCCAGCAACTTATTTACAACATCACAAGAACACAACATTTGTATTAGATGCTGAGGCTGCTTCGGAATTAACAAGAATTAATACGCCTTGGTTGGTAGGACCTTGTATTTGGGATGAGAAATTGAGCAGTAAAGCAATTATTTGGTTGTGCCAAAAAACAGGGAAATCAATTCTTAAATTAATAGATGAGGATTATAATGATAATGGGATGTCTAGTTTATTGGCAGAAGAAGGTTCTTCATACGACCTAAATATTAAAATGTTTAATAAAGTACAGCATACCATTACGGGTTGGCCAGGTGGTAAACCATATGCTGATGATACTTCAAGACCAGAAAGAGCAATTCCAACTAAAAAGAGAGTTCTTATTTTTAGCCCGCATCCAGATGATGACGTAATATCAATGGGAGGTACTTTTGATAGATTAGTGAGTCAGGGACACGAGGTTCATATTGCATATCAAACTTCTGGAAATATTGCTGTTTCGGATTATGAAGCCTTGAAATTTGCAGAAGTATCAAAAGAAATGAACTGTAACAAAGATAATACTTTTATTACAGCAATTATTGACCAAATTAAATCTAAAAAAGAAAATGTAATAGACACCATTGAAGTAAGAAAACTCAAAGGGTTGATAAGAAAAAGAGAGTCTTTAGCCGCTACAAGGTATTTAGGTGTTCCTGATGAAAATGTACACTTTTTGAATTTACCTTTTTATGAAACAGGGAGTATCAAAAAAAACCCATTAGGAAAAGAAGATATTAAAATAATGTGTAACATTATTGAAGACATCAAACCACATCAAATATATGCCGCGGGAGATTTAGCAGATCCACATGGAACACATAGAGTTAGCTTAAATGCGCTTTTTGAATCTTTAGCATTACTAAAATCAAAACCGTTTATGAATGACTGTTGGGTTTGGTTGTATAAAGGAGCTTGGCAGGAATGGGAAATTCATGAAATAGATATGGCGGTTCCAATGAGTCCAGATCAGGTATTAAAGAAAAGAAAAGCCATATTCTTTCATCAATCTCAAAAAGATGGGGTTATATTTCAAGGGAGTGATATTAGAGAGTTTTGGATGCGTGCTGAAGACAGAAACACAAAAACGGCTGAAAAATACAAAGAATTAGGTTTGGCCGATTATGCTGCAATAGAAGCATTTGTGAGATGGCATTATTAAGGAATGTTTGAAAGAGTATTGAATTTTAAAGAAATCCGCTGTTTTTAAGTGTTATTTTATTGAATTAAACCTTAACAATTAGTAATAATAAGATACTTAGAAAAATAATAGCTGAGAATCCAATAACAATTTTAGACATTATTTTTTTATTTCCAAAAAACAGTGCATATCCCATCTTAATTAAAGCATTACTTATAGTGGCCAATATTGTTGCTTGAACAACTAGAGTTATTGTAAGTGAATTATTTTTAGTTTGAAATAAATTTAATATAAAAGGGTCAATATCAGTAACTCCAACAATTACGGATAATATTTTTACACCAGAATTCCCATAATATTTAAGTACTAAATCTGTAATCATTGCAAAAATTACAAATAACAATCCAAATATAAAAGCCGTTTTAAACTCTAGAGGATTTTTATAAGTGATTAACTGTTTATTAGCTTCATTAATTGTGTCTTTAGCATTAAAAAATAAGGCTAAAAGAATACTAAAAAAGGTTAATGGAATAAAAAAATACAATAGAGATTGTGCTATTGTTTTATTAAAAATAAAGGCTAAAACCAATAAGCGAATATACATCATTGCAGTTGCAAATAAAATACTGGCAACAATTTTAGATGCTGAAGAACCTTCCTTACTTTTTCGAGCGAGAACTATGGTAGTTGCAGTACTACTGTACATTCCTCCCAGAATACCTGTTAGTAATAATCCTGCATTTTGAAATACATATTTTTGTAATAAATAACTAATATATGATATGGTTGAAACAGCAACAATTGCTAACCAAAATTTGTATGGTGAAATACTAATGAAAGAAAAAATAGGCTCATTTGGAAGTATTGGTAGAATAATTCCTGCAATTATAATAAATTTGGCAAGTGTAATAAACTCTGTATTACTTATCTTTTGTGATATTTTAAACAAATCTTCTTTAATTTCTAACAAAATAAGAATTCCTACAATTATAGATAAAACCATCCAATGAGGTTGAGTATAAATTATAGGTGTAATTGTGTAGGTTAAAAGTACTGCAATTATAGAAGTAAATCCGGCTAAGGATGTTTTCATTATTTTATAATTATAAAAAATAGCTAATAGAATAGTTAATGTTACAAATCCAGTTAAAAAAGGAATATATGTAATGGGGTTTAAAGTATATAGTACAAAACCTAATATACCAACGAGTGCGAAAGTTCTATCTGTACCAAATAAGACTTCATTTTTTTGTTTTGCGTGAATTTTTCTCTGTTCTAAACCTATTAGAAGAGAAAATATAGTGACTAAAAAAAAATTGATAAAATCTTGAGGTATGCTTTTAAAAAGTTCCATTAAATCTAAATTAAAGAGATAAAGGTATGTAAAATTAGCATAGAATTAGTTAAATAAACCTGTAAAAAACAGCTTTAATTCAAATAATAGTGGAGACGCCGGGAATCGAACCCGGGTCCAAACAAGCAACTAAAATAGTTTCTACATGCTTAGTTTTCATTTAGTTTTCGACTTAAAGATGATTGAAAACTACCCACTTTAAGCTTAGTTTCTTTAGTTTCAAAATGCTATCGAAACCGTAGCAAATCTATGTTAACTTTTACGATGCCTCTAATCTGACCGCCGCTAACCAAGGCTTTCAAGAGACATTTAGCTTTTGCACCTTGTGCAACGAGGCTCATCCTACTATAATTCGGATTAAGCAGCTAAAGCGTAGTTATCTTCGCCGTTTAAAATGTTGAAATTGAGATTTACGAGTGCTATTTCATTACTCGACATGCTTCTACTTTAATTGACCTTGCAGTCAAAACCAGTCGTCCCCAATAATTCAAAGAACATATCCTTTTAAAAGGAAGGCAAATTTATGAAAAATATGTTAAACTAATTACTTGTTATATTCTTTAATTCACAATATATTCGTATCAAAATTTATACCAGTTATTTATGAAGATAGGAATTATTAAAGAAAGAAAAAATCCACCTGATAGAAGAGTTGTGTTATCTCCAAAAAAATGTAAAGAATTACTTCTTGAATATCCAAAATTGGAAATTAAAGTTGAAAGTTCTGAAAGTCGTTTTTTTACAGATGATGATTATAAAAAAGAAGAAATAGAAGTGGTAAATGATGTATCAGATTGTGATGTTTTATTAGGGGTAAAGGAAGTTCCAATTTCTAACTTAATACCCAATAAAAAATACTTTTTCTTTTCTCATACTATAAAAAAACAAGCATATAATAGGAATTTATTAAGAGCTATTTTAGATAAAAATATTGAATTGTATGACCATGAAACTATAACAAATGAAAAAGGGATAAGATTGGTTGCTTTTGGTAGATATGCAGGAATTGTTGGTGCTTACAACGGTTTTAGAACCTATGGTTTGAAATTTGAGTTGTTTAATTTACCAAAGGCTGAAGTTTTACACGACCAATTAATGTTAATTGATGAACTGAAAAAAATACAGCTACCAAATATAAAAATTGTTTTAACAGGAAAGGGAAGAGTAAGTAATGGAGCAAAAGAAATGTTTGACGGAATGGGATTGAAGGAAGTCTCAGTAGATGAATTTTTAACACAAACTTTTAATGAACCAGTATATGTGCAGATTGATGTGTTAGATTATAATAAAAGAAAAGATGGCCAGATAATCAATGAAGTAGATTTCTTTAACAATCCGCAAGAATACGAAGGTGATTTTATGCGTTTTGCCAAAGTGGCTGATATGTATATTGCATGTCATTTTTACGGAACAGGATCTCCGTATATATATACACGTGAAGATGCTAAATCAGCTAATTTTAATATAAAAGTTGTAGCTGATATCAGTTGTGATATTGATGGCCCAGTTGCTTCAACCATTCGTCCTTCAACCATAGCGAATCCAATTTACGGTTACCACCCAAAAACAGAACAAGAAGTAAACTATAAAAATGAAGATGCAATTGCCGTAATGGCAGTTGATAATTTACCTTGTGAACTTCCTAAAGATGCTTCCGAAGGATTTGGAGATAGTTTTGCCAAATATGTTATTCCTGCATTTTTTAATAATGATAAAGATGGTGTTTTGGAAAGAGCCAAAATGACAGAAAACGGGAAATTAACTCAACGGTTTAGTTATTTGCAAGATTTTGTAGATGGAAAATAACCAACAACATTTGTTAGAAAAACTAGCAAATACTAAAATGCCTTATGGAAAATATAAAGGAAAGTACTTAATAGATTTACCTGAACACTATATTGTGTGGTACCATAATAAAGGATTTCCTTCTGGGAAATTTGGAGAAATGCTACATTTAGTTTATGAAATACAGTTAAATGGACTGGAAGATTTAGTGCGTAAATTAAAACTGTAAAAATTAAGGGTTGGTAAAAAATTATATACTGTTATAATAAATAATACCATAACAGATATGATAAATACCAAAAGCTACACCCCATAAAATAAACGAATAACAGGAAAAAATTAATGCTAAAATTCCATTAAAAATAAAGAGAATACCTAAAATTTTTGTAGAACCTCTTGTGAATTTATTAGCTAAAAAAGTTGCAATTCCATAAAGTATTAGGGAAGCAGGTATAATCAATTTTAACACACCTATAACCATGATGTAATAGAGAATAATCCCTCCAAAAAATAGGTGAATTAAATAAATACGCCTAATTTGTTTTGCATTTAACTCCCATTTTTTTGAGTTACTTTTTTTTCTTTTCTTATTCATAAATACTATTAAAATGTAAGAAAAGAGCATAAAAAAGAAGCAAATAGCAATTAATAATAGTTGAAAAAAGGAGATTGGTAATAGTGATACTCCTTTTGAAGCAGAAAGGTATTGATTTAGAATATCGTTTATGAAATATATAAAGAAGAGAGATAAAATACCGAATATAATTCCCGTAACTCCTTCTAAAGATAAATTGTGAATTTTTGTGTTCAAATACAGTTAAAATTTATAATTCTTTAAAGCTACAAAAAATAATAACGTAAAGTTTTTGAGTTTTCAACAATAAAATGTTATTAACTAATTTCAATAGAAGATAAAATAAATTTAAATATTCGATAATTTTAGTAACTCAAAATTTACCAAACAAAAACAATCTATACAATGGCTGAACAATTAGTGTTTTCTAAGATATATACATTTAAAGAGGTGTTAAAGAGTGCTTTAGCTTATTTTAACGGCGATGAACTTGCTGCAACTACTTGGATTAACAAGTATGCTATGAAGAATAAAAAGGGCGAATTTTTAGAATCTACTCCCCGTGATATGCATCAAAGAATGGCGACTGAATTTGCCCGTATTGAAAAAAAATATTTAGGTAAAGAAAAAAGCACGGAAGGGTTATCAGCCTATGGGAAAAAGCGTGAATTTTTATCAGAAGAAGCCATTTTTGAGATGTTTAAAGACTTTAAATATATCATACCACAAGGAAGTGTAATGTCATCTTTAGGGAACAAAAATACCATTGCCTCTTTGTCAAATTGCGTAGTAGTTCCACCTGTTTACGATTCTTATGGAGGTATTTTTTATACAGATCAGCAATTAGCTCAATTATTTAAACGTCGCTGCGGTGTGGGTGTTGATTTATCAAACTTAAGGCCAAGTGGAGCATCGGTTTCTAATTCTGCAGGAAGTACCACAGGAGCTGTTTCATTTATGAATCGCTTTTCAAATACTACCAGAGAAGTCGCTCAAAATGGTAGAAGAGGAGCCTTAATGCTTACGATGGATATTGCACACCCTGATATTGAAGATTTTGTAACCGTAAAACAAGATTTAACCAAAATTACAGGAGCCAACATATCACTTCGTTTATCAGATGAATTTATGATTGCTGTTGTTAATGATGATGATTTTACCTTACGCTGGCCAATTGATAGTAAAAATCCAAAGTATACTAAAACTATTAAAGCAAAAGAATTGTGGAATACTATAATTAAAAGTGCGCATAATACTGCTGAACCAGGTTTAATTTTCTGGGATCGTCAACATTTTTATTCAACGTCATCTATATACCCTGGGTTTAAAAATAGTTCTACAAACCCTTGTTCAGAAATTGCTATGCAAGGAGGAGATAGTTGTCGATTAATAGCAATTAATTTGTATAGTTTTGTTGAAAACCCTTTTACAGAAAAAGCGAAATTTGATTATAAAAAATTCTATAAAATAGCGTATGAATCACAACGACTGATGGATGATTTAGTTGATTTAGAATTGGAAGCTGTTGATAAGATTTTTAATAAAATAATGCACGATAAAGAACCTCTTAATATCAAACAAGTTGAAATAGATACTTGGAAATTATTATATAAAACGGGTAAAAAAGGTAGGAGAACAGGTTTAGGTTTTACTGCGCTAGCCGATACCATGGCTGCTTTGGGTAAAAAGTTTGATACAGACGAAGCCATTGCAGTTATTGATGAAATAATGAAAACTAAATTTAAGGCCGAATTTGATAGTAGTATTGATATGGCAATAACTCGTGGTAAATTTGAAATATTTAATCCCGAAATTGAGAAATTCTCTGAGTTTGTACAAATGATTGAAAAAGAATTTCCAGCAATTTATAAACGAATGATGAAGTACGGACGAAGAAATATTTCAATTAGTACTGTTGCTCCAACAGGAAGCTTGAGTATGTTGGCACAAACATCATCGGGAATTGAACCAGTTTTCTTATTGTCTTATAAAAGAAGAAGAAAAGTAAATCAAGATGATGATAATGCCAAAATAGCCTATGTAGACGATTTAGGTGATGCTTACGAAGAGTTTGATGTATATCACCCGAAGTTAAAAACATGGATGGAAGTTACGGGTAAAACTGATTATAAAGAAAGCCCTTATAACGGTGCAACAGCAACAGAGATAGATTGGGTAAAAAGAGTTGAAATGCAAGCTTTAGTTCAAAAATATACAACACACTCAATTAGTTCTACAATTAATTTAGCTTCAGATGTATCAGTAGAAATGGTTGGAGATATTTATATTGAATCTTGGAAAAAAGGATTGAAAGGAATTACGGTTTACAGAGATGGTTCTCGTAGTGGAATATTAGTTTCGAATGATGACAAAAAGAAAAAAAATAATGAAGGTTGTTATGCAGATACAATTTTCCCAAAACGACCTAAAAAAATTGAAGCCAAGGTAGTAAGATTTCAAAATGATTATGATAAATGGGTTGCTGTTGTTGGGGTGATAAATAATAGACCATATGAAGTTTTTACAGGAAAAATTGAAGATGCATTTATTTTACCAGCTTGGTTAGAAAAAGGATGGGTTATAAAAAACAGAGATGAGAATGGAAAATCTCGTTACGATTTTCAATTTCTAGATAAACAAGGCTATAAAGTAACTTTAGAAGGACTCTCAAGAACTTTTGATAAAGAATATTGGAATTATGCAAAATTAATTTCAGGAGTACTTCGCCACGGTATGCCAATACAATATGTTGTAGATTTAATTAATAATTTAAATTTATACGATGAAAATATTAATACTTGGAAAAATGGTATTGCACGTACATTGAAACAATTTGTAACAGATGGTACGCAGGCTGTTGATAAAAAATGCCCTGAATGTGGAGATCCAGATGGATTAATTTATGAAGAAGGCTGTTTGAAATGTAAAAATTGTGGACATTCTAAATGCGGATAAAATAATTTTTGGTTAAACAAAAAACATGAGATCGTCTAAAAAGTCACAAAATTTGTCATTCTGAATTTATTTCAGAATCTCATCATACTGATTATCAATTATTATAAGACCCTGAAAGAGGTTCAGGTTAACGTAAATTACACTTTTTAGACAGTCTCATATTTTTTTAAGAGTCCAGTTGAGCAACATATTTTAAACCAAGAAGAGCCATATAAAGTAATTATGCTGTATATACGTACTGTAATTTTATGGATTCCTGCCTTAGCAAAAATGACCCCGTTTTTAACTGAAAAGCCTATTCTCGATACTAATTTCAAGCCTAAAAAGCCTAAAATTCACTTGGATTGACGAAATTTCATCAAAATGCACAACGGGTTATATTTAAATATTTTTAAAGGAAACAAATTACGTTGATGTGGCCTTTGTAACGTGAGTTTGACGTAATAATCTACTTCAATTACAGATAATCAATATTTTAAATATAAAATTAAAACGCTAATGCTACCTTGAGCGCAGTCGAAAGGTTTTTAAATAGGTTTCGACTGCGATTAACCTGACAAAGAGCTGATAATCAATGTAATTTTCTTTAGCATATACATTTTAAAAAAGAAATCTAATTTATTTAAAACTATTTACCGTTTTTCTAATAGCAACTAAGTTGCTTAATAAACCTTCTAAATATTTTAGGTTTAGCATATTTGCGCCATCACTTTTAGCAATAGAAGGATTAAAATGAGTTTCTAAAAATAAACCATCAACACCAACAGCAACACCCGCTCTGGCAATGGTTTCAATTAATTCAGGTTTGCCACCTGTAACTCCACTATCCTGATTTGGTTGTTGTAATGAATGTGTAATATCTAAAATAGTTGGAGCAAATTGTTGCATTTCAGGAATTCCTCTATAATCAACAATCATATCTTGGTAGCCAAACATAGTTCCTCTATCGGTAATCCAAACTTTTTCATTGCCGCTATCTTTCACTTTTTGTACTGCATGTTTCATTGCTGAAGGACTCATAAATTGTCCTTTTTTTAAGTTTACAACTTTTCCAGTTTTAGCAGCTGCCACAACTAAATCCGTCTGGCGAACTAAAAAAGCAGGGATTTGTAATACATCTACATATTCAGCAGCTTTTGTAGCATCAGTAACGCTATGTATATCCGTTACTGTTGGAATATTAAAAGTTTTGGAAACTTTTTTCAAAATTTTTAACGCTTTTTCATCTCCAATTCCTGTAAAGCTATCAATTCTGGAACGATTGGCTTTTTTAAAACTTCCCTTGAAAATAAACGGTATTTTTAGTTTGTCGGTTACTTTTAAAATGTGTTCAGCAATATGCAGTGCCATTTCTTCACCTTCAATAGCACAAGGGCCTGCTAATAAAAAAAAGTTGTTACTGTCAGCGTGTTTTATGTTGGGAATTAGGTTTAAATTCATGGTTCATTATTTTAGGCAAATGTACATTTTTTTTGAGTTTCATAAAGGTAGGAAGTTTTAATATTGAATGTCTAACTAAGTTATAAAAAATATAAGAGACAGTTTTCTAGTATTATTTTACTTATTTTTGAGATTCAAGAAATTTAAAAATATTATGATCCTTAAAAAGTATTTAAATACAATTGTTATCTTTTTACTAGTTGCATTATTAACTTCATGCAAAGAAAATCCAAAAATGAATCTTTTAGATGAAGTACTATTACCAAAACCAGTTTTAGTGAAGGCTACAGGAAGTTCTTTTGAATTAAAAAATAACACTAAGATTTTAATAAAAGGAGATTCAGAAGAATTATTACAAATTGGAAAATATTTAGCAAATTTATTAAAACCAGCCACGGGTTTTAAGATAGAAGTTAAAACAACTTCAAAAAAAACAATTTCAAATAGTATTTATTTGGTGTTAACCAAATTGGAATCAAATTATGGAGAAGAAGGGTATCACTTAAATATTACAGACAAAAATATAATTATAAAAGCAAATAGTGTAAAAGGTATTTTTAGAGGAATTCAAACACTTCGTCAAGTTTTTCCTTCTGAAATTGAAGCGTTAAACCCTCAAAATAGAAAGTGGTTTATTGCTTCTGGTGAAATTTATGATTATCCACAATTTAAATATAGAGGTGCTATGTTAGATGTGTCCAGGCATTTTTTTAAGAAAGAAGATGTAAAGAAATATATTGATATGATAGCAATGTATAAATTAAATGTACTTCATTTACACTTATCTGACGATCAGGGATGGCGTATTGAAATTAAATCTTGGCCAAATTTAACTACTTACGGAGGTTCAACACAAGTTGGAGGTGGAAAAGGAGGTTTTTATACTCAAGAAGATTATAAAGAAATTGTAAAATACGCACAGGAAAGATATATCACTATAATACCAGAAATTGATATGCCAGGGCATACCAATGCTGCTTTAGCATCGTACCCTGAGTTAAATTGTGATGGTAAAGCAACAAAATTATATACAGGGATGAAAGTAGGGTTTAGTACATTATGTACTCATAAAAAAATCACATATCAGTTTATTGACGATGTAATTAGAGAACTAGCAGCAATAACACCAGGGCCTTACATTCACATTGGAGGTGATGAATCACACTCAACAAAAATTGAAGATTATGTTCCTTTTATAAATAAAGTACAAGACCTAGTAATAGCCCATGGAAAACAGGCAATAGGTTGGGATGAAATAGTGAGTGCAGCCATAAAACCAACCACAACGGTTCAATATTGGGGAAGACCTAAAAATGCATTGAAAGGCGTATCAAAAAATGCCAAAATTATTTTATCTCCTAGTGATAGAACTTATTTGGATATGAAATACGATTCTATTACAAAACTTGGCCTGAAATGGGCTGGGTATGTTGATTTAGATAAAGCTTATAACTGGAATCCGTCAACCTTAATTTCTGGAATTACAAAAAAAGATATTTTAGGAATAGAATCGCCATTATGGACAGAAACGGTTACCAACATGGAAGAGGTAGAGTTTATGGCTTTTCCACGAATTATTGGGCATGCAGAAATTGGGTGGACACCTGATTCTTTACGAGTTTGGGACGATTATAAAATGAGATTAAAAAAACACGCCAAACGATTAAAAATAATGAAAATTAATTTTTACCCTTCAACTTTGATTGATTGGAATGAATCAGAATCAAAAGAATAATTAATTTTCAATCTGCAACCTTGCACCTTTACTATGGCTGCTAAACTCGGGAGCATACATGCTTTGAATGGTTGTAATTCCATTGCTAAAATTACCGGCATTATTTACGCGTAAGTCGTATTCAAACACATATACACCTTTTGGTAAATTTTCAAAAAAGAAATTTGTTGAGGCATCTTTAGTACTTTCATAATAGCCTAAACCATCTTGCCATTTGTATTTAGATAATACATTTATAGGTTCCAATCCGCTAGCTCGCATATCCTTCATATGAAGGAATTCCATATTTCTATCAACTTTTAATTCAATTCTTACTGTAATTAAATCTCCAACCTTTAATTTTGATTTATGTGTTATTTTGGTTAATAATTTACCTGTATCTGAATTTGTTTTTAAAAATAATTTCTTACTCAGTTTAAGAGGCGTTTCTGCTGATGTAATTTTATCTAAATCCTCAAAATATTGCCAATATAAACCTCCCCAAGCAATTTTATTATTGTTATTTTCAATAGTAACTTCACCCATTTCTGATGTAATTTCAGCACCATTCCACGAAGTTTTGAAATAACCAGTACCAGCCTCAACTTTTGCATTCTCTAGTTTTGAAGGGTCAATTTTTTTAGTTCCAACAGAAACTTCTACAGCTCCATTTATAGACAACCAATCACTTCCTTGTAATAACAATGCGTAAACAGCTTCTGTAGTTGCCTTGGTTGTTTTCCATCTGTTTGTTTGCTTATTTTTTAACAGCCACACTTTTAATTCATCAATTGTAGTAGTATTGTTTTCAATTTCTGAAAATACTTCAATCAATAAAGATTGTGTTTCTATTGGTGCTTGATACCAATACCAACTTGCAGTATTTTCTTTCCAATACATGCCTAATTCTTCACTGGTTATACTATTTTCTTTTAGTGATTTTAAAATAGAAGTAGCTATGGTTTTATTATTATTTCTATATTGAATTAATGCAATTAGCCCTTTCGAATATAAATTAAAATCATTCCAATAATTAGCAGATTGTTTAGTGTAATAATTTATGGCTGTTTGAAGATTTTTAGATGTTTTTAAATTGGGATAGAAACTTCGCATATACAAATAATTCAATTGTAAATAACCTACGTGTTTTTTTGCTAAATAATTAATTTCGGTCTGAATTCCTTTTTGCTTAGTTTGTGCTTTTTCCCTTCTTTTTTTAGCTTCTTTTAGCAATTTATTATAATCATTTAACAACTCTTCATCTAAAAAAGAAACAGATTTTGAAGTTATTTTAGTAACGCTTTGAATACGCTTAGGATCCATGGTCTTTAAAACGCCTAATTTTTGTAAATGACCAAAACCAGTAGTAATATGTTGTGTAATATAGCGATTAGGATACTTACTTCCTTTAAACCAAGGAAATCCACCATTGTTAAACTGCATTTTTTCTAATTTACGAATTGCAGCTTGTAATTCATTGTTCATTTTGTTTAAATCAAACAATAGAGCAATACGTTTTTTTTGTTCAGTTTCATTCTGTGCATCCCGCACCCAAGGTGTTTCCTGAATTAGGATAGATTTTAATTCCTGATTTTTCTCTAAATTAGAGATTAAACGCTCATTTGATTTCCACTGATTAAATACGTCTTTAATTCGCGAATTTGAATTTAGAATATTGCTGGCTAATGCATTTGCATAATAACGAGAAAAAGTTTGTTCTGCACATTCATAAGGATATTCCATTAAATAAGGCAAACTTTGTACTGCATACCAGGCAGGATTTGAAGTTATCTCTAATGTTAATTTGTGGTTGCTAAGTGTAGTTGAAGTATTCTTTTTTAATTTATCTAAAGAAAATGTTTTTGTTTGATAGCTCTTAACCCACATAGGTAATGTTTCTGTAACCAACGTTCTGTTTGAAAGTACAGGTAATATATTTTGTTCTCCATCTGAATAATTGCCTGCTTTGGCAATAATTTTATATTGCACAGCTCGCATTCCTTTAGGAATTGAAAGCTTCCAACGAATGTTTGTATTTCCTTTGGCGTTAATTGTAAAATTTTGGGTTGTTAAACTATTTTCTAATTGTGTATTAATTACGTTACCGGTTATGGCATCTGTTAATTCTAGTTTGGCAAAACCATTGAGATTTTTAGTTGTTAAATTTGAAATTTTACTGGAGAAAATAATTTTATCTCCCTCGCGTAAAAATCTAGGCACATTAGGGGTAACCATAAGCTCTTTTTGAGTAATGGTTGATAAACTTTTAATAGCAGTTTCTAAGTTTTTAGTGTGTGCTACTAATTGTAATTTCCATCGAGTTAACGATTCAGGAGTATTAAAAGAAAATTGTATTTCTCCGTTTTTATCGGTTTTTAAATGCGGATAAAAAAAGGCAGTTTCATTAAAGTTTTTTCGAGCATTTACTTTTGATAGTTGTAAATCAAGTTTTTCTTGTCCTTTTTTAGTGCTAATGATAATCACTCCGTTAGCAGCTTTTGCACCGTATAAAGCAACAGCTTCTGTTCCTTTTAAAATGTTTAAACTGGCAAGTTCAGTGGCTTCAATATCAAAATCCTCCACAGGAACACCGTCAACAATAAAAAGGAGTTTATCTTTAGTAGGAATACTGTTCATGCCTCGTATTGTAATTTTTTCTGAAGCACCTACGGCGCCTGTAATTTGAACACCGGAAACTTTTCCGGCTAAAATAGTTGCAATATCATCAGTTACCAAAATTTTATCTGAAAAAACAGTTGAAATTGAATACCCAAGTGACTTATTATTCCTCTTAATTCCTAGTGCAGTAACTACAACCTCATCTAAGGCCTCTTTTGATGCTTCAAGTTGTAAGTTAATTTCAGATTGATTTCCAATAATTTTTGAAACGGTTTCCATTCCTATAAAACTAAAAACCAGTTGATCACCATTTTTTACTTTAATAGAGTAGTTCCCATCAAAATCGGTTTGTGTACCAAAGTTAGTTCCACGAATAGTTACGTTTACACCTGGTAAAGGTCCACTTTCATCGGTCACGGTTCCGCTAATTATTTTGTCGTATTTCGCACGTTCACTTTTAATCGCTTTTTTTGTTTCTGTTAAATAATACCGGTTGGTATATGAGTTATTTCTAAAACTAAATCCAAACCAATTTAAGGCATCGTATTGTTGCTGAAAAAAGGAATAGTATATAAAAGGTTTATTTCTTATTGTAAAATATTTAGACCCAAAACTTTTACTTGCATTGCTTTGTACGTTTGAATAGTAGCTATATCTGGTTATAGGGTTAAAATTCCAATTATGACTCTTAAATTTGTCTAAAGAAGCATCGTACATAGATGCTAATACTTCTGCTGCAACTTTAGTGCTATTACGTCCTTTAATTTTAAAGCTCCAGGTTTGTTTACTTCCGGGCTGTATTTTATCTCTAAAAGTAAGCGTTTCAATTTGTAAATTGTTTTGGGTGTACGGAACGTTAACAAGTATGCTTCCACTTTTAAAACTATTGTAGTTTACGTAGTGGTATTTAATAGCAAAACCACCTTCGTCTTCTTTGTAAACGGGAATGCTTATTGTTTTTATTTCGTTATTTAAATGAATAATATAACGGGAAACAATACGGTGTTGTTTTTCAATTTCAACAGTTACAGAAATGTCTTTTGATGCCGAGCCTATTTGAAGTTGAACCATTTCATTTGCATGGTAAACAAATTTATTAGTATTAATTTCAAATAATTTATTATCAGATACTTGCGGATTCTTACTATTAAAAACAGAGAATCGTTTTTTAGCTACAATCTGTTGCCCAAATTTATCATTTCCTTCGGCAATAAGTAGGTATTTTCCGGTAACCCATTCCTTCATATTTTCTAGAATTATTTTTTTAGATTTTCCGGTGTCAAAGCTAATTTTAAAAATCAACGATCCTTTTTCCCAATTTTTTTCTACACTTTCAGCCTTGGTAAAAGGGTCGTGAGGAAAATAGTTTCTAAATTCATTTTCGGTAAATAATTGATAATCTGGTTCACTCCAAGGTCTTTCTCTAAGAGGTCTAGGAGGAGATTTTAATTTATATATTTTTACAGTTCCCTTTGTAGGAACAAATTCTCCATTTAAATTATTAGATGAAATAGTGAGTGCATTATCTGTTTTTAGTTGGTCAACTTTTGCAGCTATGTTTGCAGAAATGGTAAGCGAGTGATATCCAACTTTAACAATAGTTTCAGCACTGTGAGTTTCGCCATTAATATCAGTAATATCTGCAAAAACCTTGTAGTTAAAGGTAGGCATGTTTTTCTTTGGTATTTCTAAATCAGGAATGGCTTTAAAAGTGATATTGTATAATCCATTTTCATCTGTTTCAGTTTCTCCGTGAGTTATTTCTAGTTTTGGAGAGTTAAAGTAATTAGAAGTATACCAGTTATACCAAACAGGAAAGTTGGCAGTTCTAACTACGCGGTAAACTACTTTTGCATGGCTAATTTTACTTCTGGAAAAAGTTTCTGCACTTCCTCTTACGGTTATACTGTCGTTTAATTGATATGTCTCTTTTACAGGATTAAATGTGGCTTCAAATTTTGGACGTTTGTATTCTTCAACAGCAATAGTAAAATCGTATTCATTTTCAAAATAATAATCCTCATTGTCATAAAATTTACTATCGTATTCGTAGCTTTCATCTATGTAAATAGTGTACTCGCCTGTTAAATCAGATGACGGAAGTTTAAATTCACCAGAAACACTTCCATACTCATTTATTTTTAAGTCCAGTTGTTTTACATTTTCGCCGTTGGGATCTTCTAAAATAATTTCGACATATTCATTGGTGAATAAACTTGTTTTATCGCCTATTTTTTTTATAAAAATCCCTTTAAAGTACACGGTTTGTCCAGGGCGATAAATACTTCTATCTGTAAATAAAAAAGGTTTAATTGTAATCTCCTCATCTTCATCTTGATAGTTTCTTTTTTGATGTTTATAAAAATAATAATCACCAAAAGTTGCCGTATCATCACCGTGATTTACCGTAATTATTATATTGTTATAATCCCTTTTGCTCTTAAATGAAAACTGACCAAATTTGTTTGTTGTAAAAGTTTTATTTAATGTTTTGTTATACTTGCCTGTATTGTAATTTTTAAGATTTACGGTTGCTTTTTTAATAGGCTTACCTGTATTTCTATCAACAATTTGATAGCGATATTCGCCATTGTTGTTATTCTCAACCAAAGCCAAATTTGTGACTTGTATAATATTAAAAGCAATGGCTTTATTTGGAAGTAGTTTGTGGCTGTTTGGGGTAGCAAATACAAGATAGCTACCTTGAGGTAATTTAGGAACTAAAATTTCAGTTTTATGAATTTGGTAGTCATGTTCATTTTTTAAATTGGCTTGCCATTTTTTTGATATGATGAGTTTTTTTATAAAGTCAACTCTAGCAGAATCATTGTATATTTTATAAAAAGCTTCTTGTTGTTTGTTATTTATTTTTACGGCTGAAAAATAAAGACTGTTCATATTTTTATATTCCACTAATAATCGTGAAGGAGTATTTATAGGAATGTATTTTTCAGCAGTAATGGCCAAATGCGGTTGTAGTATTTTATTTTTTAAAACACTGCATTTTTTTGTACCGGAAGCTTTAGGGAATAAGGCAATTGCCTGTTCACATTCATTAAGAGCATCTTGCCGCTTAAATTGATTTTTAATATTAGTTTTAGGGGTGTATTTATTAGACAACTCATAATATATTTGCGCAATTTTAAAGTTTATTTCACTTGATGATTCGTGCGTTTTATACTTATTTTTTAAGTTTAAAAGGGACTTTAAATAAATACTGTCTTTATTTTCAAAAACGGCATTATTTTTTATAAAATGAAGTCGGTTGAGCGTTAAATTTATAAGGGCAGTCGGATTTTTATCGTTTAAATGAAATAGTGATAAATCTTGATATAATTTAACGGCATGCAAGTGTTGCGATAAACTGTCTTTTGTAGTTACAGTTGTGGAAATAAATTCTTGGATATCTCCTAAAAGACGCTTATCATTTATTTCAAATTTATAAGCAGGACGCGTTAAATAGCCTTCTTCGTTTTTATAAAAATCAATAGCTCTATGTACCAAAAAATCGTAGACTGTAGGTCTAAATATTTTAGAGTTTTTACTAAGCACAAGAATGTTGTTAAATAACTTAAGGTTTGTTTTTTTTAATAAGTTACTATTTTTTAGAGAGTTTTGATAGTGGTTGTGTACCGTTATAAATAATGTTTGTAAATCCCACGTTCTAAAATCAGTTGAGTCTACTTTTGAATTTGTTTGGGTGCGGTTATAAAATTTCCATCTGTTTTGTTGGTAATACTGCCAATATAAATCTCCTAAAATACTTTCCAATATATTTTTTGTAGGAGTGGAAGTCCTTAAAATTTCATTTTTTAGATGCTGAATAACTTGTAAATGTGCATTTTCTGTTAAAATCAAAGCAAATTTAGATTGATAAATAAGCGATTTTATAAGCTGAGGTGCATTATTTTCTTCCTTAGCCTTTTTGTAGATTTTATTTGTAATTTCTAAAGCAGATTTAGGTAAGTTTTTAAGTTCAAGTTTCTGAACTTCTTTCCATAAATTTTGAAAGGTATTTGCTTTAACTTGTGCATTTGAAACGGAAACAAACAATACCGTAAATAAGATAAAGAATACAATTTTTTTCATACAGATACAATTTAATAAAATAAAGATAACAAAAGTTATACCTAATTTTAAGCTGAATGAATAAAAATAGTTTTTATTAGAATTCTTACATTTGAATTGTTTTTAAAAATAAGTAAATGAATATACATTTTATTGCCATTGGAGGAAGTGCTATGCACAATTTAGCTATTGCACTACAAGAAAAAGGATATATAGTCACAGGTAGTGACGATGCTATTTTTGAACCATCAAAATCAAGATTGGAAGTCAAAGGACTGTTGCCAAAAAAAATGGGATGGTTTCCTGAAAAGATAAATAGTAAGTTACATGCAATACTTCTTGGGATGCATGCAAAGTCTGATAATCCAGAGTTGTTAAAAGCTCAGGAATTAGGGCTGAAAATATATTCATATCCTGAATTTTTATATGAACAATCTAAAAACAAAACACGTGTGGTAATAGGTGGTTCACATGGGAAAACTACAATTACCGCCATGATTTTACACGTATTAAAGTATTGTGGGAAGGAAGTTGATTTTATGGTTGGGGCTCAGTTAGAGGGATTTAATACTATGGTACATTTAACCAATGAAAACGAGTTTATGTTGCTTGAGGGAGATGAATATTTAACGAGTCCAATAGATTTGAGACCTAAATTTCATTTGTATAAACCAAATATAGCCTTATTGAGTGGAATTGCATGGGATCATATTAATGTTTTTCCAACTTTCGAAAATTACGTTAAACAGTTTTCTGAATTTATTAAAACCATAACCTATGGTGGAATTTTAGTTTATAATGAAGAGGATGAGGTTTTAAAAAAAATTGTAGAACAAGCTGAAAATAAAATTAAATTATACCCATACAAAACACCTAATTACAGTATAGATAATGGAATAACTTATATGCAAACTTCATTAGGGAATATGCCTTTAGAAATTTTTGGAAAGCACAATCTACAAAATTTAGCGGGTGCACAATGGGTTTGTTTGCATATGGGCATAGGTGAAGATGATTTTTATGAAGCAATTTCAAGTTTTAAAGGAGCCAATAAAAGGTTAGAGAAAATTTTTGAAAATGAATCTACCGTCGTTTTTAAAGATTTTGCACATTCACCCAGTAAAGTAAGAGCAACTACAGATGCTGTAAAAAATCAATATAAAAATAGAAATGTAGTAGCCTGTCTAGAATTACACACTTATAGTAGCTTAAATAAAGATTTTTTAAAAGAATATAAAAGTGCTTTAAATAGTGCTGATGAAGCCGTAGTATTTTACTCTCCACATGCACTTGAAATGAAACAATTAGAAAAAATTTCATCTATGCAAATTAAGGATGCTTTTGAAAGAGATGATTTAATAATTTACACTAACCCTGTAAAATTTAGAGAATTTCTCTTCTCTAAAAGTTTTAAAAATTCGGCGTTGCTTTTAATGAGTTCAGGAAATTATGGTGGATTAGATTTTGATAAATTTATACGACAAATTACGTAAAATAATAAAAGATAAATTTATCTTAAAATAGTAACATCTATATGTCTTAATACATTTTTTATAATTAAATTTGTAGTCTAAAACTATAAAAATGACAAAAGACTTAAAAAATTCGAACTTAATAAGTTTAGATGTTCGCCCAATTATTGAGGGTGGAAGTGACCCTTTTAAAGAAATAATGAAAGCTGTAAAAAAACTTAAATCAAATGAGGTACTTAAAATTATTAATTCTTTTGAGCCAATACCATTAATTAATAAATTAGAAAAACAAGGTTTTAAAACGTGGACAGATAGACCAAAAGTAGGTGTGGTGCATACCTTTTTTAAAAAGGAAAATAACGTTGAGATTAAAGATAAGAAGTTTGAAAATGTGAGTTCAAATGAAAATTTTGAAGAGAAATTACATTTTTTTAAAGGAAAAATAAAAACGATTGATGTACGACATTTAGAAATGCCTGAGCCAATGACTACTATTTTACAAGAGCTTGAGCTACTTCAGCAAGGGCATGCATTATTTGTAGAGCATAAAAAAGTACCCCAATTTTTATTACCAGAATTAAAAGCTAGAAACTTTGAAATCTTGTACAAAAAACAATCTGAAAATCATTTACAATTGATTATTTATAAAAATTAAATTTTGAATGGATTAAATACAAATAATGCACCAGATAGTAGTGTGGTTGTACCTCATTTTATTTTTGGAGCCATCAATTTTTTTGTGTTAGCTATTCTAATTATACTAGCAAATACAAGTTTATTGGAAGCTTATTTTAATAATAAAATAATTGCAATAACTCACATGGCTGTTTTAGGTTGGGCAACTATGATAGTTTTTGGTGCCTTGTATCAATTAATTCCAGTAGTTTTTGAAACCTCGCTTTATAGTGAAAAATTAGCAAAATTCACTTTTTGGATATCGGCCGTTAGTATTCTTTTTTTAACCTATTCTTTTTGGATTGGAGCATTTGCTACACTGCTAATTTATGCCGCTTTGCTCATGTTTTTTTCACTGCTTTTATTTGTTATTAATATATTGCTTTCGTATAAAAAATCAGCAATAAAAAATACTTCATCAAAATTTATAATTGCAGCCATTATGTGGTTAGCAGTTACTGAGTTGATAGGAACAATTATAGCTTTAAACTTTAAGTTTAGTTTTTTAACGGTAATTCATTTACATTATTTAAAAATTCATGCAACAGTTGGGCTAATAGGCTGGTTTTTAATGTTAATTATTGGAGTTGGTTCCACCTTGTTGCCTATGTTTTTAATTTCTCATAATTTGAAATATAAAAAACTAGATATTTCTTTTGTTACACTAAATATAGGATTGATAGGTTTAATTATAAATTGGTTTTTAGTTCAAAAATTATTATTTACAGCCGTAAGTTGGATTTTAATAGTAGTAGGAATACTGCTGTTTGTTTCATTTATTTATGAATCATATAAAAAGAGAATTCGAAAAAAACTGGATGTAGGTATGCAATATTCAATGTTGGCAATTGCTGCTATTATACTGCCAATACTAATTAGTTTAGTATTGCTAATTGGTTTTAATTTTGAATTTGAATTATTGTCAAGAGTTGTTGTACTTTATGGGTTTTCAATAATATTTGGGTTTATTACTACGTTAATTTTAGGGCAAACCTATAAAACTTTACCATTTATAATTTGGTTAGAAAAGTATAAAAGTTTGGTAGGAAAAGTGAAAACACCACTACCTAGAGAGTTGTATTCAAAGCAAATAGCAACTACTCAATTTTATTTGTATTTATTTTTTTTAGTGTCAATACCAATTGGCTTTTTAATGAATAACAGTAGTATAATTAAAGTTGGAAGTTATTCCCTTTTAGCAGTATCAATTCTTTACAATGTAAACGTTCTAAAAATAATTTTTCACAAAGTAAAAAACAATGAAAATGAGTAAACAAGAAATAGCACAATTTGAGTTAGATACCATAGAATTACTTAAAAATGTGATGGATCCCGAAATTGAAATTAACATTGTTGATTTGGGATTAATTTATGAATTGTATTATGATGGAGATAAAAAAATTAATATTGTAATGACTTTCTCTACACCATCGTGTCCATTAGGAGATACAATTAAAACGAACATACAAGAAACTATTAGGCAAAAACACCCTGATTTCACTATAGATATTGATGTTGTTTTTCACCCGCAATGGAATACAGCTATGGTTAGTGAAGAAGGAAAAAGAGTATTAGGGTTATAATTAATAATTTGAATGTAAATTTAATTTTTTCTCCAAAAGAATGGTGTTAATAAAATTAATACGGTAAATAATTCTAATCTACCAATTAACATTAAAAAGGAGCAAATCCATTTTGCTCCAACAGATAAATGAGCAAAATTATCTACAGGACTAACAGAACCTATTGCTGGACCAATATTCCCTAACGAAGAGGCTGCAGCACCAAAAGCAGACTCAAAATCTAATCCGAAGAACGTTAGTAAGATAGAACTTGTAATAAAAATACCCATATACAATACAAAAAAGGCTAGAATATTATAAATAATATTTTTTGGAACTCCAGTTCCATCATAACGAACCGGGATAATAGCATTTGGATGTAATAATTTCTTAAATTCAAACAAGCTATTTTTTATCATAATAATATGGCGAACAATTTTAACACCACCACTAGTTGAACCAGCAGAACCACCAATAAAAAAGAGAGAGAACATAAGCATGGTCGCAAAAGAATTCCACATTGTGAAATCTGCAGAAACAAAACCGGTTGTTGTTAAAATGGAGGTAACCTGAAAAGCAGCATGTCTAAAAGCACTTTCAGTTTCTCCCCAAGGTTTAGGATGGTTAATAGTGCTTACCAAATTAGAATCTTGAAAATTTACAATTACAACGGTAATTAAAATGGTTAGGGTAAGTACGCCAAAAAAGTAATATTTAAATTCTTCACTTTGAAAAACTTTACGAATCTTTCCTTTTAAAGCAAAATAGGTAAGTACAAAGTTAGCACCAGCAATAAACATAAAAACAGTTATAATGTATTGAATTATAGGTGTTCCATTCCAATGTGCAATACTGGCATTTTTTGTTGAAAACCCGCCAGTACTTAAAGTTGCCATCGCATGATTTATGGCATCAAACCATGTCATTCCAGCAATTTTTAATAGAAAAAATTCAGTAAATGTTAGTAAAAAATAGATTAACCAAAGTCGTTTTGCCGTTTCTGTTATCCTCGGGTGCATTTTATCAGCAGAAGGCCCAGGAGCTTCAGCCATGAATAATTGCATTCCACCAATCCCTAGCAAAGGTAAAATAGCAACAGTTAAGACAATAATACCCATTCCACCAATCCAATGGGTTGCACTACGCCAAAATAAAATTCCTTTTGGCATAGACTCTATATTGGTTAAAATTGAAGATCCTGTTGTTGAATAGCCTGAAATTGTTTCAAAAATAGCATTGGTAAAATTTGGTATGGTTCCAGAAAACAAATAGGGTAATGTTCCTGTAAAGGTAAGCATCAACCAACCCAATGTAACAATAAGATATCCTTCTTTTTTTTGTAAATTTTTAGGAGCATTCCTGTTAAAAAACCATAATAAAAACCCTACTAAAATGGTTGTTAAACCAGCCAGTAAAATTCCTTTTTGTGCTGGTTCATTATGATACATACTAAACGGAACAGCAATTAACATGAAAAAACCATTGAGCATAGAAGTCAACCCCAAAAAGCTGATAATAATTTTTATATTAATGTTTTTCATGAATTAATTAAATAATTTCTCAACATTATAGATAGCTTCAGGTAAACAAAAAACAACAGCCTTATCCCCAACTAAAATTTGAAAATCACCAAAGGTCATTAAAGCAATTCCATCTCTAATTACACCTGCAAAAACAGCTTTTTTGGTTAATTTAATGTCTTTTATTAAATTTTTTGTAACAGCAGAATCTTTTTTTACATTGAATTCGAGTACTTCAGCATCAATGTTGTGTAAGTTGGCTAATTTCAATACGTCACCTTTACGAACATGTTTAAAAATGGCGCTAGCTGCTAATAGTTTTTTATTGATTAAAGTATCAATCCCAATGGTTTGAGAAATATTGATATAATCCATATTTTCTACCAATGCAATTGTTTTTTTTACTCCTTTCGACTTGGCAACCAAACAGGTCATAATATTAGTTTCAGAATTTCCAGTTACTGCAATAAATGCATCCATTTCACTAATATTTTCTTCTTCTAAAAGCTCAACATTTCTACCATCACCTTTAATAATTAATGCATTTGGCAATTTTTCTGCAATCTCTTTTGCTCTTTCTTTATTTATCTCAATTAGTTTGGTATTGAAATTTCCATCACATAAATTTCTTGCTGCTTTTACACCAATTTTACTACCACCTAATATCATTACATCTTTAACGCCATAAGGTGTTTTCCCCATAAGTTTATATAATTTTTTTATACTGTTTTCTGGTATAGAAAAATAAACTTGGTCAAAAGCATTGTACTTGGTGTTACCTCTTGGAATAATGGTTTCATTACCATTTTCGGGTTTTATGGCAATGGTAATAAATTCAACATCAGAAAATTTATGGCGAGCTTCTTCAACTGTTAAACCTATAAGTGGAGAATTGTATTCTAAAGTACTTCCTAAAATATTAAGAGTCCCATCTTCAAATTCAATGGTATCGTTAAAAGCCGATTGGTGTAATAACATTTTAATCTCTTCTGCAGCTAATTGACCTGGAGATATCATAAAGTCAACACCTAATTCGGTAAAATCAATTTCATTGTTTTGGGTAAACTCATGACTACTTATTCTGGCAATAGTTTTTGTAGCGCCTAATTTTTTTGCAATTACAGATAGTGTAAAATTAGTATTTTGAGATTCAGTAACTGCTAAAAATATGTCAGCCTTATCAATACCAATTTCTTTTAACAGTTTAACCGACGTCGCATCACCTTTTTTTGTAATAACATCAATATGGCTACTAGCATACTCAAGTTTTTCAGCATCCATATCAATTAAATAAATGTCTTGTGATTCAAAAGAAAGCAGCTTTGCTAAGTGAAAACCAACATCTCCTGCACCAACAATAATAATTTTCATGAGTAAAAATATTTGGGCTAAGATATTACACTTATCTTTGAAAAAAAAATTGTTTATGGAATATGAAAATAAACCACTGTCTATTAAGTCCTGGGCAGAAGAAGATAGACCAAGAGAAAAATTGCTTTTAAAAGGAAAATATGCATTATCTGATGCTGAATTGATAGCTATTTTAATTGGTTCTGGTAATAAAAATGAAAGTGCCGTTGCTTTATCAAAAAGAATTTTAGCTGCTATTGACAATAATTTAAACAAGCTAGGGAAATTGTTAGTCTCTGATTTAACAAAGTTTAAGGGAATTGGGGAGGCAAAAGCAATTTCAATAATAACAGCTTTAGAAATAGGGAGAAGAAGACGATTAGAAGAAGCTTTAGAAGTTCAAAAAATTACAAATAGTAAGGCTGTTTTTAATATAATGCAACCGTTAATAGGTGAATTACAGCATGAAGAATTTTGGGTGTTATATTTAAATAATTCGAATAAAGTATTGTATAAAAACCTATTGAGTAAAGGAGGGCTCACAGGAACTTTAGTTGATATTAGATTGGTGTTTAAAAAAGCCATAGCATTGTATGCAACAGCACTTATACTATGTCATAATCATCCATCAGGAAAATTAGAGGCAAGTAGTGCAGATAAATCAATTACAAAAAAAATAAAGCAAGCAGGAGAAACCTTAGATATAAAAGTGTTAGATCATTTAATTATTACGGAAAATGCGTATTTTAGCTTTGCTGATGAAAATATATTATAATTCAGGAATTATGAATTACGGTTCACGAATTGATATCTAACTCAAAAAAACAATATTTAACAGCACATGTTATTAGTTTATACACATAAAATTACACCACGCCTTAACTATATATTTAAACATTATTTTGTTCGAATATTACAAATACCCGTTATTTTCACTACAAAAGTTGACGAGTTTGTGGCTCATAGTGGTCCAAAAATCACCTATTCAAAAACACCACTCGGTTCAGAGTTTTTTATTAGAAGTCATGACCTTTTATTTGAGCAAGGAATTAATGATATTGATATAACAATTTCAAAATGGGATGAAGTTTCATGTTTTTTTGCAGCAGGAGAAACTTCGAGCATACCATTTGACATTTTTGCAGCAGGGTTTTATTTAATTAGTAGGTATGAAGAATATTTACCTCATGTGCAAGACAATCATGAACGATTTCCTGCTGAAGAAAGTTTGGCTGTAAAAAATGGATTTATAGAGCAACCAGTGATTGATATTTGGGCGTATAAATTTTTAGAGCAATTAAAAATAAAGTTTCCAAACTATAATTATAAAGGCAGAGAATATAAGTTGATTTCAACAATTGATGTAGACAATGCCTTTGCCTACAAACATAAGGGTGTTGTAAGAACGTTTGGAGGTTTTTTTAACGATATTTTTCACTTAAGATTATTTAATTTTTGGTATAGATTGTTGTCAATTTTAAACTTCAAGCCAGACCCTTTTAATACATTTGATGAATTGTTAGAAATTAAAAAGGAATACAATGTTACTACCTTGTTTTTCTTTTTAATTGGAGATTACACTACGTTTGATAAAAATATTTCATCTTCAAACAACAAATTTAAATCGTTGATAAAGTCGGTAGCAGATTACGCTAAAATAGGTTTACACCCTTCATATTTTACTGTTAAAAATGCCGAGAAACTTAAAAAAGAAAAATTACGATTAGAAAATATTATCAATACTCCAATTACATTTTCACGTCAGCATTATTTGAGGTTGAGTATTCCCGAAACGTATCAAAATTTAATTGATTTAGATATAAATGAAGATTACACAATGGGATATGCGAAGCTTGTTGGATTTAGAGCTAGTACCTGTACACCTTTTTATTTTTACGATTTAGATTTTGAAATACAAACACCTTTAAAAATCTACCCTTTTGCCATTATGGATGTAACTCTTAAAGAGTATATGAAACTCTCAAATGAAGAAAGTTTTAATAAAATTATCAAACTAAAAGAAGAAGTAAAAAATGTAAACGGAACTTTTATTACCCTATTTCATAATGAAACTTTAAGTGAAAATGAGTATTGGAAAGGTTGGAAAACGATTTATAAAAAAGTTGTTATTGATTGATAGATGATTCACTATTATAAGAGAAATCAAATAGCTATAACAAAATACGATACGTGTATAAAAAAATCAATAAATGCTCGTATTTATGCTTACAGCTGGTATTTAGATATTGTTGCAGACAATTGGGACGTATTGGTTTTGAATGATTATGAAGCTGTGATGCCATTACCTTGGAGAAGCAAATATTTTATGAAATATGTATATCCACCAGCTTGGACGCAACAGTTAGGTATATTTTCAGAAAAAGAAATTTCCAAAAAGTTAATTTTAGAATTTATAAAAATAATTCCAAGAAAATTTAAAAAAATTACTATCCAGTTTAATTCAGGAAATGATTTAAGTCTTTTTAAAACTCAAAAAAGAGTTAATTATATTTTGTCGTTAAATAAAAGTTATGAGGAGATTTATAAAGGGTTTACTAAAAATAGAAAACGAGATTTAAGTAAGGCTAAAAGAGAAGGGTTAATGGTAAAAAAGAATATTTCACCTAAAGATTTTTTACAGTTTTATTTACATTCTAAAAAGAATTTGAAATTACATTCAAATCAAATTTCAACTTTAAAAAAATTACTTTCTATTGAAAATACTACTGTTAATATTTGGGGAATTAAGAAAGAAAGTCAATTAATTGCCTGTTTAATTTGGATAAAAGAAGACAAACGAATTACTTATTTATTACCGGTTGCAAATAATGAAGCTAAAAATACAGGTTTAGCAACATTACTGGTGAATACATTAATTAAGCAATTTTCAACTAGTAATTTTCAATTAGATTTTGAAGGTTCTATGATTGAAGGCGTAGCAAATTTTTATAAAGGATTTGGGGCTAAAAAAGAGATGTATTATAATTTTTTGAAGTATAATTTTTTATAAAAATACAAGAACAATAAAAAAGATATAAAACCTGTAAACCACATAATTATTGCAGAGGTAGTTGCAGCACCTAAAATTCCATATTTTGGGATAAAATAATAATTTAAAACAATATTTAAAGCTAAAGCCATTGTAGTAATTGAAAAATTGATATGTGCTTTTCCTATTGAAGATAATAAATTACCAAAAAGTCCTCGTAATATTAAAATTCCTGACACACCAACGGTTAAAACCATTAAAGAAGAAAAATAAGAAATATAACTTTTTTCAAAATATGATAGGATAAATTCACCAAAAAAGTAAACTACCATAATGCAGGCAAAACTAATTAAACTAAATAATTTTATATAGTTTATGATATAACTTTTAATATAAATTGAATCTTTAATTTTTTCAGTAAAATTTACAAAATCTGTGGTAATAACCACATTAGATAAAAAAAGCAAACTGTAAGGCACCAATGAAACATATTTAAATGCAGTAACTAGTTCCATATCTTTTAAAATAAATCCTACTAAAATAATATCAATGGAAATTAGTAATTGAGTAGTTACATTAGATAAACTTGCAAAAAAACCATATCTAAAGAATTTATAATTTATAAATGTTAATTTTTTAGGTTTTTCCCAAGAAATATTAAGTTTTGAAATACATATTAATGAGGAAATAAAAGGAGTTATAATTAAGGCAATGGCATAGCCCAATTCTTTAAAATTATAACTTAAAGTAAAGACAAAAAACACCAATAAAATATTATAAAAAAGTTCAGCTATTGAAAAAAGCTTATTATTTTTTTGAAGTCTAAATTGAATCTTTACAATTTCAAATACAAAGCTTGATGTTATCATTAAAGATAAAAGGATTAAATAAAAATGAGTTTTATTTAATTTAAAATTTAAGATAAAGACAGTAATTATAATTATTACTGTTATAATTAAGCTAATTAGTATTCCTTTTTTTAAGATATAATTAAAAAGAATATCTTTTTCCTTATTAGATTTTAATTGAGAGCCGTATCGTAGTAACCCTTGATTTAACCCTAAACTTCCTATTGGAATTATAAATAGAATTACTTGAAATGCATATATTACAATCCCTAATTCTTTATTTGGTATTAATTGAAGTGCAATCCAAGAGGCAAAAAAGGAAAGTAGGCGAGAAGCAATAGTTGTAGTAAACACATAACTGCCTGATCGATGAATGAAATTTAATATGAATTGCCAAATTCCTTTCAAGTAGTTAATATTTTAAAATAAAGTTTAGAAAAATGATCGCTAATTATGTTGATGCCAAAATTATTTTCAGCGTAATTATACATTAGTTTTTTATTATATTTTAGCTCATTATTATAGATCTTTAGAATCGATTTTTCTAAAGCTTCTTCATCTTTAGGTTCAATTAAATACCCAAAATTTGGAGGGAAATATTCGCTAATACCTCCAACATTTGTTGAAATAACAGGTACTCCACAAGCAAATGATTCTAATATAACGCAAGGTAAATTTTCATAATTACTAAATAAAATAAATACTTTTGATTGTTTTAGATAATTTGCAACTTCCAAATTTGGAATCTGATTAATTACATTAATATTTTCAATTTTTAAATTCTTAATTCTATTTATGAATTTATTTGAATTACCCCCAATTAGGTTAAATATAAGTTTTGGAATTTTTGTTTGAATCTTTGATATAGTATTAAGAATTCCATCAATATTTTTTATTGAATTATCCATTCCAGAAATATGAGTGATAATAAATTCATCAGAATTAATTTCTAAAGGATTAAATTGAGAGGTGTCCACAACATTTGGTACAGGAACATAGTTCCCTTTTAATCCAAAAGATAACATTTCGTTTTTCAAATTAGCACTCACAGGGCATATAAATGATGCATTTTTTAAAATAATTTTGGTAATTATTTTTTGTGTAATACCTATTGATTTGTTATTAGGATATAAATATCCAGACCAATGCTCTGAAACTAAATAACTTTTTTTGTGAAACCATTTTAAATATAACGCTATCAATCCAATTGGAAAAGTAATATTAACATGAACGACATCAATAGGTTCAATTTTTTTAATGATAGATAAATAGGCTTTAAAAAAACGGATTAACTTTTGTATTTTATTTTTAGTTTTAGGTATGTAAATTATAGTTGTTTCTACATTATTTATTTTTTCATTAAATTTTTTAGAGGAATTTAAATTACTAGCTGTTACTACATGAATTACAGTTACTTTATGTTTTGTAGCAACAGCTTCTGCATGCCGTTGCACAAAATCACCATTAGTAGGAAATACGCTTGAAGGATACCAACTACTTATAAAAAGGATATGTAATTTTTTATTCATTCTTTGAAAAACAAATATAAACAGATAAAACTATTTTATATGTTGATTAAATTTATAATTTTAGAGTATGAAAATAAAACATATATTTTTCGATTTAGACCATACATTGTGGGATTTTGAGGCAAATTCAGATATTGCTTTTGAAACTATTTTTAAAAAACACTCGGTAGGGGTAAACCTTCAATTTTTTTTGAATAACTACAGAGGAATTAATCATAATTATTGGAAGCTGTATCGCGAAGAGAAAATAACTAAAGATGAATTAAGAATTGGTAGACTGAAGGATACCTTTTTGAAAATTAACTACAAGGTTGACAATCAATTAATTGATAGTTTATCAGTAGATTATATTGATGTTTTACCCAATAACAATAAGCTCTTTGAAGGTGCTTATGAAATTTTAGATCATTTATATCCTAACTATAAACTACATATTATTACCAATGGTTTTAATGAAGTTCAGTATAAAAAGTTAGAGAATTCGGGTTTAAGTAAATACTTTGATAAAATAATTACTTCTGAAGATGCAGGTGTAAAAAAACCAAATCCTATAATTTTTGAATATGCTTTAGACAAAGCAAAAGCGACTTCAAAAGAGTCAATTATGATTGGTGATAATTGGGAAGCTGATGTTATGGGAGCCATTGAAAATGGAATAGATGCCATTTATTTTAACTACGAAAAACAACCAGTTGGAGCTAACATTAAAAGTGTACACCAACTTATAGACATAAAAGAATATTTATAATAGTTATTCTCAATATTTAAATTGAGTACATTTACCGTATTCGTTTATTACTATAATTGAACAGTCTAAATTTGAATTATGAAAAAAATAGTGTTTTATTTAAGTGTTGTATTGTTTACAACAGCAATGTTTGCTCAAAAAAGTGTAAATAATTACAAATATGTTATTGTTCCAAACAGGTTTGAATTTCAAACCAAAACTGAGCAATATCAATTAAACTCATTAACTAAATTTTTATTTAATAAAGCTGGGTTTAACGTGTTTTTATCAAGTGATGAAATGCCAAAAGAAGTAATTCAAAATAATTGTTCAACATTGGTTGGAAATGTGGTAGATGATTCAAATATGTTTACAACTAAGTTAAAGATACAATTAGTAGATTGTTATAATAAAACAATATTTGAAACGCTAGTTGTTAAATCTAAAGAAAAAGATTTTAAAACCGCATATCACAAAGCTATAAGGAAAGCTTTTGAAGAAATTAACAGTTTAAATTATAGCTATCAGCCTATTGAAAACAATAAATATAAAGAGGTAGTGGAAGAAAAAATAGTAGTTCAACCTAAGCCAAAAATTGTTGAGAAGGAAGTAGTTGATAAAAATATAGTTAAAAATAAAAAGGTTGTAAAAGAGGTGATTGAAGTAAGGGCTATTCCAAAAATGAAAAAAGAGGTTGAAACTGCTATTAAAGTTGTGAAAACTGAGAAAAAAATTAATGCACGTAAAACACTTTTAGGAAACTATATTTTTGAACGTTGGGGAATGAGTACAATTTCAAAAAAAGAGGGTAATTATGTTGTTGTTGGAGGCGATGAAAATTTTGAGTATGCCACTATTTATAAAACAGCAAAGCCTACCATATTCATTATAAAATGGGTGGCTTATAAGCAACCCCAACTACTTGAAATAGACAGTGATGGAAATTTAAAAATAGACAGTGAGAAAGGTGTTAAAACTATTAAAAGAGTAGATTAGTAGTTATATTTATCTTTCCAGCATTTTTTTAAGTAATCTCTTATTGCATTTTCTCGTATATTATTACCAGGTTCAAATAATTTGGTCTCTTGTATTTCTTTGGGTAAAAATTCTTGTGATGTAAAATTGTTTTCATAGCTATGAGCATACTTGTAATTTTTACCATACTCTAACTCTTTCATTAGCTTTGTTGGTGCATTTCTTAAAGCTAAAGGAACCGGCAAATTACCTGTTTCTTTAACTAAAACTTGGGCTTTACCAATAGCTTCATAGGAAGCGTTACTCTTAGCAGAACTCGCTAAATAAATGGCACATTGACTTAAAATTATGCGAGATTCAGGAAAACCAATAATATTTACAGCTTGAAACGTATTATTTGCCATTATTAATGCAGTTGGGTTTGCATTGCCAATATCTTCAGATGCTAAAATAAGCATTCTTCGAGCAATAAATTTGGGGTCTTCTCCGCCTTCAATCATTCTGGCAAGCCAATATACAGCTGCGTTTGGGTCACTTCCTCTAATAGACTTTATAAAAGCTGATACAATATCGTAATGTTGCTCACCTGTTTTGTCGTATAAAACGGTATTTTGTTGTACTTTGTTAAGAACCAACTCATTTGTAATTGTAATAGGGCTATCTTCAGAGTTTACAATTAATTCAAAAATATTTAACAATTTACGAGCATCACCTCCAGAAATCCTTAAGAGTGCTTCAGTTTCTTTAAGCTTAATTTTTTTTGCAGCAATTATGCTATCTTCTTTTAAAGCCCGTTCTAATAAATTTTCTAAATCGGTTTTACTAAAAGAATTCAAAACATATACTTGACAGCGTGATAGGAGGGCAGGTATTACTTCAAAACTTGGATTTTCAGTTGTTGCTCCAATTAATGTGATCCAACCTTTTTCTACGGCTCCTAATAAGGAGTCTTGCTGAGATTTACTAAACCTGTGTATTTCATCAATAAATAAAATAGGATTTTTAGTGGTAAATAAACCTCCACTCTGTTTTGCTTTTGTAATAATATCTCTCACATCTTTAACACCCGAACTTATGGCACTTAATGTGTAAAAAGGACGTTGAGATTCTTTGGCAATAATATTTGCCAGTGTAGTTTTACCAATGCCAGGAGGTCCCCAAAATATTAACGAAGGAATAATACCTCGTTTAATGTGTTGTGTTAAAGCTCCATTTTTCCCTACCAAATGTTGCTGACTTATGTAATCTGCTAATGTTTTTGGTCGAATGCGTTCAGCTAAAGGTTCATTCATAGCGTAAAAGTAAGAAATAATTAAACTTATTTATATTGTTACTGACAATATTTCAGAAACCAATTTATTGGACTTATATTTGATTGCGTAACGTATATTTAGCTTAAATGAAAGAATCTAAATTTCAACAAAATTATATCCTAATTCCTTTTTTAGCAATTTTAGCAATTTGGATGGTATATTATATTGAGATAAAATTTGGATTGAATTTTAATAAGTATGGTATCTATCCAAAAACCTTTTTAGGTTTGAGAGGTGTACTTTACTCACCGTTTATACACAGTAATGCAACACATTTATTTAATAATTCAATTCCTTTAGGTGTAATGTTAGGCTGTTTGTATTATTTCTATAATAAAATAGCAACCAAAGTTTTATTAATTGGATTTATTTTAACAGGTATTTTAACTTGGATCTTTGCAAGACCAGCTTACCATATTGGGGCTAGTGGTGTTGTTTATTTTCTGGTTAGTTTTATTTTTTTTAGTGGTGTTTTTAGAAAATATTATAGATTAATTGCTTTATCATTAGCTGTGGTTTTTTTATATGGAAGTATGGTGTGGTATATTTTTCCTATTGAACAAAAAATTTCTTGGGAAGGTCACTTATCAGGGTTTTTAATTGGATTTATTGTTGCTTATATCTATAAAAATAAAGGACCTAAGCCTGAACAATTTATTTTTACTAAGAATGATGAATTTGATAGTTTATTTGATGAAAATGGAAATTATATTCCGCCTTTGGAAGAAGAGGTTGAAGAAAATAAAACAAATGAATAAAGCATTGTGTAATTATAGAATTTACACAGGTGAAAATAAAAAAAACTCAGTAGAAAATTAAATTCACACAGTAGTAAATAAAAATTACACAGGTGAAATTTTGATAAGCACCTTTGTTTTTTGATAAATACTATAAAATAAAGTAAAATTCTATCGTATTATGCCAAACGTTGTCTTATTGCTTCATATAAAAATGCACCACAAGCAACAGATACATTTAAAGAATCAATTTCGCCAAATAATGGAAGTTTGGCTTTGGAATCGACTATTTTTAAGATAGACGGATTTATACCTCTTTCTTCTGATCCCATAATAATTGCAGTAGGCAGTTTTAAATCAACATTATAAATTAAATTTTCTGTTTTCTCTGTAGCTGCAACTAGTTGGATATCTGCTGCCTGAAACTGATAAATGGCATCTTTTATATGATCAACTTTGCAAATTGGAATTTTAAAAGCAGCACCTGCTGAAGTTTTAACAGTATCTGCACTTATTGGAGCATTTCCTTGTTTTTGAATTATAATTCCGTGTACACCTGTACATTCAGCTGTTCTTATAATAGCACCAAAATTACGAACGTCAGATATTTGATCTAGTAATAAAAATAAAGGAACTTTTTTACTTTCAATAGTAGTTGTAATAAGTGTATCTAAATCGGTAAATTCAATAGGTGATATTTGAGCAGCAACACCTTGGTGATTGCTATTTTTTGAAAGCCTGTTTAATTTCTCAACAGGAACATGGCTCACAGCAATATTATGTCTCTTAATAAGAATGTTTAATTCAGAAAATAAATGACCACCTAAGTCTTTTTGTAAGTAAACTTTACTTATTGTTTTACCTGAATTTATTGCTTCTATAACAGCTCTTAACCCAAAAATTTTTGAAACTTCATTTTCCATGCTGCAAACCTACATAAATTTTCCAACATTTATCTAAATTAGTTTTGTGTTGAATAGGGAAAATAATTTAAATAGTTACACTATATTACAATTCAACATCTGAAGATTTGGCTGATAATAATGAATCATAGTATTTAAAAAATGCAATTAAATCTCTTTTTAACTTTAGATTTAACTTCTTTTTACTTATAAAAGCATTCATTTTTGAACGTTCTTTTGAGTTAATTAATGCTAATAAAGCTTTTTTCTTAGGCTTTACATAAGTAGCAATCTCATTTGAATTACAAAAGTAAAAATCTGTTACATCAACTATCTTTGCAGGTTGAGAAGTTGTTAGTGTATTTTTTGCTTTTTTAGCTGCTTTATATTTTTTAATCTTACGTTCAAATAATGTAAAACTGTTTCCTTGATAAACAGTCTTTAAATAACCAACTCTAGTCTTTTGCTTTTTATCTTTTATATAGGGTTTAAAGGTGAATTTTTGCATTCCAATAATGCAACTTATTTTAGGGTCTCTAGTTACATATTCTATTTTGTCACCATTACTAACTTCAATTTCATCTCTAAAGGCATTATATCTTAATGCATAAATTTTTGACACAATTTTATTTTCATACAAAATATTTCCAGGGATAAATATTTTGTTAAAATATGAATTACCTATGATGTATTTTCTTTCAGAATCTGAGAAAGTTCTATTGGTATTATATCTCATATCAGTAAGTGCATCTCTAAACCTATAATCCCATTCAGAAGCATTAGAACGACCATCATAAATTTGTGATTGAGCTGTAGTAAAAGCTATTTGGGCATTTGAAATAAATGGCAAGATAAAAAGAAGTGAAAATAGATATTTAAATTTCATAATAAGTGGTAATAAAAGGTTATTGGCTATAATATACAAAAAAATAGTGAATATTAGGTATTGTTCTGTGAGTAAGTTCGTTAAGTGTTTAATCTATATAAAAAAGACCACTTGTATTTTTACAAGTGGTCTTTTAAAATATATATAATTTATGTTTTATTCGTTACATAAATTTAAGGCTAATTCACCTTCAACTGGGCTTGGTCCAAAGTCTCCAATTACATTACCACTGTTAGGACCAATAATTTGAAAAGAAACTTCACTAGGCCAATCTCCGGCAACAAATGACCATACAACCGTAGATGCTCCAGCAGGTACTGTAATTGTTGCAGTTCCAGCTGAAATAGGCGCTCCTCCAGGTTCATATTGACTAAGAAGAAAAGCGTAATATTCAACGCCATCAATAGTACAAACTATTTTAGAACCTTGCCATCCATCACCATAAGAATCTTGCATGTTTATTACATAGTCTCCTGTAATTGGAGAATCTGGAATACATAAGATACCTACATTATATGCATAAGGTGATTGAAAGTATGAACCTTGTAAACTTCCACTTGCGTCATCAGCACTAAAACTTCTACCATCAGTTAATACAACTTCTAATCTAAAATTAAATTCATCTCCACCATTGTAGTTTCCGTCACCAATAGTAAACCCTAAGGCAGCTAAAGCTTCAGAAAATGTAGCAGCAATAGTTGTTGTAGGAAGTCCATTAGCACTTGTAGTAAATTCAGAAGCCGCTATGGATTTAAGTAATACCTCCGCTTTACTATTATCTGCACCATCATCGGTTTTATCAATATAATTTACATATACATTGACCTTATCTAAAAGTCCTCCATACTCTTGATCTTGCTCTTCAATAACAATCTCAAAACGTGAGTTTAAGTCAAAGATATTGTAATTTGTACTTACACGATCAAGAGTTCTTAGTACAGCGCCATAAGTAACGCCATCAAAAACATCATATATTGCATTGTCAGGATCTTTACAGCTTATAACCGTAGAGAATGCAAATGCAAGAATTAATAGTTTATTTATTATTTTTTTCATTTTAAATAGTTTTTATTAGTTAGCAATTGGAAATCCAGGTGAAGGGGCATTTGTATCCCAGAAAACTTGAACTCCTACACCATCTTTTTGAGATGCGTTTGCATTTGTATTTGCATAATTTGCAGGATAAAAGAATGATCTTATAAATCCTCCTGGATTAGGCTCAATATTAGGCTGCAATGTTGTTGGATAACCTGTTCTTCTATAGAAATTGTAAGAATCAATACCATTACCATACGAAGCAACAAAGTATTGCATTGCAAGTATATCCCATTTTCCATTTGCATCAGCAGCATCCCAATCAGCTTCTAAATCAGATTTAAACCAGCTAATATAATCACTTGCTAGTGCAAGAGCAGGTCCACCATCAGCAGTTCCAAAAATCCAGTTAAATCTAGCAGAAGTAGGTGCAAAATTAGTTACCTTATCAATAGATTTATCAATTCCGGCAAACATACTTGTTTTTGCTCCAGCAGCATCGCCATTAAACATTTTAGTTTCAGCAATCATAAAGTCTGTCCAACTTGATAACATTACAGGTGTAATACCATTACCGCCATTACCATCGCCATTTTTCTTAGAATCGTACGATAAATCATCTAAAGCACCTCCAGCAGGGTATACACCAGCTAAAGTTCTCAAGAATCCATCAGGTGGAATACCATTGTTATTTCCATGGTCTCTTCCCCACCATCCTTTGGCAACACCACAGTAGGTGTATCCAGCATAATGTGGAGGAGCCGTATATAAACCACACTCAAGTGCTTCTTCATCGGCAGGTGCTCCTCCAATTCCTGGAGTTTGACTAACCTGTCTGTAAAAATAAAATAAGGTACGAATATCAAAATTTATAGGATTGCTATAAGCAGCATCATCTTTCCCATTCATATAATCCATTAAAGAGTTAGACATATAGTCACTACCTCCTGTTGGAGTATAACTTCCAGAATAACGAGGGTGACGAGTGTCTGGTTGAATTTCATTGGTTCCCCAAGTAAATTGGAAATCATCTGCTTTGTTTGCAATGTAATTTCCTGAACTTACAATAGCATTAAAGTTACTCAAAGCACTACCATCTACCAATCGTGTAGCCATATATGCTTTCATTTTAATAGTATTCGCAGCTTTAATCCATTGAGACCAATTACCATCGTAAAAAAAGTCGTACTGAGGATCTGCAGCAGCTTCACTACCAAAATTAACAATCGCAGCATCTAACAATCCTATAGCAGCAGCATAAATACTTTCTCCCGAATCTGCGATAGGGTTAAGGTTTTCTACACCTAAAAGTGCTTCACTATAAGGAATATCTCCAAATAAATCAACAAGTGAAATTAAAGTATAAGCTTGAAAAACTTGCCCCATTGCTATATGATGATTTAACCCTGATTCTTGAGCCAATACATTCATTGCTTGAATATCCTTCATAAGCCCACCATCATCTACTCCGTCGGTAATCAAACCTCCGTAAGCGTTAGTCCAAAGTCTATCAAAATCACCAGGAGAATAAGCATTTGTATAATCTCGTCCATTCATATAATCTATACGAGTTAATTCAGCCCCTCTACGACCTATAGTTTCAACAAATCTTGCAAAATCTTCTTGAATATTATTAAGAAGAAAATCAGGATTTGCCTGATTTGGCGTAAGTGCGTTTGGATTTTCAGTCAAATCCAGTTCAGTAGTTTCACAAGAGGTTAAGAATAACGCTCCGCAAAAAAACATAAGTTTAATTAAATAATTTATTTGTTTCATAATATAAAATCTTTTTTTTTGTTGATTAGAAAGAAGCTTTAATACTCATACCATATCTTCTTGCACTAGGACCGTTTAAGTATTCAAAACCAGCTCCATTACCTACACCAAGTCCTGCTACGTTAGGATCGAAATTTGTATTCTTTGGCATATTTGGCGTGTAAAACCATAAGTTATTACCTGTAAATGCAATACTTAAAGCACCAAAAGGTGTTTTTTCTAAGTATTTAGTTGGTAATTTATAACTTAAAGTAAGTTCTTGCAATCTAAAAACTGTTGCATCATAAACACCTAATTCATCTGGACCATATAACACATTGCTAAAGAAATAAGTTGAATTATTAATTTGCGTAGTATTAGGTTCTCCAGCTGGATTAACACCAGGTAAAATAAATGAGTTAGCACGATCAACGTTATCAGCATCAACAACACCCCTACCTATTAAGGTTTGTATTGTTTGAGAATACATATCACCACCTTGAACCCAAGTGAATAGGAAACCTAATGAAAAGTTTTTGTAACCAATAGAGTTAGCTACATTCATAGTAAAATCAGGATTTGCATTACCAATAATGTTATTACCATTTTCAATAACATAACTACCTGCCGAATTTACCATCAAATTACCATTGTCATCACGTGCAATTGCTGTACCAATCATTGTACCTAATTGTTCGCCTTTAATTGCAGCATTACCACGAGTTGAGAAACCAGCGTATACAACGATGTCTGTATCCAATCCTAAATCAGTTACAACAGCTTTATTTGTTGAAAAGTTTAAAGTAGTATTCCAGCTAAATCCATCACGAGTATCACTTTTAAACCAATCATATCCTAAATCAACCTCAACACCATCATTTTGAACTTCACCAACATTAGTTCTTGTTGAAGTAAAACCTGTAGAAGGATCTAATGGTCTTGAAACTATTAGGTCTTTTGTTTTTCTAGAATATATAGAGGCATCTATCGAAAGTCTGTTATTAAACAATCTAGTTTCAATACCAAATTCTAATTCATCAATTCTTTCAGGTTTTAAATTCGTATTTCCTAAAACTCTACCTGTTGTATTTGTAACTACATCTGTACCCGTTTCGTCTTGAAAATCTTGCGTATCTAATATTAAAGTAGAAGATACAGGATATCCTGTTGGAAAGTTTGCAGAAGTACCATAACCAGCTCTAAGTTTTAAGTAGTTAATTACTTGACTTTCTCTTAATGATTCTATTATTTTTGAAGGTAAAAATGATACACTTGCAGAAGGATAACCAATAGATCTGTTGGCTTCTGTTAAATTAGAAACCCAGTCGTTTCTACCAGCCAGTGTTAAGTATAAATAATCTTGATATCCTAATTCAGCTTGTACATAAGCACCTAGGATATTTCGTTCTTCGAAATATTGAATTTCATTTTGAGAGGCAAAGTTAAAGTGTCTTAATACACCAAATACTTGTTGACCAACACTACTTACACCATTCCTGTCATACACATCACGTCTTGATGTTGCACCAACAGCGAAAGAGATATCTAAATCATCATTAATGTCGTAATTACCATTAATACTAAAGTTATGGTCATCAATCGTATTTGTATTGTTCCAAGTTTCATAAACACCTGATTGATTTGCAACACTACCTGTTTTACCACCCTTGTTAGAATAGTTTGAGTTATTTTCACTATAAACATCAAAACCATACCTATAAGTAAAGTTAAGGTTGTCATTTAATTCATAAAGTAATGTTAAACCTCCAAAAACCCTATTTGTATTTTGAGTGTTTCCAGCATTATTAACTGTCCAAAGAGGGTGTTGTATACTGTTATTTTGTCTATAGTACACAGATTCTCCTGTGATTGGGTTTTGGTAAGGTAAGCCCATTAAATCAATACTTCTTGGTGTATAAAATAAGTTACCAAAAATAGAAGCATTTTCACCTCCAACATTACTACCATAACTTGCGGCAACAGGTGGTGTTTTAAAGTTTGTTTTGGTATAATTCATTGTACCTCTAACTGTAAATTTATTTGATAATTTAGCAGATCCACCAATACTAAATGTATTACGTCTCAATCTGTTACCAGGTGTAAAACCTTGATCGTCTAAGTTACCATAATTTACATTATATGAAAGATTTCCATCTGAAGATGAACCACGTACATTTACATTATTACTTTTAATAATACCTTGTCTAAAGAAGTCTTTAACACCATCATAAGGTTTCCACTCATAACGAGCATTTGCAAATTCTGGGAAAGCCTGTGGAATCCCTGTTGCTAAACTTGCAGTAGAGTAAGGGTGCGCTAACGTACCATTTTCATCAATTGCAGATTGGTTACCCCAACCAGCAGGGCCATCTTTTGAAAATGAAGGTCCCCAGTTACTAAAGAACCAACCAAAAGATTGATCGAAACCACCACCATATTCATTTTGATAATTTGGCATTGAAGCTATTTCATTAGCGAACAATGAACTAGAAACTGTAATTTCAGTTTTTTTAGCTCCAGTACCTTTACTACTTCCTGATTTGGTAGTAATAAGAATTACACCATTACGTCCTTGAGTACCGTATAGTGTTGCAGCTGCTAAACCTTTTAATACGTTTACGCTTTCAATATTGTTAGGGTCAAGATCTAAGAAACGACTTGATCCATTATTACCATCAATAAAATCTCCTTGTGCATTAGTATCACTACTAAAAGGAATTCCATCAACAATAAATAAAGGTTGGTTACTACCACTAAAAGAGTTCATACCTCTAATAATAATGTTTGTACCAGAACCTGACATACCACTTTGTTGTGTAATTTGCACACCAGAAGCTTTTCCTGTTAAAACACGTGCAATATCACCTTCGGCTTTTTCTTCAATATCTTTAGCCCCAACATTTGATACAGCATAACCTAAAGCTTGTTTGCTTCTTTTAATACCCAATCCGGTAACTACAACTTCATCTAATGCTTGAGCATCTTCTTGCATTGTAACGTTTATAACGTTTGAAGCCCCAACGGTTTTTTCAACTGTTTGCATCCCCATAAAGCTAAATTGCAATACAGCTCCAGAGTTAACTTTAATTGAATAATTCCCATCGAAATCTGATTGTGTACCCATATTAGTACCTTTTACAATAACTGTTACTCCAGGTAAAGGTCCGCTTGCATCGGAAATTGTACCAGTAACAGTTTTTTCTTGTGCAAATGTAATTTGCACTAGCAACGCTAGTAAAAGCGTTAAAAAACCATTAAATTTTGTTTTCATTGTATAATTATTTGAATTAATTGTTCCAAAAATCATAAAATAATGGTAGATATCCTAATTTAAAGATAAAAAAATAAGAATTTAACCATAAAATTATAATTTTATACTAAAATAGTATTTGACTATTCTTATTGAAGATGTAATTATTTTCGAATAGTTGCGTAAAAAAAAGAGAGTATTGAAAAATACTCTCTTTTTAAAAATAATAATTATAGGTTATTCTAGTTATCCCAAAATAATTTTGTGTTTAAATCATCACCTCCTATTGCAGCAGCAGCAGCAGTGTAATTAGCTCCATTTAATGTTTGTTCAGAAACAGGGTATGTTAACCTTGTAGGTACAGGAAGACCTGAAATTACCGCAGTGTTTAAGGTAGGGTAATTTAATCTTCTCCAAGTTGTCCAAGCTTCGA
>JAKIVA010000061.1 GCA_021647265.1 Lutibacter sp.
TGCTAAAGACAAAGTCCTTAAAAAGGAAAAATTAGGAACTGGAAATTATTATATTAATGAGAAATTAATTAAAATTCTAACTCTTAAAGATTAATTACTTTGGCTAACACCGCATATAGCAAATTGCAAAATGATTTTTAATTGAAAAATTTGTACTTTTAATCAAAATTATAAAAGGCTATGGAAAAGTCCAACTTCAAAATTGCAACTTGCCATATTCAAACCCGTTGCCCAACATCATGAAAAAGAAAATAATTTTAATATTAATTACCTTTTCAAACTTAATTTGTTTTAGTCAAAATGAACATAAAATTCTGTTTGGACTAAAATTTTCAATTGACAATAATTTGAGTTCAAAATATTTAACGACAGATGGGAATATAAATGGCTATTCAAACATTGTTTACAACGAATTTAATTTCACTTCTGGTATTATTGCTGAATATAGTGTTAGTTCAAAATTAAATATTTTATCAGGAATACTTTACTCAAAAAAGGATTTTATTGGAACTTATAATTGCGCTACTTGTGACATAATTTACCCATTTCCTGGATATTCACCTGAATTAATTAAACAAAGATTTTTGGAAATTCCAATTCTATTGAAATATTTTTTGATAAATGATAGATTTAATTTATCTTTTGTCTCTGGACTAAATAATGGATTCGTAGTTGAAAATGACTTGAAAAATAATAGGTATGTTTTGAACGGAGTTATTGGATTAGAAATAGGCTATGAGTTTATTGAAAAATGGAATATTCAATTAGGAACTGATTATAGGAAATCATTAACTCATTTTTATAATGACAAAAATTATAATTTTAAATTAAATGGATTATATTTTAAAATTTTACACAAATTAGAATAAAACGTTGGGTAATACTGTATGAAATTTAGGCTTAGATTGGAACTAATTAGGAAAACGGTAAACATACTAACAAAACATTGTGCTTCAATTGGAAAAGTTGAATTTAATGAAAATCTATAGAGGAAATAGAAAAGGATTTATCAATTATTTATTAATTGGTTCTGTGCTATTACCAATAGTAATTTTCTTTCTTGACAAGAATACTTTTACAGAAAAACCATTTATTCTTCTGCCTTTATTAAGCCCTTTAATTCTAATATTTTGGATTTATTTTGACACGTTTTATAAAATTGAAAATAATAAATTAATTTATCGTTCAGGGTTTTTAAGAGGAAAAATAGAAATCCAAAGCATTAAAGAAATCATAAAAGGAAAAACTATGTGGATTGGAACGAAACCTGCATTAGCAAGAAGAGGTCTTATAATTAAGTTTAATAAGTATGATGAAATATATATTGCGCCAGAAAATAATAATGAAATGATTGCAGACTTATTAAAAGTAAACTCGGAAATTAAAATAACAGAATAGCATTTAACTGAATAAAAACCTACGCACAAACCTGATACAAACTCGTTAGCTGTAATTTTAGAAATCCCGTTAAATGGCGAAAGTAATTGGAACAATAGAATCACTGAAATCCCTAAAATGTGAATTAAAAAATCGAGGAATCTCTAGATTTAATTCAGTAAAAGAGATTAATGATTTTTTATCAAATTATGATTTAGAGAAACTTACGATACTTAATGATACATCAAAACAATTAGCAAAAGAGTTTTCAGAAACGTGTATTAACTTAAAACAAAGAATTCAGAACAAAACAGCAATTATCAATTTAGAGACAGAAAAGTTAGACAATCAAATACTTGATTTAAAGAGGGAAATCAACTTGATTGATACTAAAAAAGATAATAATTATTTCAAAAACTTCCTTTCGAGTATAAAGTTATATTTCATAAAAAAACAATTAAATTATATTGTAAATAATAAAACTAAACTGATAAGTTCATCTGTAAATAACATCTCAAAAAAGATTGAAAGTGATGAGATTTTCACCAAAAAATATAAAACAGATAAACAAAGTTTAGTTGATAAAAGGGCAAAAGCTAAAATAGATAAATTAGAGTATACTCGAAAAGTTTTAGAGAACTCGAGGAATTTAATTTCGGGAGCAATTGGAGAAAATTTGGTTGTAAAAGAGATAAAAAAGCTTTCAGATGATTTCATTTTAATTAATGATTTTAACTTGAGTTTTTCTCCTCCAATTTTTTATAAAAAAAATAACGAAAGTATCCATTCTATTCAAATTGACCATCTTTTAATTTCAAAAGCAGGAATTTTCATAATCGAAACAAAAAATTGGAGTAAATCTTCTGTCAATTCAATTAACTTGAGATCTCCAGTTAAACAAATAGAAAGATCTAATTTTGCTCTTTACGTATACATTTCAGAGAATATAATTTTAAAAGAACATCATTGGGGAGAACAAAAAGTTCCGATAAGAAATGTAATTGTCATGATTAACAACAAGCCTACAACAAAATTCAAGTTTGTAAGTGTAAAACTATTACAAGAATTGAATAATTATATAAATTATTTTGAACCTGTTTTCACCGAATCACAATTGAATAAAATAATTAACAAATTGACTTCATAAAAATATCGAGTAAGTAAAGGTAAAGAGGAATTTCCCCCTAAACCTTGCCTACTTGCAAAAACCCCTGTAAATTTAAGGTCGCACAAACTTTATACAAACTCGCTCCATGCAATGCTACGATTGTTAGATAGCATTGTTATTATTAAGTTTTGTATGCGTTAAGGATAGTAGTGGCATCCTTTTTAGGCATTGCCTAAAAAGATATAACGAATAGCCTGACCCAACAGGGGAACGCCCAAAAAGTTATAAATGAAGTTTTTAGCTAAATAATCTAATAAGGCGTTGCCTAATATTTTTACATTTTAGACAGTTTCTTTTAAAGTTACCTTGAATAATTAGGTGCTTCCTTAGTTATGGTAACATCGTGAGGGTGGCTTTCTCGCATACCAGCAGAAGTAATTTTAACAAACTTTGCCTGTTTTTGAGCAGCAATATTTTTAGCGCCACAATACCCCATACCGGCACGTAATCCTCCAATAAATTGATGCATTGTTTCGTGTAATTCACCCTTGTACGGCACTCTGCCTACAATGCCTTCAGGAACAAGTTTTTTAATATCTAATTCTACATCTTGGAAATAACGATCTTTTGACCCTTTCTCCATAGCTTCTACAGACCCCATTCCTCTGTACGACTTGAATTTCCTTCCTTCAAAAATAATAGTTTCACCTGGCGATTCTTTTGTTCCTGCTAATAAAGAACCTAGCATAACACTATCTGCTCCTGCTGCAATTGCTTTGGGAATATCACCTGTATAACGAACACCACCATCCGCAATAACAGGAACTCCTGTATCTTTGATTGCTTCTGAAACTTCAATAATTGCAGAAAGTTGTGGGTAACCTACACCGGCAACTACACGTGTTGTACAAATTGAACCTGGACCAATCCCTACTTTTACAGCATCTGCACCAGCTTCAACTAAATATTTAGCAGCTTCACCTGTTGCAATATTTCCCACAACTATATCAGTAGTTGGATAGGTAGCTTTAATTTCTTTTAAAATGGTTACTACACTTTTTGTATGTCCGTGAGCGGTATCAATTATTAAAGCATCAACACCTACTTTAATTAGTGCTTCTGCCCTTTTAAATGCATCTCCTGTAACTCCAATTGCAGCCGCTACGCGCAAACGTCCATATTGATCTTTATTTGCATCAGGGTTTTCAATTACTTTAATAATATCTCTATACGTTATCAATCCAACCAATTTGTAGTTTGCGTTTACAACAGGTAATTTTTCAATTTTATTTTCTTGTAAAACAAGTTCAGCTTGTTTTAGTGAAGTTCCTTCTGGTACAGTTACCAAATTTTTAGAAGTCATTACTTCAGAAATTTTACGTGTGTTGTCACTTTCAAAACGCAAATCTCTGTTAGTAATAATACCAATAAGTGTTCCTTTATTATCAATTACTGGAATACCTCCAATACTGTATTCACGCATTAAATTTTTTGCTGTCAATACTGTTTCATCTTTTGTTACAGTAACGGGTTCTAAAATCATACCTGATTCTGATCGCTTTACCTTTTTAACCTCTTCAGCTTGTTTAGCAATAGACATGTTTTTATGTAACACCCCAATACCACCAACTCTAGCCATAGCAATTGCCATTTCAGATTCTGTGACGGTATCCATTGCAGCCGAAACTATAGGAACATTTAGTGTAATATTTTTTGTGAATTTTGCTTGAATATTTACCTCACGTGGTAAAACTTCTGAAAATGCGGGGATTAGTAGTACGTCATCGTAAGTTAAACCTTCTCCTACGAATTTTGAAGTGTGTAAAATCATAATGCAATCAACTTAGAAATTAATTGCGAGCAAATTTACACTATTTATATTAAATAGTTGTTTTATTTTTTTATAAACTTTTTAAATACATAATTATGGCCTTTCTAATATCTTTTGCCACATCAGTATTTTTATTTTGATAAACTTTAACAATACCTTTATTTTCAGGTTTCAAAAAAGGTATATCATAGCCTTTAAGTAAATAATCACTAAAGGCAACGGTATATGTTTTTGAGTCAATAATTGCTTTATTATTAACGAACCACTTTTTATTGGTTTTATCATAAGTTACATTATAGCGTTGTAAATAAGCGCCTTTTCCTGCTTTTAACCTACCATAATTTAATACTTTTTTTAGCAAGTTCCCTTTCAATTCAACCTTTAATACTTCACCACCAAATGGTAACACTCTAAAGATATCAATACCTGTAATATCTCCTTGTAATTCATCATCTATTCGTATAGATCCTCCGTTTATTAATGCACAATCAACCTTGTTATCAAAACTAAAGGCCATTGCTTTTGCTATTAATACGCCTAAATTAGTTTGCACACTTCTAATAGGAGTATCTCTTCCGTCAAGTGGCTCAACTGCTGTATAAATTACTTCATTTGGATTTGGAAGAATTTCCTTAATTTTTTCATCGAGTAATACATTCCATTTCTGAACAATATTATTTACTTTTTCATCTATACCTGTTTCTTTGGTAATTGGAACGAGCTCAGATTTGATGATAGTTTCTTTGGTTTTGGTATTGTAAGAAATTCTGTGTACATAAGCTGTTTTAGCATTGGCATCAGCCTTTGTAATTTTAGAATTCCCAACAGGAACAGACATATTTACATGTTCATGTCCTCCCATAATTAAAGGTACTTTAGGAAACATGTTTGCAAGCATTTTGTCTTGTTCAATGGTCACATGTGTAAGTCCGAAAACGATATCTGTCTTCGGTTCTAAGGTATTATACGCATATTTTGCAGATTCATAAAAATCACCATAGTCAACATAGTTTTTAGGATTTGCATTTATTGTAGCACTGAAAAAACCAATTTTTATAGATTTTCCATCTTTATTTTTAATAGTGAAAATAACTGTTTTAGGAAGTTCTTTAGAAATATTATCTTTAAAAATAGCAAAACGTTTGGTGGTACTATCCTTTAATTTATGGATGGGATTTGTAGCAATCCACTGAAAATTTGATTCGTTCAGGCGTTGTTGAAATTCTTGCTCATTTAAATCAAATTCATGATTTCCTAAAGCAACTAAATCAAAATTCATGGCATTCATTACCTCAATCATTTGTTTACCTTTGATACGCTCTCCTTTGTATTTAATTGTTCCCAACAGAGATGGATTTAAAAAATCTCCTGCCATAAACATAAAAGTATTAGGATTCTCTTTTATTAAATCCTGATGTAATTTTTCAACCCTAGCCATTCCCCCTACTTTTCCTCCTTCTAAAGGAGCTATTTCATACACATCATTTAGTTGTAGAAAAGTAAACTCTACAACATTGTTTTCTTTTGAGCAAGAAACCAATAAACTTAAACTTATTAAAATATAGATTATTTTTTTCATAATTTTTTTTTAGAAAAACAAAACTACACTTATTTAATTTATTTTAAAAAATGTAATGGAATAATTTATTCAAAAATTGATATTTTAAATTATTAGTAGGATTGTACAGTAACAAAATTTCAATTGAGGTTTCTCAATTTCTCAATTATTCAGGAGTATCTAAGAAATTAATAATGAGGCTCATAAGCGCTTCTCTATGTTCAGATTTAAACATATTTTGAGCGTGAGATGTTCCTGAGAATATTTTTAGTTTTTTAGGATTACTTGATTCGTTGTATATTTTATTTACACGAGTAAAAAGTCGTTCATTTTTAGAAACTACAAATAACTTTTTTATAGACGTACTTGTAATTCCCTCACCGCCTGCAGGTGCAAGAAGCACTACTTTAGTTATTGTTTTATCGGTATTTGTATTTAATGCATTCAGTACTGCTGCACCTCCCATACTTCCTCCTACAATTGAAATTTCATTAAACCCTTTTTCTTTTAAAAAATGAATAGCTCCTAATATATCTAACGAGCGTTTATTTGTACTGCCTTTTTTACTATTTCCATAACCTCTAAAATCTATAGAAAGTGAAGAAATGCCTTTTTTTTGTAATTTTTTAGCCATAAAATACCAACTTTCCTTATTGAAAACTGCTCCGTGAGCAAAAATAACCACACGCTTTTTACTCGCCTTAAAGAATGATGCCTCAATACTCCCTCCATCTTCAGTTACATAATTCACTAATTTAAAATGTGTAGTGTCAGCAATCATTTTAGATTGCGCATTTATGCTTCCTATAAAAAGGAACAAAAACACAATGTATATATATTTATTTTTCATTTTGTATTAATTAAGTTTTAAGTATGCCATTATAAATAAAGGCAATATATGTTCTAAAAAATGAAATAAACTTTAAATAATGTTAAAAATTTTTAAAGCTTCATTGTAGGCACTTTCAAAACTCATAGCATTAATTCCTGTAAGAGCCTTTTGCTGCTGAAAATAAGAAAACAACTTCTCGGTAGGCATATTTCCCGTAAGTTCATCCTTAGCCATTGGGCAACCTCCATACCCCTTAATTGCACCATCAAACCTGTTACACCCCGCTTTATAGGCAGCGTCAACTTTCTCATGCCATGTTGATGGTGTTGTGTGTAAATGGGCTCCAAATTCAACAGTTGGATATGCCGGTATTAAGTTTGAAAATAAATAGTCAATAATTTTGGGAGTAGAACTACCTACAGTATCAGATAATGACAAAATAGTAACACCCATTTTTGATAGTTTGTCAGTCCAATTTGACACAATTTCAACATCCCATGGGTCTCCGTAGGGGTTTCCAAAGCCCATAGACAAATAGGCAACAACTTCTTTATTAGTTTTAATTGAAATATTTAAAAGTTTATCTAAAATCTCAATAGATTGTGCTATTGTTTTCCCCGTATTTCTCATTTGAAAATTTTCAGAAATAGAAAACGGATATCCTAAATAATTTATTTCTTCAAATTGTGATGCATCTTCACCTCCTCTTACGTTTGCAACAATTGCCAATAACTTGCTATCTGTATTACTCAAATCTAATTTGGTAAGAACCTCAGCTGTATCACGCATTTGAGGAATGGCTTTTGGAGATACAAAGCTTCCAAAATCAATGGTGTCAAAACCTACCCGCAACAACGCGTTAATGTACTGCACTTTGTTTTCCGTAGGTATAAAATGTGATTTTATACCTTGCATAGCATCTCGTGGGCATTCTATAATTTTTATACGTTGCATCTACGGTCAAATATACAAAACCAATTAAGACAATACTATAAAAATAGCAATAGCTATAAAGATTAAAATTTTAAACCATTTTAACTTTGTATTAAATGTTGGATGATTTTTTAGATAGGAAGCAAAATAACCTGATAGCATAGAAACCATTGAAAAAATTAGCAAGGCTTGAAGCATAAATAAGATTCCCAAAACATAAAATTGAATAATGGTATTTTGTGTTGTGCTATATAAAAATCCTGGAAAAAATGCTAAAAAGAAAATTGAAACTTTAGGGTTTAAAACATTCATAATAAAACCTTGTTTATACAAGTTTATCAAATTTTTCTTTGTTGCTTTTGAATCTAAAAAAATCTCATCTGTAGATTTATAGGTTTGAAATGCTAAATACATTAAGTAAAAAGCACCAAGTAATTTGATAGTAAAATATAAATTTTCCGATTGTTTTAGAATTGCCGAAATTCCGAAAGCAACTAAGGATGTATGAATTAAAATACCTGATACTAAACCAAGCGCAGTTACTATTCCGTATTTTTTTCCATTTGTAATGCTCTGAACCAATACATAAATAATATCAGGCCCAGGCATTATTGTTAAAAGCATTGAAGCTCCAATAAATGATATAAGAATTTCGTAATTCAATTTACACTTGTGCTAAAATAGCTTTATTAATTTGTTTAACTAATGATGGCCCTTCATAAATAAAACCTGTAAAAATTTGGATTAAATCGGCTCCTGCATTTATTTTCTCCAAAGCGTCTTCTGCTGAGTGAATTCCGCCAACACCAATTATAGGAAATGCTTTATTCGACTTTTCAGCTAAATATTTAATGACTTCCGTGCTTCTATTGTTAATTGGTTTTCCGCTCAATCCTCCATGACCTATTTTTTCTAATTCACTTTCCTTAATTTTTAGATTTTCTCTATGTACAGACGTATTTGAAGCAATAACACCATCAATTTTAGTTTTTGCAACCAATTCAATAATTTCATCTAATTGAGTTGTGTTTAAATCGGGAGCAATTTTTAATAAAATAGGTTTTTGTTGTTTAAATTTTCTATTTTCTTGCTGAACCACAGTAATAAGCTCAATTAAATAATCCTTATCATTTAACTTGGCATGACTATTCACATTTGGGCAACTTATATTTAACACAAAATAATCAACAAACGGATGTAATTCTTTAAAACAGGTCAAGTAATCTTCAGTATAGTTATTAGGTAACGTGGCCGTGTTTTTACCTATATTTCCTCCAATTATTGTTTTCCCTTTGTTCTTTTTTAAATTTTTAACTGCTGCCAAAACACCGTTGTTATTAAACCCCATTCTATTTATAATAGCCTTATCAGCTTTCAACCTAAATAACCTCTTTTTAGGATTCCCTTCTTGAGCTTTTGGCGTAACCGTTCCAATTTCAATAAATCCAAAACCAAAGTTTGCTAGTTCGTTATACAAAATTGCATTTTTATCAAAACCCGCTGCCAAACCAATAGGGTTCTTAAAAGTTAAACCAAATAAGTTTCTTTCTAATTTTTTATTTTCAACCGTGTATATTTTTCTAAAAATAGAAGCTATCCCAGGTATTTTAAAAATTACTTTTATACTAAAAAATGTAGAATGGTGAATTTTTTCTGGATCGAAAATAAATAACAAAGGGCGAATACAATTCTTGTACATTGAAATATGTTTGTGTAAAATTAAAAAAAAGTACTGAATATACTCCTAAAAAACGTTATTCTATTCCGATGGTTATCGGAATTATTTCAGAATTTCATACTATACTTGATGAGAAACTGAAATAAATTCAGTTTACGTAACCCTGTTTAAAATCACTTAAATATTTTAAGTTACTATTTTATATATTAAACCCGTTGTGCATTATGATAAAATTTCGTCATTTCAAGCCTGTCTGCCGGTTAGGCAGATGAATTTCAGCCTTTTTAGGCATAAAATTAGTATCGAGAATAGGTTTTTTATTTACAAACAGCCATTCTCGATACAATTTTTTATCAAAAATTACCTGCCTTGCCGTTAGCCAGAAACTGACGGAACAGTTTTAAAAACTTATAATGCACAACGGGTATATCAATTAAATATTCTCTTCTCTAATTTGCATATAAGATTTTGGGTGCAAACAAGCTGGGCATACTTCTAAGGCTTTTTTACTTTCGTAAACATATCCACAGTTTATACATTTCCACCAAACTTTTCCATCTTTCATAAATACTTTATCTTCTGAAATATTTTGAAGTAATTTTAAATATATTCTTTCATGTTCAGCTTCTACTCTTGCAATCATTCTGTATGCCGTTGCTATTTTTGGAAACCCTTCTTCAGCAGCTATTTCTGCAAATTGAGGATATAAATCTGTCCATTCTTCATTTTCACCCTCGGCTGCAGCTTTTAAATTTTCTTCAGTACTTCCTATTAAACCTGCTGGGTATGCTGCAGTAATTTCAACCATGCCTCCTTCTAGAAATTTAAAAAAACGTTTTGCGTGTTGCTTTTCTTGATTGGCTGTTTCCAGAAAAATTCTTGAAATTTGCTCATAACCTTCTTTTTTGGCTACTTTTGAGAAAAATTCATACCTGTTTGTCGCCTGACTTTCACCTGCAAATGATTTTAACAAATTTTGCTCGGTTCTTGTTCCTTTTAATGATTTTTCCATAATATTTACTTTAAAATATTTGTTATACTATATGTTTACTACGGTACTTACAATACCGCTTTATTTACATATAAATGTACAAAATATATAAGTTTATTATGAAGTAATTAAGACAAAATTATCGAATATTATTAACCCGTATAAAAGTATTATTCTACATAGAGATTCTAACGCAAAATAGCACCTATATTTTTTTCGAATGCATGTTGTAACTTTTGCATTATTTTGTCTATCTGCTTATCGTTTAGGGTTTTATTTTTATCTTGAATTAGAAAACTAACAGCATACGATTTTTTACCTTTTTCCAATTTATCACCCTCGTAAACATCAAATAAATCAACTTCTCTTAAAAAGTTTTTTTCAGTTTGAAAAGCCAAATTATAAATTTCACTAAAAGTCACTTTCTCATCTACTAATAATGCAAAATCTCTTTTAACAGCTTGAAATTTTGATAATTCTGAAACTTTCACCTTAGATTTGCCCCCAACTTTCAATATGTTTTCCCAATTAAAATCGGCATATAAAACCTCCTGTTTTATACCAAATTCTTTTAAAATAGTATATTTAACAACTCCTAAATCTACCAATTTGGTTTTACCTAAACTCAATGTAATTCCTTCTGAAAATACATCATTTTTAGTTAGTGTTGTTTTTGTTTTTTGAATACCCAAACGTTGTAATAATGCGGTAACGACACCTTTAAGATAGAAAAAATCAGATTTTTTCTGAGTTATATTCCAACTGTCTTTTGTTCTTTTGCCTGTTATAAAAAGTGTTAAGTGTTTCTGCTCACTGTAACCGCTTTCAAAATGGTGATATGTTTTACCAAATTCAAAGAATTTTAATGAGTTATTCTTCCTGTTAATATTGTAGATAATAGATTCTAACCCGCTGAATAACAAAGACTGACGCATTACACCTAAATCACTACTTAAAGGGTTTAGCATAGTTACATTGTGTTCTTCTTTTAGCATTTCAGTTAACGAAATATAATTAGATTTTGTTAATGAATTTGCCATAGTTTCATTAAATCCTTGAGAAATCAATTGCGTAGCAACAATATTTTCGATCTTCACATCATTGGAATCAGAAAAAGAAATAGAGGTATTTAACTTGTGTGAGAACTCTACATTATTATAGCCATATACTCTTAAAATTTCTTCAATTACATCGGCTTCTCGAGTTACATCATTTCGATATGCAGGAATCGTCATACCAATACCTGCTTCGGTAACATTATTAATTTTAATGTCTAAAGAAGTTAAAATAGCTTTAATTGCTTCTCTTGGTAATTCTTCACCAATAAGTTTTGTAGCTTGATCGTACTGTAAGAAAACTTGGTGATCTTCTATTTTTTTTGGATATATATCAATCACATCGCTAGTAATTTCTCCTTCTGCTATATCAACTAACAATAACGCTGCACGTTTTAAAGCGTACTCAGTAATGTTTGGGTCGATACCACGCTCAAAACGAAATGATGCATCTGTATTTAATCCGTGTCTTTTTGCAGTTTTACGAATACTCACCGGATTAAAATAGGCGCTTTCTAAAAAGATACTTGTTGTATTCTCAGTGACACCGCTATTTTCTCCACCAAAAACACCAGCTATACATAGGGGTTTTTCGGCATCGCAAATCATAAGATCTTCTTCGTGAAGTTCGCGCTCAACACCATCGAGGGTTGTGAATTTAGTTCCTTTTTCTAAAGTTTTTACAATAATTTTATTTCCCGAAATTTTTGAAGAATCGAATGCATGTAGGGGTTGCCCTAAATCGTGTAAAACATAATTTGTAATATCGACAACATTATTTTTTGGTGTAATACCAATTGCATTTAATCTATTCTGTAACCATTTTGGAGATGGCCCAACTTTTAAATTAGAAATTGTGAGTCCGCAATATCTCGGTGCAAGCTCATTATTTTCTACTTCAACATCTGTTTTATTTAATCTGTTTTCAACTTTAAAATTACTATTTGAAGGTGTAATAAATTCTATCGAAACATCTTGCTGAATAAGCCCTGCACGTATATCACGAGCAACACCAAGGTGGCTCATGGCATCGGCGCGATTTGGAGTGAGACCAATTTCAAAAACCGAATCGGTTTCTACATCAAAAACTGTCGAGAGGGGAGCACCCACACTCAAATTTTCGTCTAAAACCATAATGCCATCATGTCCCTTTCCTAAACCAATTTCATCTTCGGCACAAATCATACCCTGGCTTACTTCGCCACGAATTTTACCTTTTTTAATTTTCCATGGTTTTCCATCTTCGTCATACAAAGTTGTTCCTATTGTGGCTACAGGAACCTTTTGTCCTGCTTCAACATTAGGCGCGCCGCAAACAATTTGCAAGGTTTCATCACTACCAATAGATACTTCTGTTACCTTTAGTCTATCAGCGTTTGGGTGTTTTTTACAACTCAAAACATGACCAACAACAATACCTTCTAATCCACCCTTAATAGCCTCAAAGCATTCTATGCCTTCAACTTCGAGCCCTATGTCGGTTAATAATTCGCTTGTTTTTTCAGCTTCCCAATCTAAATTTATAAACTGTTTTACCCAGTTATAAGAAATCTTCATATTCAAATAATAATTACAATCTGCAAAGATAGTATATAGTTCGCTTTTTGTAAGTTTTTTTTATACTTTCGGCTAAAGAATTTTAAAAATATATTATGAAAGTTTTTTACACACTATT
>JAKIVA010000010.1 GCA_021647265.1 Lutibacter sp.
TGATAACAGAATCTAACTTAAACCAAAATGGAAATCCGGCTCCACCACGTCCGCGTAAATTTGAAGTCTTAATTTCCTGAATTACTTGTTGTTGGTTGTTTTTGAATTTTTTAGCTAACTCATAAAATGTGGTAACATCTTCAATTTTTGAAGTTAAAATAGGTGTTGTATTACAATCTATGTTATAATTGTTCTCGACTGCGCTCGAACTGACATTTTTCGAAATAATTGATTCTAATTCTTTGTTTGAAAGAGCAGAGTATGTTTTATCATCAAACATAAATGCATTATTTGAATGGCAATGCCCTACACAAGCAGCGTGACCAATTTCATCTTTTGAGAAATGATTTTCTATATTTTTTTGGAGTTCACCTTGCGTATTGGCAACCATACAAGCAGTTCCGCTACAAATATGTATTTTTTTAGTTCGATTGCTTTCTCTGGTGAAATCGTAAAAAGAAGAAGTTCCAACCACAACAGAATCATCTACAAGAAAGTTTTTTGCTAATTTCTGAAATTCTTCTTTTGAAGCGTTTTTGTGAGATAAATTCGCAATATTTTCGAATAAATTATCATCTAATTCTTTTCTAGATGATAGTGAGCGTATATTTTTGTTTGCCATTTTGAACCAGATATATTTGGCTAAAAATACTAAAATTATTTGTTATGTGGAGGGAGTTTTAATCCTTTTTGTTTGTTGGTATAAACTTATAGATTTATGATGTATGACCTTCTGAAGATGTTATACTGAGAGGAGTTGAAGTATTGTTTCAGAATATACTAATAATTGTAAATCAGCACAATAAGGTGAGACCCTGAAATGAATTCAGGGTGACGTGTTAATTATATGATTTAAAAAAGAGATGTATTAAACCTTTTCGCAAATTAAAATGATGTGTTTGTTATTTAAATTAGTAGTGAAAAATAAGTATTGATTTCCGCCTTCTTTCAATTTTGTTTTTTTTCTGATTTTTGCAACTGTTTCAGGGAAGTTTCGAGTCGTAATATTGGCTTTTTTTGAAGGAATTAATTTTTTTAATTGTTTTGTATTATACGGAATTTCATATTTTATTTCAAATCTTCTTCCTGGGAATTTTACTAATTTTTCTGAAGTATATAAATGAGAATGTTGGTGTAATTTATCAATTTTTAGTTTAGCTGAAATTTGATTGAAACCACCTGCTTTCAAAATTGCTGCATTTGGCTCGTATAGGTATTTTTTTGGTTCTGAATAACTTGCAAAACTTTCTTCAAATAAATTAAAATTAAAATATTGTGTACCGGTCTTATTGAAGTTAATTGTTTTAATTTCAATTGTTTGGGTGTAATTTCTTTCTAAAATAAATAGTAATTCCTTCACTTCGTTTTCAATAGCAATTACATGTATTTCTTTTATGAATTTAAGTTCGTTTATAGCACTTTTGATGTCTAAAATTGGGGATGCTTTCAATAAAATATTTTTAGATTTTTGGAATAATAAATCTATATTTTTAGGGATATTTGGTAAGCAGTCTTGTAATAAAAATACTTTTCCTTTTGTGTTATTTCTACGTGAAGGATCGGTATAAATCCAATCGTATTTTTTGTTGTTATTTTGTAAATATTCAATGCCATTTCCAATATAGGTTTCAATATTTTTTACAGTTAGTTGTTTTATATTATGTGTTACAATTTTAGATAAATCCCTATTTATTTCATAATGTATTACATTTTTAACTTTTTGTGAAAAATAGTAAGAATCTACTCCGAAACCACCAGTAATATCAATTAAAGAGTTTCCAGATACCAAGTTAGCTTTATATTTTGCAGCAATTTCAGAAGAGGTTTGTTCAATATTTAGCTTAGTTGGATAGTAAATATTTTCGGCTTTAAACCAAGTAGGTAATTTTTGTTTGCATTTATTTTTTGCTTCAATTTGTTCAGCCAATTCTTGCATGGTAATTTCTGCAAATGGACTTCCTTTTAAAATCAGTTTGGTAATGTTTGATTTTAAATTGGCATTGATAAAATCTTGGACTTCAGTATTTAAAATATGGGTATTCAATTTATTGGTTGCTTAGTTCTAAAAGTTTAGTGATGGTTCTCCAATTTCTGGGGGTAGCATCCGTTTTTAATTTACGTTCAAATAAATTGTTCGTTAATTTAGTTTTTGCAAAGCCTGTGGGACAATGTAAATAAATAGATTTCTTGGTTATTTTAAACTCATCATTAGCGTTTGCAATAAGTTTTTCAATTTGTGGTACATTTTCTAATGTTGGATTATTCCTCAAAAAAGTTACACATAATTTAGTAACATCGACATCGTGAATTTTTATGAAAGGATTTGAGTTAAAAGTGATTTCTAATTCTTTTTTAGTAATTACTAAAGCCTTTATATCATAACCAAATTTTGTTTTAATTGCTTTTATAATAGTAGTTTCAATTTTTGAAGTGTTATTTTCCTCGGATATAAAAATCACATTACCACTTTGGATGTAGGTTACAACCTCATTAAAACCTAATTGGATAAAACTTAGCTTTAAGGCATCCATTTTAATAATGTTATGGCCAGAAACGTTTATACCTCGAAGCAGTGCTATATAGGTTTTCATAAGATACTAAAATTAATCTGCTTTATAGCCTATTTTTTTTCTTGGTGTTTCTTTAGGTTTTTCTAATAATTTTTGAAGTACTTCATAAATCTCGCTAAATTGGTTGTTATATTGAGATTCAATTTGTTGAATTTTATTCAAAAGTTCTTCATAGTTGGTAGCTAATTTTCGTAGTTGTACAAAAGTATCTATTATTTGTAAACTCATTTTAATTGCATTATCACTATTTAAAACACTGGAAAGCATTAATATTCCGTGTCCAGTAAATACAAAAGGAGGATATTTAGAATGTGTTCCTTGTTTTAAGGACGCAAATTGCGACCTTAAAGAAACATATTCTTCTGAAGTGAGTTCAAACATAAAGGATTTTGGAAAACGATTAATATTTCGTCTAACTTGTTCTTTTAATCTTTTTGTTTCAACACCGTAAAGTAATGCTAAATCTCTATCAATCATTACCTTTTCACCTCTTATTAAATATATTTTATTCGAAATTATTTCATTTGGAATTGTAATTTCTTTATTCATAGCTTGTTGTTTTTATAAATTTTTAGTCAGAGATTTAACTATTTTATTCTCGGCTAAAAATGCTTTTAAAATTACTTTTATTGCAGTGTATGTTGGTACGGCAACAATCATTCCCACTACACCAAATAAGATACCAGCAATCATAATTATCAAAAATATTTCCAGAGGATGTGATTTTACACTGTTTGAAAATATGAGAGGTTGACTTAAGAAGTTATCTATTAATTGTGCAATTAGATAACCAATCATTACATAAATAGTAGTTGGTAAAATTACCGTTTGAAAATCTTCACCTAAATTGTTACTCATAGTTAAAAACAGCATTAAAACACCTCCAATTAGCGGTCCTACATACGGTATTAAGTTTAGTAAAGCACATAAAAATGCGATTACAATAGCGTTTTCAATACCAAAAATAAGTAGTATTATTGTGTAAATTATAAAAAGAATGGTTATTTGAAAAACAAGTCCGACAAAATAGCGTGATAATAAATTTTTAATGCTTGTGATAGATTTTTTTAGTTTACTTTCACTTTTATCGCTTACCATTGTATAAATAGAATTCTCAAGTAAATGAGTATCTTTCATAAAAAAGAATGAGATAAATAATACTGAAAATAAACCAATACTTAAATTTCCTACCATTCCAATTACTGAATTTAGTAGATTGGGAATTACTGTTAAGTTTTTAAATAAATCAGCATTTTTTAATTCGTTTAAAATATCAATATTGTGTAGTAAAAAATAATCATTTAACTGATTTAAGATATTTTGAATATTTGATTGAAGCTGATCAATATTTAATAAAGATAAGTTTTGTCCCTGTTTAATTATAAGAGGAATAAACATACTAATCAATCCTGTTAAAAGTCCTAAAAACAGTAACATTGTTGTAATTACAGCTACTGTATTGGGAAATTTTAATTTTCTTTTTAAGAATCTAATTATAGGTCTAGCGATTAATGAAATAACGCCTGAAATAGCAATGTAAACTAATATTGATTGTACACTAAATAAAAAATAAAGTAGTAGTGAAACACCAATAATAATAGCAACAGCTTTTAATATTCCATTGGTAATTGTTTTAGAATCCATATCTTTTTATTTAGTTAAACCTTAAAAATAATTAATTTAAAATTAAAACCCAGCGGCTTTATCATCACCCCTATAATCTGCTCCTCCTTCTAATTTTCCATTAGGAAGTACTAAAATAGCATCTACTTTACCAAGAATTCTAGAATTTTTCTTATTTATTTTATATCCTTTTTCTTGTAATTTTACAGTTGTAATACTGTCAAAACCTTTAGGTTCAAACGTAATAACATCAGGTAGCCATTGGTGGTGAAATCGAGGTGCATTTACAGCTTCTTGCATACTTAAATCATATTCATATACATTGAGAATAGTTTGCATAACTGAAGTAATAATAGTAGAACCTCCAGGAGAACCAAGAGTCATATATAGTTGTTTATTTTTTTCAACAATTGTTGGAGTCATTGAGCTAAGCATACGTTTTTCTGGTTGAATAGCATTTGCTTCAGCACCAATTAAGCCAAACATATTTGGAACTCCGGGTTTAGAACTAAAATCATCCATTTCATTGTTTAATAAAAATCCGCCTTCAGGTACAAAAACTTTAGAGCCAAAAGCACCATTTAACGTAGTAGTAACTGAAATGGCATTGCCATACGTATCAATAATTGAGTAATGGGTTGTTTCATCGCTTTCAAATCCAACAATATTTCCGTGGCTAACTTCTGAAGAAAGTGTTGCTTTATCCCAAGAAAAATTTTCCATTCTTTTTTGAGTATAGTTAGATGAAATTAAAGTGTCTATAGGAATTTTAACAAAATCTGGATCCCCTAAATAAAAGGATCTGTCGGCATAAGCTCTTCTTTCAGCTTCTGTAATAAGTTGTATTGCTTTTACAGAATTATGACCAAAAGAGACAATGTTATAAGGTTCTATAGCATTAAAAATTTGTGCAATACAAATTCCACCGCTTGAAGGAGGCGACATAGATATGATATTCAAATCTTTGTATTTAAACTCAATGGCATTACGCCATTTTGATTCGTAAATTTCTAAATCTTTTTTGGTAATTATTCCTCCTAGTTTTTGGACATAATTTACCAACATATCTGCTGTTTCTCCTTTGTAAAATCCATCTCTTCCGTTGTCTCTTATGCGTTCAAGAGTTTTTGCTAAATTTAGGTATTTAATACTGTCTCCTTCTTTCCAATCAGTATCTAACATAATTTGGGTACCATTATTTGCTTGTGAAAAATATTTTCGATACTTAGCAAAACTTTTAGCTTGTTTTTTTGTAACAACAACCCCTTTTTTTGCCAAATCTATAGCGGGTTGTATCAACTCAGCAAAAGGTAATGTACCATATTTTTCATATACTTTAAAAACGCCATCTACACTTCCAGGTACGCCAATAGCAACTGAACCAAGGGTGCTTTTACCTTTGATAACATTTCCTTTTTCATCTAAGTACATATTTTTTGAAGCGGCTAAAGGAGCTTTTTCTCTAAAATCTAAGGCTCCAGTTTTCCCTTTGTTTGTTCTGTACACCATAAATCCACCACCGCCGATATTTCCTGCAAACGGATAAGAGACGGCTAAAGCAAAATGTGTAGCAATCATAGCGTCAAAGGCATTTCCTCCTTTTTTTAAGATTGCAGTACCAATTTTAGCGGCTTCTTCTCTGGCACAAACTACCATAGCACTATCTGCAACAAAGCCAGTTATTTTATTGTTTTCTTGATTAACTTCGGGTGTTTTTTTGCATTGTAATAAAAGAAATGCAACGAGTATAAGTATAATAGTTTTTTTCATAATGAAAGTAATAAGGTTGTTTTTTCTTTGGTAAATTGTTCTAGTTCTATAAAAAATGTTGTAAAATCGAGCTCAAGTTCTTTATAATGGTAATTCAAATCTTCAATAGCCATATCCATTTTAGAAACTTCTTTGGTTCGTTTGTTCATTCCTTGTAATATTTTTTCAATCCCCTCAATTGAAGCATAAGCTACTAACCAGTTATGTTTAATCATAGAAGGTAATATATTTTGAATTTTTGTTGGAAATAGATCCTTATTTTCTTGTAAAAAAGAGTATACATTATTTGCATAAACTTCTAAAGGAATTTCAGAATAATTGTGCCAGTTTTTAGCTAAAAAATGATCGTATAAAATATCTATAATAACCCCATCATAATGGTTGTAGCGTTCGTGTAAACGACGTTTACTTTTTCGTACAATAGGGTGTTTGTCTGTATAACTATCAATTGCTCTATGTAATAAAATACCAGCTTTAATTTCAGTTGGATAATTGTTGTATTTATTTCCTTTTACAGCATCTGCAATAAAGTTTCCAATAAGAATATTTTTATTGTTTTTTGAAAGATATAAGTGTGCCAAAAAATTCATAGTTATTATTCGTATTTAATGCTTGCATAACCTACCCAATGTCTTTGAGTTGCAATTGCTGTAGTTCCCATCTGTAAATCTTCAACAGTTATTAAGGGGTGATCGATACTTGTTTCATATTTCAAAAAAGTACCTTTTAGAGGTTTTTTATTTTGTAAGATGTTTAATTTATTCGCTGTTGCTAAACCAAACGGAACAGCGTATCTGCCACACCAAACCCAATTGTATTTGGTGTAATCTTCTCTTTGTGTAGTTTCGTAGAAAAAAGAATCAATTTTAGCCATATTCACTTCATTCACTAAGTACGAATTTATAATTTTTAAATCGTGCTTTCTAGCTTTGCTAGTTCCTAGAGAGTCTACACCATAAGGTGCTAAATTTTGGCTCCATTCAACATCTCCGTAGTGAACAGCGTCATTTGAAATTATGATAGCTAAATCTTCTCCAAATATTAAGTTTTTAGACTTTAGAATATCATAAATAGCATTTGATAAATCAGTACTTATAATATCAATGTTTTTTGAATTTATATAGGGAACCAATATAGGTACAATTTCAACATTTCTATTTTTTTTATGAAAAAAAGGGATAATAGCTTCTAACGAATGTTCCAGTTGCTGCATATCATCATGAATTAGATAATCTTCTTTGGGTAATTTTGAATAAATTTCTTTGTTTAAAGATGAAATAGGAAGTTTTCCATAGGGAGATTTCCAATGTGTAAAGTTCCCAAAAATAATTTTATCTTTTAAGTTATATTTTTTTGCTTTATGAGCCACTCCAATTAGAATTATGGTATTTGCATTAATTCCTTTCAATGCTTCATAATATAGTTTTCCAGCATATTTGTAATCGTCATGCGGACAAATAACAGCTTTCCATTTTTTATTGTTTTTTGTATCCTTTAGTTGAAATCGCTTATAAATTGAATCCATTTGCCATTTGTATTGAGCAAAGCCAATAGTATCATGGAGATTTCTTAATTTTTCTTTTTTTTGTTGATGTTTGGTTTGGCAGCTTGTAAAAAAGAATAAGCTAAATGAAATTACAACAAAAGGTAAAAAGTATTTTATTTTCATAATTATAAATACAAAGAATAACAAAAGTTAAATGTAAGGTTTTTAACTAAAAAACCCCAACTAAATAAGCCATGGTTTTTATTTTCCATTTTACAAATCTATTATGTTAGATTTGTTGTACCCAGTTGTTAATTTGTACTTCGTTTTATTCATTTCACCAATTTTTTCAAACAAATTTAGTTCTACACCTTTTTTTAAGTCTCTACTAGCAGTTGCAGGAGAAATATCTTTAAAAACATCCATATAATCTTTTCTAGTAAACTCTATTTTGTTTAGTAAACTAAAATATTCTAGCCTGTCTTTTTCATTGAGAGTTCGACTATTAAAGTCTAATAATTCGCTTATTGAGATGTTAATAACATCTAACATATATTCAATAAATTTCGTTGACTTTCCAGATTTATCACTTTGAGATAAAGCATTGTAGTATTTCTCTTGATCTTTACTGATTAGTGTTTCAAATGGTAAATATTCAAATACTGGATATTTTCCCATTAAAATCAAAGTTTGCCATAATCGTCCCATTCTACCATTTCCGTCTAGAAAAGGATGAATAAATTCCATTTCATAATGAAATACACAACTTTTAATTAATTGAATTTCATTTGGATTTTTTAAATATTCAAAAAGATCTTTCATTAAGTATGGAACATTTTCATACGGAGGAGCTACATGTTTAATTTTTTCACCTTTTACAATTCCAACTCCTTGATTTCTATATTGCCCAGCATTTTCAATCAGATTATTCATTAAAGCCTGATGAGCTTTTAAAAAGGATTTTTCATTTAATGGATTGAACTTATCTAAATTTTCATAAATATCAATTGCATTTAAAACCTCTTTAATATCTTTTTTTGGTCCAATTACTCGTTTATTTTCTAAAAGGGCAGTGATTTGTTTTTCACTAAGAGTATTTCCCTCAATTTTTAGTGAAGAATGAATTGTTTTAATTTTGTTCTCTTTTCTCAATTGAGGAGAAGGCTTACTTAAAAAATTAGCATTTACTTCTCCAATTTTTTCTGAAATAGAAGTTATTAATTTTAAAATTTCAGGAGTTATTTCGTATGGAGGTTTCATATTGATACTATCATTTGATACTATCAAAAATAATATCATTTAATCTATAAATCTAATTTTTTACGATTTTTTTTAATTGGGGACAACAGGTTTTTATAAGATTTGTGCGACCTAAAATCCGTAGGATTTTCGGCAGTGCAAATCGTTTGTTAATATGTTTATAAGTTTCCTAATTATAATTAGTTCAAAATTAAGCATAAATTTTATACGGTGTTAGGCACTGGATTTATTATTCTAATAGAAGATAAATTGATTTGATTTTGTTATTAATACTAATTATCTTAACTTTTATTCCTGATTCAGTTGTAGACGTATATACATTGTTGCTATCGATTTTCTTTTCTTTACTGTTTATTGCATAAACACATTCGTGAAATAATTGATGAATGCTCCAATTTAATGGAAATAATGTAGTCGGTTTATCTCTTTTTATCCATTCATTAGTTTTTTTGTCACAGTATTCAATTTCAGCTTCAATAATTCCGTTTGACTTATTTTGATTTACAATCTTTATTATTCTTACTCTCTCCTTATCAAAATAATGTACACCCGAAACTTTTCCTTTCTTGACTTCTCCTCTTACGCAATGTTCAAATACATTTATAAAATCTTTATTGACACTAAAGTCTTCTTTAGTAAAAATAAAGTCCTTAACTACGCTGATGTTTTTGTCAAGACACACTTGTTGGGCTCTTTTTGGGTTTCTCAATAATAGATTTCTAAAAATGGTAGATTTTTTTCTTAAAGTAGGTAAATCATTAAAAGGTCCTTCTCCTTCAGTAAAATCAATCGTATAAATCGCTGGTATTTTTTCTATGCTTACTCCAGGTTTTAGTCCCTGTTTATCGTTTATAAAGGTGTTTTTGTTTATGTAAAATTTATATTCCAAAGTATTATTACAATCTAAAGTGATTTTTCTTGCTTGTGCCTAACAACTTATATAATCACCTTCAATAATGTAATTCCATGATATTCACACGATAACAGCCATACGTTTTGTTTGTATTCCGTTTTATATGTCGTACCAATCTATTAAAATATACCTTTTAAAGGAGATATATAATCTCTATTTTTTAACTAAAAAAGAGGCTGTTTAAAAAGTTACAAAATTTGTCATTCTGAACCTACCTGACTGGCAGGAAAGTTTATTTCAGAATCTCACTATACTGGTTTATCAATCATTATGAGAACATGAAACAGGTTCACATAAATAACACTTTTTAGATAGCCTTTTGTAAATTAAGATTTTTTCTTAAATACAATATTAACTATTTAACATTACAGGCATTACCAGCATTGTAATATTTTCACCTTCTTCAACGCCATCAATTGGTGTTAAAATTCCGGCTCTATTAGGTAAAGACATTTCAATTAAAATTTCATTGGAAGTTAAATTGCTTAACATTTCAGTTAAAAAACGTGAGTTAAAACCAATTTGTAAGTCGTCTCCTTGATAATCACAAACCAAACGCTCTTCAGCTTTGTTTGAATAGTCTAAATCTTCAGCTGAAATATTTAATTCGGTTCCAGCCATTTTCAAACGGATTTGATGTGTTGTTTTACTGGAGAAAATAGATACGCGTTTCACTGAATTTAAAAATGTACCTCTATCAACAGTTAATTTATTTGGATTTTCTTTAGGAATAACCGCTTCATAGTTGGGATATTTTCCATCAATCAATCTACAAACCAATATTACATTGTCAAATGTAAATTTTGCATTTGCATCATTGTATTCAATAGTTACATCACTTTCTACATTACCTAAAATTCCTTTTAATAAGTTCAAAGGTTTTTTGGGCATTATAAATTCGGCAGTATCATTTCCTGTAATATCTGTTCTTGAGTATTTAACTAATTTATGAGCATCGGTAGCAACAAAAGTTAGGCTTTCAGGAGTAAATTGAAAAAATACACCACTCATTACAGGTCTTAAATCATCATTTCCTGCGGCAAATATTGTTTTAGAAATTGCTGTTGCTAAAACAGTACCTGGTATAATTGTAGTATTTGGAGATTCTATTGAAATAGCTTTTGGAAATTCATTTCCATCAAAATAAGCCATATCATATTTACCCTGACTTGAACTAATTTCAACCGTATTATTTTCCTCAGTTTTAAAGGTTAGTGGTTGATTTGGAAATGTTTTTAAGGTATCTAACAATAAACGCGCTGAAATAGCTGCAGATCCTTCAGAGTCAGATTCAACATCAATAGTTGTGCTCATGGTGGTTTCTAAATCTGAAGCAGATATCTTTAACTCGTTTTGGTTTAATTCAAATAAGAAATTATCCAAAATAGGTAATGTATTACTGTTATTGATAACACCACCTAAAATTTGAAGCTGTTTTAATAATTGACTACTTGATACAATAAATTTCATCTACGATTATTTTAATGGAATGAATTACAAATATATTCTAAAAAAGTTGTTTTAAAAAAGATATTTATTAACAGTTTGTAACTAAAAATTATTAACTAAAGATACGCTAAATAAATATGAAATATAACAGCTATAAAAGTTATAATTATGTTAATTAATAGTGATGAAATATGAAGTCTTAAATTTAATTTTATATTTGTTTACACTACTAAATAATTAAATTTTATATGAAAAATATACGATCATTAGTATTCCTGTTATTTTTTTGTCCTTTTATAATTTTAGCACAGGCACCAAAAAAACTTACTTCAGGAGAGATTTACACATCTATTCAAAAACTTAATTTTTTAGGAAGCATTTTATATATTGGAGCTCACCCCGATGATGAAAATACGCGGTTAATCTCATATTTTGCTAACAATGTTAAAGCACAAACTGCCTATTTGAGTTTAACCAGAGGAGATGGAGGACAAAATTTAATAGGCTCAGAAATTAGAGAACTTTTAGGTGTTATTAGAACTCAGGAATTATTGGCAGCTAGAAAAATTGATGGAGGTCAACAATTTTTTACACGGGCAAATGATTTTGGATATTCAAAACACCCAGATGAAACACTGAAAATTTGGGATAAAAAGGAAGTTTTAAACGACGTTGTTTCGGTTATTCGAAAATTCAAACCAGATGTTATTGTTAATAGATTTAATCATAGAACACCGGGTACAACACATGGTCATCATACAGCTTCTGCAATGTTAAGTGTAGCAGCTTTCAATTTAGCTTCAGATAAAAATTATAAAACACATTTGAAAAATGATGCTATTTGGCAACCAAAACGTTTATTTTTTAATACTTCATGGTGGTTTTATGGAAGTGAAGAAAAATTTAATGAAGCCGATAAAACAAACTTATTAAGTATGGATATTGGTGCTTTTTATAAAATTAAGGGATTGTCTAACAGTGAAATAGCTTCTTTAAGTAGAAGTCAACACCAATCACAAGGCTTTGGGAGTACAGGAACCAGAGGAAGCCAAATAGAATATTTAGAGTTGTTAAAAGGTGATTATCCTTCAAATAAAAATATTTTTAATGGAATTGATACCACTTGGGGTAGAGTTAGTGGAGGAGAGGCAATAGGGAAAATATTAAATAAAGTTGAAAAAGAATTTAATTTTAAAAATCCTTCCGAAAGTATTCCTGAACTAATTAAAGCATATCAATTAATTTATAAATTAAAAGATAATCACTGGAGAAATATTAAACTAAATGAAATAAAAGAAATAATTGCCGCCTGTGCAGGTTTGTATTTGGAAGCGGTTGCTACAGAATCAAATGCTTCACCTAATAGTCTGGTAGCTGTGAATATTGAAGCAATCAATAGAAGTTTAACTAAAATTTTATTGAATTCAGTGTTAATTTTACCAGAACAAAAGGAAATTATAGGTTCAGTAGCGCTGTTGAATAATAAGGATTATAAAAAAAAGGTATCAATTTACATACCTTCTGAAGAAAAATATACTTCGCCATATTGGTTGCTTGAAAAAGGAAGTTTAGGAATGTATCATGTGAATAATATAAATTACATAGGTTTACCTGAAACACCACATTCAATAAAAGTGAAATTTAATGTACAATTTGAAGATGTGGTTATTCCATTTTACAGAGAGGTTGTTTATAAATATACCAACCCAGTTAAAGGTGAAGTATATAAACCTTTTGAAATTTTACCTGAAGTTTCAGCTTCATTTGATGAGAAGGTGTATGTTTTTTCAAACAGAAAACCCCAAAAGGTAACAGTTAAAATAAAGTCAATTAAAGAAAATTTAAAAGGAGAATTAAAATTATCTATTCCAAAAGGATGGCGTTTTTCACCTACAAACTATGTGTTTAATTTGATTCAAAAAGGTGAGGAGCAACGTTTTAATTTTGAAATAATTCCCCCATTGAATCAATCAGAGGGAGTAATATCTCCAATTGTTGAAGTTGGAAACAAAATATATACAAATGAGTTAATTGAGATTGATTACAGTCATATTCCTTTTCAATCTGTAATAATGCCTTCAGAAGCAAAAGTTGTCCGATTAAATATTCATAAAAAGGGACAACTAATAGGATACATTCAAGGAGCCGGAGATGCAATTCCAACAAGCTTACGTCAAATAGGATACACCGTTGTTGAATTAAAAAATAGAGACATTACTCCAGAAAAATTAAAGAATTTTGATGCCGTAATTCTAGGGATAAGAGCTTATAATACAAATGACAGAGCTAAATTTTATCAAAAATATTTACATAATTATGTGAGAGATGGAGGAACGCTAATTGTGCAATACAATACGAACAGAAGATTAAAAGTGAAAGAGGTAGCGCCTTATTCGTTAAAATTATCTAAAGATAGGGTTACCAATGAAAATGCTGAAGTTAGCATAATTATGCCTTCCCATGAAATATTAAATTACCCAAACAAAATAACTAAAGATGATTTTAAAGGTTGGGTACAGGAAAGAGGTTTGTATTTTCCAAATGAATGGGATAGTCATTTCAAAGCAGTTTTGAGTATGAATGATATTGATGAACCTGCTAAAAAAGGTAGCTTATTAATTGCAAAATATGGAGAAGGGAATTTTATTTATACTGGACTTAGTTTTTTTAGAGAATTACCAGCTGGTGTGCCCGGAGCTTATAAATTATTTGCAAATATGATTTCAATAGGTAAGAATAATATACAATTAAATAATTAGAGATGGAAAAGCAAAAATTTAGTTGGAAAAAAGAGTATACTATGGTTCTAATTGCCAATGCAGTTTACATTGTATTATTCTATATCATAATGAAAATCTATTCATAAGAGATGGAACAATTAGACTGGGTTATACTTATAGGAACATTGTTATTTATAGTATCGTATGGTGCGTGGAAAACACGAGGAAGTAAAAATGTAACGGACTATATAAAGGGAGGTAATGAAGCAAAATGGTGGACTATAGGTTTGTCTGTTATGGCAACTCAGGCAAGTGCTATTACTTTTTTATCAACTCCCGGACAAGCATTTCATAGCGGTATGGGTTTTGTGCAATTCTACTTTGGATTACCCATTGCAATGGTGGTTATTTGCTTGGTTTTTATTCCTATTTATCACAGATTAAAAGTTTTTACAGCTTATGAATATTTAGAAACTCGTTTTGATTTAAAAACACGTAGTTTGGCAGCTATTTTGTTCTTAATTCAGCGAGGTTTAGCTGCTGGAATTACCATTTTTGCTCCAGCCATTATTTTATCAGCAGTATTGGGTTGGGATTTAACAACCTTAAATGTTATAATTGGAACTTTAGTCATTATTTATACAGTTAGCGGAGGTACAAAAGCCGTAAGTGTTACTCAAAAACACCAAATGACAGTAATATTTGTGGGAATGTTTATAGCATTTTACTTAATTGTAAGTTATTTACCAGCTGACATTACCTTTTCTAAAGCATTAAAAATTGCCGGAGCAAGTGGTAAAATGGATGTCTTAGATTTTTCATTTAATTTAGATAATAGGTATACGTTTTGGAGCGGAATTATTGGAGGAAGTTTTTTAGCACTCTCTTATTTTGGTACAGACCAAAGTCAGGTACAGCGTTATTTATCAGGGAAATCTGTAAAAGAAATGCAGTTAGGACTTGTTTTTAACGGATTGTTAAAGGTTCCAATGCAATTCTTTATCTTATTGGTTGGAGTTATGGTTTTTGTATTTTATCAGTTCAATGCTTCACCTTTAAATTTTAATCCTGCTGCAACAAAGATTGTTCATAATTCAGAATATGCTTCTGAATATAAAGTGTTGGAAAACAAACATAAAGAAATTGAGTTAAAGAAAGCCAAAGTAAATTTGAATTACGGAGCAAATTTAAATAACAAGGCATTAGTGAAAGAAATTCAAGAGTTGAATTTTTTGGAAGATAAAAATAGAGAAGAAGCTAAAAAAATTATAAAAAAAGCCGATGCATCGGCTGAAACAAATGATAAAGATTATGTTTTTATCCATTTTATCTTAAATAATTTACCAAGAGGGTTGATAGGTTTGTTATTAGCTGTAATTTTATCTGCAGCAATGTCAAGTACTGCCTCTGAATTAAATGCGTTGGCTGGTACAACAGCTATAGATTTATACAAAAGAAATGTGAGTACTGAAAAGTCAGATCAGCATTATGTAAAAGCATCAAAGTGGTTTACCCTTGGTTGGGGAATTATTGCTATATTTGTAGCTAGTTTCGCTAATTTATTTGATAACCTAATACAATTGGTAAATATTATTGGCTCTATTTTTTATGGAAATGTACTTGGAATTTTCTTATTGGCATTTTTTATAAAATTTGTTAAAAGTAATGCTGTTTTTGTGGCGGCACTTATTACTCAGGGTATTGTAATTATTGGCTGGTGGTTTGATTGGATGCCTTATTTGTGGTTGAACTTGTTTGGGTGTTTGCTAGTAATAATTTTGGCAATGCTAATTCAAAGCTTTAAGTTTGTAAATACTAAATAAGATGAGTTTTCGTTTAAACAAAATAGGTGTAAATTACAGTAATAATTTTAGTTAATAGAGTTTTGTAAATGGGGCTAATTAAACAAATATTATTTAAGAGTGTATTAGTTGTAATATTACTTCATGCACTTATTCCGCATAGGCATTATGACGAGATGAGTGCAAAAGAACATTTTGCACTTCATCAAAATAATGATAATATTTTTGATTTAGTAAAAATATTCTTTCATGAAAATAATGATGAAAGTCTAGATAATTTACTATTTGCCCAGTTTAATATTCAAAAAACAACTCAAAATAAAATACCAATTTTAAACGAAGAATTTAAAGGAGGTATTAATGTAGAAAATAAACTTCTTCAAAAGAATATAGCTCCTTCCAATGTATGTTATATACCTATTTTTATTAATGCGAATGGTTTAAGAGGTCCACCTAAAATACCTGTAATATAAAATCATAAACTATTAATAATAAATTAAAATATAAAATATATAATTATGGATGCTACACATCTTCATTTAATACTTACACATTTTCCAATTGTAGGAACGATTATTGGAATAGGAATTTTGGCTTATGGTCAATTTTTTAAGAATAACGAAATCCAAAAAGTTGCATTAGGAACTTTTATTTTTATGGCAATTCTAACCATTCCTGTCTATTTAACAGGAGAAGAAGCTGAAGAAACAGTTGAACATATTGCTGGAGTTTCGGAAAGGATAATTGAAAATCACGAAGAACTTGCAGAGGTTGCAATTGTACTAATGGGTTTATTAGGTGTATTTTCAATTGTAGGTTTATTTGCATTGTTAAAAGCGCATGTATATGCGAGAACAATTGTGCTAATAACCTTTATTGTTTCATTAATTACGTTTGGAGTTTTTGCCCAGGTAGGTAATTTGGGAGGTCAAATTCGACATTCTGAGATTAGAACTCTTAATTCTGGGGATATTAATCCATCAGATATTAATGAAAAAGGATTGCCGAATTCTAAATATGAAGATCACGATGACGATTAATAAAAGGAGGCTGTCTGAAAAGACAGTCTTTTTTTAGAAAAAAGTAAGTTAACACAAAAAAAAGAGGCTGTCTGAAAAGTAAATATACTTGTCATTTTGAACAAAGTTAAAAATCTCAACACCTTGATATATAAGTGTTTAATTTTAAGACGATTCTTCGTTTACATTCAGAATGACACTTTTTAGACGACCTCTTTTTTGTAATTTAAAGTATGTTATCAAATTAGTTAACAGGAAGTACAATCCTCATTTTCCCCCAAGCCAACTGCACGCCATTTTCTACAATGGTATACGTTAAAGTTTCTTGATTTGTATCTACAAATTTTGGAGTTACATTTAACCGTACAATATCTTCATTTTTATTGTATGAAAAAGCTCCCCAGCCATCATTTTTCTTATTAAGAATAAGTATCCAATCTTTATTTTCATTAGGAATAATAAAGAAGCTGTACTTTCCGGCAGGAATTGACGTTCCTCCAATAGTCACTTCTTTATCAAAAGAAAAGGTAGTATTTTCATTGGCGCCTGCTCTCCAGACTTTACTGTATTTTTCTAACCCTCCCCAAATAGTTCTTCCTTTTACTGAAGGAGAACCATAGTCAATAGTGATGGTAACTCCATCAATTTGTCCGGTTGCTTTTTTTCTAGGACTTTCTTGTGCAAAAGTTACAAGAGTAACTAACAAAAAAAGAAGTGTAAATTTTATTTTTTTCATAACTACTAGTTTTGCCATTTTGCTATTGATTCTTTATTCATTTTAATATAGTCTGCATTGTTTTCTTTTTCAGCACCTGCAAGTGATTTTTTAGCAGTTGCAATGGCTCCAGCCTTGTCACCTAAATCAGCCTGAATTAAACTCATTCTACGTAAATACCAATAAGGAGGGTTATCTCCTTCAGTTGCTTTTTGCATCCAAGCCAATGCTTGCTTTAAATCTTTACCTTCAGTATGATAATAGGTAGCTGCTTGAAAATAATCACCATTTGAAGGTCCTGCCATTACTTTTTCAATACTCTTTAAAACAGCTTTTTCAGTTGGAACTTCAAAAGGAACGGAAACATAAGTTTTTCCCCAAATTAAATCTAAACTTGCGCCGTTGTTTGAGATGTTGTTAATATCAATTGTAAATGATTCTACATCAAAAGGAATTGTATGTGTATCTACAGTAGTTTTCGCACTTACTTTACTTTCATCCCATTCTTTAGGTGCTCCCCAATTGGTAGCATCACTGTAAAAAATTACATCCCAAGAGGTTTCATTAGGGATAGTATAAATTGCATACGTTCCTTTTTTTAACTCTTGTCCGTCAATAGTTACATTATTGCTGAAAGTAATTTTTGTATTTGCATTTGCTCCTGTTCTCCACACCTTTCCATAAGGTACTAAATCTCCAAAAATGGTTCTTCCACGCATGGCAGGTCTTGAATATTCTAGTGTAACATCCGTTAATCCAACAACCTGTTCTAACTTTGAAGCCGGACTTGGTTGTGGTGTTTTAATTTGTGCATTTACTGCTGAATTTAATCCAATTATAAGTAAAAGGATCGTTAATTTTTTTAACATAGTAGTTCTGTTTAAGTTATGTAACAAATATAACGTATATAAGCATTAGGCTATTGGTAAATGTTAATTTTAACAATATTTTAAGATGTAATAAAAGTAATTTTATTGGTACTTTTTCCTTCTTAAATAGTTGAATAGTAACCCGAAAAAAGTTAAAATTAATAGAGGAAACATAATATTTATCAACTGCCATTTTGTAGTTTCTTTAAAGGCCTTTTGTTTATTTAAAAAGTTAATTTCAATAACTTTTGAACGAATATTAATCAAGCCATTATCATCTAATAAGTAGTTAACAGCATTCAATAAAAATTCTTTATTTCCATAACGTTGATTTGTCCATTTATTAACACCTAACTCAAGAGGTTTACCTTTTAAAATTTCATTAGCAATAATATCTCCATCAGAAACTACAATCATTTTAGAGGTGCTTCCAATCTCTTTAGGCTTATTTATTTTAAAGGGTTTTATACGACCATTGTAAGCAGATTTAAATTTTCCTTCTAATAAAACAGCTATCGGTTTTTTACCAATATTATATTCTGAAGGGTTTGGTTTTTGAGCAATACTTTTTAAAGATATTATGGAAGGCGTTCCAATGGGTTTTGAAAATTCAGAGCTTTGTAATAGAATTGTTTTTTGAATGGTATTTTTTAAGGTATCTATACTAGTTGCAAATTTCACATTTACAGCTTCAATATTGTTATTTATTGGGTGATTATTAGGAGAATTTAACAGTGGGAAAAATTTCCATTGAAATTGACTAAATTGAGTTTTGTTACCAATATTTCCTGTTACCAATGGGATTTCAGAAGCGTATAAATCTTGAATTAAATCTGTATTTATTCGAATGCCATAATTGAAAAATAAATCGGTTAACCCTAAATCTCTAGGGTATGCGAGTGTTTCTCCAGTTTGCATTAAGCTATCTAATTCCGCCTGAACATTGTCAATTAGCCATAACGTCTTGCCTCCATTCATTATAAACTGATCTAAAGTGTATTTTTCTTCTTCAGTAAATTTTTTAGTTGGCTTGGCAATAATGGCTAAATCAAATTCTGAAATTTGTTTTAATGTTTTTTGAGGTTGTTTAGCAACAGAATCTAAGGTAAAAGGAGCGAGAAAGTAATATTCATTTAATTTACGTAAAAAATCAGCAATATAAATATCATTAAGCTCTCCATTTCCCTTAATAATGGCAATTTTTTTTGATTTCTTTGAAATTAATTTATAAATGGCATTTATAAAGGCATATTCTAAATTTTGAATAGAGCTTTCCAATTGCTCTTCTTGTGAGTTTGAAAAAATATCTTTTAGTAAAGGTACATTTTCTGTCTTGTTTTTTGAAGAAACAACGGCCCAGGGGAATATAATTATTTCAGATAATTTTCCTTTTTCCTGAACTTGTAACCTGCTAGGTTCTAACCCTTTATTAATGAGTTCCTGAGTTGTGTTGGTAGGGTTAATAAATCTAAAATGTATATTTTTATTTTGAGTGTTTAGTTCTTCTAAAAATTGCTTAGTTTCAATTTGAAGCCGTTTGAATTCAGCAGGAAAATCACCTTGTAAGTAAACTTTTATAGTTATGATATCTTCAATATTTTTAATTATTGCTTTTGAAGGAGAAGATAATGTATAGCGATGGTCACTAGTTAAATCTATTCGTTTGTATACTTTAGAGCCTATATAGTTGATTAAGAGTATGGTGATGAAAGCGATTACTATTTTAGAATATTTATTGCTCATGTTGAATTCTAAATTTAGTTAGTACTAAAAAAAAATAGGTTACAGTAACAAAATAAATTAAATCACGTGTATCAATAACCCCTTTACTAATACTATTAAAGTGAGCACTCATTCCAAAACGTTGAATGGTATAATCTAAATTTCCAAAAAGATTATAACTTGATAAGGCTTCAAAACCATAATAAAAAAAGAAAGAAATAAAAACGGCTATGATAAAGGAAACAATTTGATTCTTAGAAATTGTTGATGCAAAAATACCTATTGAGGTATATGTACTTACTAAGAAAAGTAAACCAATAAAAGAACCAAAAGTAGATCCCAATTCAATGTTTCCCACAGGGTTTCCCAATTGGTAAATACTATAAATGTAGATTAAAGTGGGTACTATTGCTGTAATTACAAGTATCAATGAAGCCGCATATTTTCCGAAAATTAATTGCCAGTTTGTGATGGGTTTGGTTTTTAAAAGTTCTAGAGTTCCCGTATTGATTTCGTCAGAAAAACTTCGCATAGTAATTGCTGGAATTAGAAAAATAAAAATCCAAGGAGCTAAAAGAAAGTAATTATTTAAATCGGCAAAACCTGCGTGTAAAATATTAAAATCACCATCAAAAACCCATAAAAACAAACCGTTTATTAATAAGTACACACCAATTACTAAATAGGCAATTGGTGAAGAAAAAAATGAATTTAGTTCTTTTATTAAAATAGATTTCATTGGTTGTTAATGTACTTTACGAGGTTTTATTATTTTTAAAATAAATTTAAGGTAAAATTTCAATAGTATCAACGCTCCAAGCTTCAGGTTTGTTGTTAAATAGCGTTTTTGTTTTTTCCCAAACGGTTTTAAAGAGCTCAGAATTTTTATAAGCTTCTAAATGAGCTTCAGATTCCCAATAGCTATAGGTAAAAAAGATAGCGGGGTTATTTTTATCTCTCAACAATTCTAAATGGTGACAACCTTCAAAATTTCGTATTTTATTTTTATTTTTATTAAAATTTTCAAGGAATAAATCAATTTTTGCTGTATCAAAACTCATTTTAACGATTCTTTTAAACATAAATTGGTTTTAAAATTAAAGTTTTATAAAAATTTAACGGTTAATACATCCCTGTAATTTAATCCTAAAAGTGAAAATGCACCACCAACAGTATTGGAATTACTTCTGTACATTGCAATTTCTAAATAATTTGCAGAATTAAAAATAGCCATTCTTGTACCGTCTTTTTGTCGTTGTTCTTTAGGTAATGAAAAATCGACAATATCACTGTATTTGGTGTATATTTTTTTAAAAATATATCTATTGGCAATCACTTCATAATCTCTTCCTTTACCAACTTCTTGAAATATTTTTTTATGAATATTACTTATAGAATTTCCGTAGTTATCAACATATATTATATTCCCTAAAATTGTTTTGTTATCGGCTGAAACACTGGGTTGTAATTCAATTATTTGTTTAAATTCGGGAATAACTTTCCCTATAACTTCTAATGTACCTCCACGTGCAATATGGCAAGCAACTTTTACAAAAACATCTAAAACAGGAAAACTTGTTTTAACCCTGTCATGAATATTTATTTCAACTATTTTTTCTGGTTGTATTTCTGAAGCCAATAATGAGATAACACCATTGTCTGGGCATATAAAAAAGTGATTGTCTAATTTTAGTGCAATGTGTTTATTTTCACTATTCAGTTCTGAATCTACACCTATAATATGAATACTTCCCTCAGGAAAACTTTTATAAGCATTTTTAAGAATATATGCTGTCTCTGTTATATTAAAAGGAGACACATGGTGTGATATGTCAACAATTCTAGCATTGGGTAATTCACTGTAGATTGTTCCTTTTATTGCACCTACAAAATGGTCTTTAGTTCCAAAATCAGTAGTTAAAGTAATTATTGACATATAAAATAAAGCGATTTTTTTGTAATTAACAATGTATAAATTCTTAATAAAATGTTTAAAACTTATTAATGAAAATATAAAGTTTGTTATTTGATATTGATTACATTTGTTATGCAAATCTAATGAAATATTCGGTTATTTAACATACATTTTTTATTTAAACATTAAACACTATTATCATTTGAACGAGCGTATTATTGAACTGACAGAGATTAATCCAAACGATATGTTTGGAACTCAAAATGAGAATGTAGAAATTTTAAAAAAATATTTTCCTAAATTAAAAATAGTAGCGAGAGGTAATGAACTTAAAGCCTACGGAGAATCTGAGATTTTAGATGAGTTTGAGAAGCGGATGAGTATGCTTATTACTTATTTTAATCGTTACAATAAATTAGATGAGAATAGTATTGAACGTATTTTAACATCTAATGGAAATGAGCATAAAAGTTCAAAATTGGCTGATGGTATTCTAGTTCATGGCGTGAGTGGAAGACTCATTAAAGCTCAAACAGCCAACCAACGAAGAATAGTTGAATTGATGGATAAAAATGATATGCTTTTTGCTATTGGACCTGCAGGAACAGGAAAAACATATACGGCGGTAGCACTAGCTGTAAAAGCATTGAAAGAAAAAGAAGTCAAAAAAATTGTTTTAACGCGTCCTGCTGTTGAATCTGGAGAAAATTTAGGATTTCTACCAGGAGATTTAAAAGAAAAATTAGATCCATATATGCAACCTTTATACGACGCTTTACGGGATATGATACCTTCTGAAAGATTAAATTCATATTTAGAAAAAGGAATTATACAAATTGCTCCACTAGCATTTATGAGAGGTAGAACCTTAGATCACGCATTTGTAATTTTAGATGAGGCTCAAAACACTACTCATAACCAAATGAAGATGTTTTTAACCAGAATGGGTAAAAGTGCTAAATTTTTGGTGACAGGAGACCCGGGTCAAATAGATTTACCAAGGCGTCAGGTTTCTGGCTTAAAAGAAGCAATACTTACATTAAAAAATGTTAAAGGTATTGCGTTTGTACATTTGGATGATAAAGATGTAATAAGGCATAAGTTAGTAAAACAAATCATTTCAGCATATAAAAGTATTGAAGTAGGAAATGAATAGTTATTATCAAATTAATTTTCTAACAAACATTAATTAAATTTATATACAACTTTACAATGGGTAACACAATTAATAATACAGCATTTAATTTTCCAAATCAAAAATCTGTTTACAAAGGAAAAGTTAGAGAAGTATATAATTTAAATAACGATATTTTGGTTATGATAGCTACTGATAGGCTTTCAGCATTTGATGTAATTATGCCTAAACAAATACCATTTAAAGGGCAAATATTAAATCAGATTGCAGCCAAAATGATGGAAGCAACTAAAGATATTGTTCCAAATTGGATTACTGGTATTCCTGACCCAAATGTGGCTGTGGGGCATTTATGTACACCTTTTAAGGTAGAAATGGTAATAAGAGGTTATTTATCAGGACACGCAGCACGTGTGTATAAGCTTGGAAAAAGAAGAATTTGTGGCGTTTCAATGCCAGAAAATATGAAAGAAAATGATAAATTTCCGAAACCTATTATAACGCCTACAACTAAAGCAGATAATGGTGCGCATGATGAGGATATCTCAAAAGAGGCTATTTTATCAGGTGGAATTGTTTCGAAAGAAGATTATGAAATTTTAGAAAAATATACAGAAGCTTTGTTTCAGCGAGGAACTGAGATTGCTGCAAATCGTGGTTTAATTTTAGTTGATACAAAATATGAATTTGGTAAAACTAAAGATGGTAAAATTATATTGATTGATGAAATTCACACACCAGATTCTTCTCGCTTTTTTTATGCTGAAGGTTATGAAGAAAGACAACGAAAAGGGGAAGAGCAAAAACAGCTGTCAAAAGAGTTTGTACGTAAATGGTTGATAGAAAACGGATTTCAGGGGAAAGAAGGACAACAAATTCCTGAAATGTCTGAGGAGAAAATCAATGAAATTTCAGATAGATATATTGAATTATATGAAAATATTATAGGTGAAACTTTCGTGAAATCAGATGTTAGTGATATTATGAATAGAATTGAGAAAAATGTTATTACTTTTTTAAATAGCTAAAATATTACTGAAATTTAAAATAGTTGTTATACGAAGTATAATTAATAGGCGTTGTATTATTTTCTAAATAATTTATAATACCTTCTGCGGTTGTATATGTTTTATACGTAGGGGTTTGTGTAAAATAAGTATTGTAAACAGCAGGAATATAATCATTTAATCCAATTGTTAAAGAGGTGTCATCACTCAATATCTCATTATTTATATCTTTTATAATTATACTAGTGTTTTGCTGTTCAATTACAACACCTGAATAATAAAACCCTGCACCACTATTTTTTAAAAAATCTTTAATTTCTCCAACGTTCATGGTGTAAGTTACGGTGCCATTATTAAATGGGTCAATTGTATAAATTTCACGTTTCGATATGTCACCTTCATTCAAATTGGCTCTAATTCCTCCAGTATTCTGAAATGTTAAATCAACATTCATTTTGTTCCTTAAAATATCAGTATAAAAATAACCGACTTGTGATCTTGTATGGTTTGCTTCAGCATAGCCAATGACTTCATCTAAATTTGCATCTTCATTGTAATTGTCAATATCACCTTTTAGAGTTGAATCAAAATTAGTATAGGTTGATAAGTCAATTAACTCATAAGTTAAACTCTTAATTTTCTTATCTTTTATAATTAATTTAATTTTTCCTAAGTAATTTAAATTTGAACCTGCTTGAAATATAGGTATATCATTTATAGTTTTATTAACTTTGGAATGAGAATGTCCACCAATAATTATATCAAAATAAGGGTAGTTACTAGCTATAAAAGTATCAGTTGATTCTCCTAAATGTGTAAGAGCAATATATAAATCTGAATTTTCAGAACCTTTTATTTGAGAAAAGTTGTTTATTACGTTTGTGTATTTTTGAAAAGTTAAATTTTGAACTCTCCAAGGATGTGTTGAAGGGATAATATCATTTTTTTTACCATTCGTTTCTACTAAACCTAAAAAGGTTACTTTCACATCATTTTTGGTAATTGTTTTATACTCATTTGGCTCGGGAATTCCAGTAGTATTCATATCAACGTTGGCGCAAACCCATTCAAATTGTGATTGTTGAAATCTATCTTTTAAAATAGTTTCTCCATAGTCAAACTCATGGTTACCAATTGTGGCAATATCAAAACCAACTTTATTCATAACATCTATCATAGGAAATCCTTTTTCTTCATAATTATCAACTACAGGATTTCCTGAAAATATATCTCCCGCACAAACTATAATAACATTTGTTTGTTCTTTTTCTTTATCAATAATGTATTTTATTTTAGAAAAATTATCAAGGTTCCCATGTTGGTCATTGATATGGAAGATGGTTAGTTCTTTGGTTTTATTTTGCGGAGTTAAAATAGGGGTGTTTCCTTCATTTGAACAACTAAAAAAGAAGAACAGAATGGTACTTATTAGTAGAAATACTCTTGATGATTTCATAAAGAATTTGTTTACAATCAAAATTACTTAAAAAGCATTAAGTTTTAAGCCTTTTTAAACTTTTATTAATTGCAATAATTTCATTTATTGAGATGGTCTTAATATTAAGCCATTCCAAAGCTCGTTTGTTTGTAGAAAAAATTTCTATAGTAACTAATGAATTATTTTCTTGTTGTTTAATTTTATATAAGGTTGTAGAAACTACTTGCTTTGGAGTGCTAGTAAGTACAGCAATATTTCTTTTTTCCCCTTTAGTTAGTATTTCTTTTGCGAAAAAACCAACAGATTTAGTTATATCATTTTCGGTAGTGTTAAAAGTGACATCTCTAAAATCAATTAAATGATCTAAATCTAGAGAGAACTTTGGGTCAGATATCTTTTTGTTAACGAATTCAATAAATGATTCAAAATCTAGAATCCCTGAATGGTATTCTATTACAAGATTGTGTTCTTTTAAAATTTTATAGCTACTTATTAAACCTGACATTTGTCATATTTTAAGGCTAAAATAAAAAAAAGTCGCAAAATAAGTACATTTTGCGACTTAAATTTTTAATAAAACTATTTTTTTCTTTTTTGTTTTGCTTGTTGTTCTTGTGCTTGTTTCATTGCGTCGTTAAGGCGTTTACGAAATTTACCTTCTTTTTTAGGCTTCTTTTTATTTTCCTGAATTTTAGCATGAATTTTGTCTTCGTCGATAATATAATTTTTAATTATCAGCATAATGGTAACGGTTAATAAGTTTGATACAAAATAGTATAAACTTAAACTACTTGCATACATATTGAAGAAAACCAACATCATAATAGGAGAAAAATACATCATCATTTTCATCATCTTTTGCATATCTGGCATTCCTTCCTGAGTAGGTTGCTGCATATTCATTTGCTGACTCTGACTCATTCTCATATAAAAGAAAATAGCGATGGAGGCTAATATTGGAAATAGGCTTACATGGTCTCCATACAAAGGAATTTTAAATGGAAGCTGATATACAGAATCATAAGCAGATAAATCGGTAGCCCATAAAAAACTTTTTTGACGTAAATCTATATTTGAAGGGAAAAATCTAAATAAGGCAAAAAATACTGGCATTTGGAGTAATGCAGGAATACAACCTGCCAATGGACTAACACCTGCTTTACTTTGAAGTGCCATCGTTTCTTGTTGGCGCTTCATAGCGTTTTCTTTACCAGGTAATCGTTTGTTAATTTCTTCCATTTCAGGTTTTAAAACCTTCATTTTTGCACTTGACAAATAGGATTTATAAACAAGAGGTGACATAAAAATTCTTACTATAATTGTAAGTAAAATAATAATTAAGCCATAGCTACCAATAAAGCCTTTTAAGAAATTAAAAACGGGTATGAATACTGTTCTATTAATAAAACCAAAAATTCCCCAACCTAGGTTAATAACCTCTTTAATGTTACGGTCGTATTTTTTTAGAATTTGATAATCATTTGGACCAATATACCAATTCATTTTATAGTCGAATTCTCCGTTTTCTAATAGCAATGGTGTTTTTAAATAAAATTCTTTAGTAAAAACAGTATCAATTTCTTCATCCTTAACAAGGTTGTCAGAGGCTAGGCTTGCATTGTCAAATCCTTTTTCAGTAATTAATATTGAGGAGAAAAATTGTTGTTTAAAGGCAACCCAATTGACATCATTTTCAATTGCACTATCATCGCTAGCCATAGATAAGTAATCAATTTTTTCATCTTCTTTTTCATAATATAACTCGGTATGTTGATTTTCGTACGTAATACTTTTTTCGTGCCTATACCCTTTTAAATTCCAATCTAAACCTACTTGTTGTGCAGTATTTAATGAGGAGTTTAAACCTTGAGATTGAATATTAAAATCAACCATATACTCACCAGGCTTCATTTCATATCTATATTCTAGATACTTATCATCGGCAACTTTAAGCTTCATTGAAAGTACTTGGTTTTCACCACTTCTTGAGAGTGTTGGTTCAAAAAATAAATCTTTTGTATTTAATGTTCTATTGTCTTTTGTACCAAAGCTAATATTAAAAGATGCATTATGATTTTTTATTAAATAAAGCGGTAAAGAATCATAAGTAGTAAATTTTTTCAATAGTGCTTCTTTAATTTGACCACCTTTATTTGAAATAACTAATTTTAGTACATCATTTTCAAGAATTGTTTCATTATCTGTTGCTGAAGGAAGTGATGCAGAATAAGCAAAATCTCCTAACTGATTTTGCGCTTTTATCAACGAAATAGAATCGTTTTTCTGAACTGTTATTTGAGATTCAACATTAGAGTTGTTTACTTCATGTTTAATTACCTCTTCTTGTACTTGTTCAGTATTTTTGTTTTTATCAGCTTTAATTTCTTCTGGTGTTGGCTGATTATCATACATCCACCATAGCATAATTGCTCCTAATAAAACAAATCCTATTAACGAATTAAAATCAAATTTTTTTTCTTCCATATGTATATTTAAAATGTCAATTTGTTGTTAACTTTTTACAAAAGTTTTAAAAGTCCGACAAATGTACTAAATGTAATGTTATTATTGAGTTTTTATTATTGATTCTGTGTTAGTTTAAAGAGTGTTCTAAAGACGCTTTTACAAAATCTACAAACAAAGGATGTGGATTCAATACGGTACTCTTATATTCAGGGTGGTATTGAACTCCTATAAACCAGGGATGCGAAGGTATCTCAATGACTTCAACCAAATTAGTTTTAGGATTTTTACCTGTAGCAACCATGCCAAATTTTTTAATTTGTTCTAAATAATCATTGTTAAATTCATATCTATGTCTGTGTCTTTCACTAATCAGTTCTTTTTTGTAAATGTTTTTCACTTTACTATTTTTTGCTAATTTACAATCCCAGGCGCCTAAACGCATTGTGCCTCCAAAATTAGTAACACTTTTTTGTTCTTCCATTAAATCTATAACAGGGTAAGGGGTTTTATTGTTCATTTCAGTTGAGTTGGCATTTTGTAAGCCTAAAACATTTCTTGAAAATTCAATAACAGCCATTTGCATTCCTAAACAAATACCTAAAAAAGGAATATTATTTTCTCGTGCGTATTTTACGGCTTCAATTTTACCTTCAATACCTCTTTCTCCAAAACCAGGAGCAACTAAAATTCCATTAAGGTTTTTCAATCTTTTAGGAACATTGTCTATGGTTAAATCTTCAGAATGGATCCAATTAATATTAACTTTCACTTCATTTTTAGCACCAGCATGAATAAAAGATTCAGAAATAGATTTATAAGCATCGTGTAATTCAACATATTTTCCAATGAGACCTATTTCAATAGTATTTTTAGGGTTTTTGAAGCCTTTTAAAAAATTATTCCATTCTTTTAGTTCAGGTTGTTTGTTGTTTGTTAATCCCAATTTTTTTAAAACAACATTATCTAAGCCTTCTATTAGCATTAAATTTGGTACATCATAAATAGTAGCAGCGTCAATAGACTCAATTACATCTTCTTTTTTTACATTGCAAAATAAAGCTAATTTATTTTTTATAGAATCAGAAATTTTATATTCAGTTCTACAAACTAAAATGTCAGGGCTTACACCACTTTGCATTAACATTTTTACTGAATGTTGTGTGGGTTTGGTTTTTAATTCACCGGCAGCAGCTAAATATGGAATTAAAGTTAAATGAATTACAATAGCATTTTCATGACCCAGTTCCCATAATAATTGACGTACAGATTCAACGTATGGAAGAGACTCAATATCACCAACGGTACCTCCTATTTCAGTGATTATAATATCAAATTTTTCTGTTTTACCCAGTAATTGGATTCTATTTTTAATCTCGTCTGTTATATGAGGAATTACTTGTACGGTTTTCCCCAAATATTCACCCTTACGTTCTTTATTAATAACAGATTGGTATATTCTACCGGTTGTAACATTGTTTGCCTGTGATGTTGGGATGTTTAAAAAGCGTTCATAATGCCCTAAATCTAGATCAGTTTCTGCACCATCATCCGTTACATAACATTCTCCATGTTCATACGGGTTTAAAGTACCGGGGTCAATATTTATATATGGATCTAATTTTTGAATAGTTACAGAGTAGCCTCTTTCTTGTAATAATTTAGCTAATGACGCTGCAATTATACCTTTTCCAAGTGATGAGGTAACACCTCCTGTTACAAAAATATATTTAGGTTTTTTCATTATTAGTTGGTTTGAGCAAAAGTACTAACTCTATTTTAGTTGGCAAAAAAAGAAACCTCAAATATTTCTAATTATTTAGAAAGTGAATCTCCAAATAAACTTAGCGGCACCGTTATTTATTGTTGGTCTTAAAAATTCAGCTTGTTTAGTAGGTGCGTAACCGTTGTTCCAAACAAAATAAAAATCACTGCCAATTTTTGGAATCCAATGAATTCTAAAATTAGTAAGTAATTGATCTTCTTCTGAGTTGTATTGGCTAAGCAAAGTAATATTAAATTTAGTGTTCAAGGCGTAATTCAACGTTGAAATAAATTGCTGAATATTATCTTTTGCAATATCTATTTCAATCAAGTTATTTTCGTATTGTTGAGTTAGGTTAAAATGTTTATTGATATTTAATCCAAAAAGAATGGTTATTTTTTTAATATAACCATTGTAAAATGTACCTTTATTATATAGAATTTCAGTAAAAAATTTTCTTCCTTGAAATGAACTGATTTGAAACTCATAAGCATGCATATAGTATTTTCCAGTGCCAATAGATATATTATCTGACAAATTAAAAGGTTTATCAATTCTATCAAAAGATTGTTGGATATTAAATTCAAAAGTATCACCAGATTTTAAAATAAATCCAAAGGGTCTAGATTCATTAAAATATGATTCTAATTCTTGAGTAGTTTGAGTACGGTAGATGGTGTATTGCCAAGGTTTAAAAACCATTTTTCTAATACCAAGTTTGTTAAACCATCTTGGTGTAAACCGCAAACCCCACGAAAATGATTCAAAATTTGTACGTGATAAAAAACCTAGCTCAGGAGAGAAATTATCTTGTACTGAAGATATACCAATATAATTGTCAATTAAATCATTTGGATAGTCAATAAAGAGGCGATAAGCTAAGGAATTATTTGCTATATTTCCATTGTTGGCACTCAAACTAATTAATGCACCAATTGCTAAATTTTTATCTTTTAAAAAACTAGAAGTGGTATAATTTCCATCTATTCCTAAAACAAGATTTCGGTGATTGTTTTCTAGTTTTGAAGTTATAATACCTCCAATGTACGATTGTTTACCCACATCATATTTATAACGAAATACACTATTGTTTACTGTGGGGATATTATCTGTAGCAGCAGTTTGTAATGATAAAAAACCAATATTACTTTTTCTAATTTTTCCAAACAAACGAGCACCTCCCAAAACATTTACACTTTGAAAGTTCTCAATTCCAATATTGCGTGAATAAAAAACATTATTTCTATTTCCAATATAAAAATCAAAGTTCCCAGCACCTTCAAGAAAAAATTCTCTTTTTTCAGGATAATATAAGTTAAAACGCGTTAGGTTTATTTGTAATACATCAGATTCTACTTGAGCAAAATCGGTATTAACAGTTAAGTTTAATTTTAATGTAGGAGTAATGTTATAATTTAGATCAGCACCAATTTTTCCGAGACTGTTATAAGAAATTTTATCATTTTCTAAATTCCAACCTCCAAGTAAATACGGTTTGAGTTCAAATCTATTGGTGTATGATATATTTTCTAATCCAATCAATGTACCGGCAGAAGTAAAATTTTCCAAACTTAAGTCTCTAGACCACCCTTGCCAACGGTCAGTTTCATTTTTACTTGCAATATTTCGTTCAAAATTAATACCCCAAATTTGCTCTTTATTATTTTTAAATTTTAAAGTATTAAATGGTATTTGTATTTCTACAAACCAGCCTTCATTTGTTATGGTGGCTACTGCGTCCCAAACACCATTCCAATCACTTGAGGTATTATCACTTGATGTTATTAGTAAATCTGCTCTTGCACCATAGGGATTAACTATAAATTCATATCCAGTACGCTTATCATTAAAAGGATTTATAACAATTTTAAAATTATCTTCCCCTTCAAAATTGAAATCACGCTGTAGTGATTTTGCTATGATTTTTGTTGAAGGGTGCTGATAGCACCATACAGCAATATATAATGTTGACGAATAATAGGATATGGCAACTTTTGTTCTTTCAGTTGCAGGCTTTTCAAAATCTGGTTCTCGCTGAATAAAATTAGAAATACTATTTTTTTGTTTCCAAATTGATTCATTTAGTTTTCCATCTAAGGTAACTTTGTCTGTTATTGGCAAAGCGATGGCAATATTTGAATCGGTTTTTTGAGCAAAAGAGAAAGAAAAATATAATAGACTTAAAATTATGAAAATTTCCCTTTTAAAATTAGAGTATTTCAACATGTTATAGCAATTGATTAATATTTTCTATATCACTTGAATAAAGGATTGCTCTTGGTACTTATAATATATTAGCTGTAACCCTCTCTATATTTGGTTTTGTATACCAAATTGGAATAATTATTTTTATTAATATATTGGTAACCTTAGATTGGATTAAAATTAAAGATATTTTTTTAACTAGGTGTAACATAAATATCATTAATAATCTAATTTCTAAGATTAAAAATAGTTTTAAAGTGTAGATATGATTTTACTTCTTTTTTTTACTACGTATCATAGCTTCTAACATATCCCACATTTGCTCAGGAATTTCTTCAAGCATATTAAATTCTCCTGCTCCTTTCAACCATTCACCGCCATCAATTGTAATCACTTCTCCATTAATATATGCAGAAAAATCGCTCATCAAATAGGCCGCCAAATTTGCTAGTTCTTGATGTACGCCAACTCTGCCAACAGGAACTTTCTTTTTCATGTCGAATTTTTCTTTTAACGCTCCAGGAAGTAATCTATCCCAAGCGCCTTTTGTAGGAAATGGGCCAGGGGCAATTGCATTAGAACGTATTCCGTATTTGGCCCATTCAACTGCTAAAGAGCGTGTCATAGCCAAAACTCCAGCTTTTGCCGTAGCTGAAGGAACAACATAAGCAGATCCTGTCCAAGCGTAAGTTGTTACAATATTTAAGATAGTTGATGTTGGTTGTTTAATTTTTATCCAATGTTTTCCAAAAGCCAGGGTACAGTTTTTACTTCCTTTCAGTACAATATCAATAACGGTGTCAAATGCATTTGCAGATAGGCGTTCTGTAGGACTTATAAAATTCCCAGCGGCATTATTGAGAAGTCCATCAACTTTACCAAACGTATTCAACGTTTGAGTTAATACATTTTCAACTTCATTATAATTTCTTACATCGCATTGTACTGCCAAAACACTTCCACCTGTTTTTTCTTCTAATTCTATTTTTGCTTTCTCTAATTTTTCAATATTTCTAGAAGTAATAACTACACTTGCTCCAAGTTCTAAGAAATAAGTTGTCATAGCTTTTCCTAAACCACTACCACCACCTGTTACTACAATAACTAAGTCTTTTAAACTATCTTCTTTAAGCATTGGTTTTTGATACATATTTTATTGTTTTTAATTTGTATAAAAATATGTATTTTTTCTATTCTAAATATGAAAATATTATTTTTATTTTTTTTTAAAATCTATTTGCCAAAAACAAAACTAATTGTATATTTGCCAACGCTTTTAGGGAGAGTTATTCTTGAAGAAGACAACAATATTAGAAACACGATTTTAAAAAATATAAGTAATGCCAAAAAGAACATTTCAGCCATCAAAAAGAAAAAGAAGGAATAAACACGGTTTTAGAGAGCGTATGGCTTCTGTAACCGGAAGAAAAGTGTTGGCAAGAAGAAGAGCGAAAGGTAGAAAAAACTTAAGTGTATCTTCTGCCCCTAGACCTAAAAGATAATGAAACGATAGTTTTATATAATATAAGGTGTTACTTTTCTAAGTAACACCTTTTTTTTTGACCTTTTAATAAGTTTTGAAAACTATTTTATCGAAAAAAAATAATTTTAGTGATATTTACACATTAATATTTTACAATTACAATGCCTAAAAATAAAAACATAAAATCTATTTTAATAATTGGATCGGGTCCAATTATTATCGGTCAAGCTTGTGAATTTGATTATGCAGGATCTCAAGCAATTAGATCTTTAAAAGAAGAAGGAATTGAAGTGACTTTAATCAATTCAAATCCGGCAACAATTATGACAGATCCTTCGCTGGCAGATAATGTTTATTTAAAACCATTAACAACAAAATCTATTATTGAGATTTTAAAAACACATCCAAATATCGATGCGGTTTTACCAACAATGGGAGGGCAAACAGCATTAAATTTATGTATAGAAGCCGATGATAAAGGTATTTGGAAAGATTTTAATGTTGAGCTTATAGGAGTTGATATTGATGCAATTAATATTACTGAAGACCGTGAGCAATTTCGAAAATTAATGATTGAAATTGGTATTGGTCAAGCACCCTCAACAATTGCTAATTCGTTTCTAAAAGGAAAAGAAATTGCACAAGAGTACGGGTTTCCATTAGTGATACGGCCTTCATTTACATTAGGAGGATTTGGAGCCTCCATAGTGTATGATAAGGAAAGTTTTGATGATTTATTAAGTAGAGGTTTAGAAGCTTCCCCAATTCATGAGGTAATTATAGATAAAGCGTTGTTGGGTTGGAAAGAATTTGAATTGGAATTATTGCGTGATAAAAATGATAATGTAGTTATTATTTGTACCATTGAAAATATGGATCCAATGGGAATTCATACAGGAGATTCAATTACAGTAGCTCCTGCTATGACTTTAAGTGATGCTACTTATCAAAGAATGCGTGATATGGCCATTCATATGATGCGTTCAATAGGAGATTTTGCAGGAGGTTGTAATGTACAATTTGCTGTAAGCCCTGATGAAAAAGAAGATATTATTGCCATTGAAATAAATCCACGAGTTTCACGTTCATCTGCGTTAGCCTCAAAGGCAACAGGTTATCCAATTGCAAAAGTAGCTGCAAAGTTAGCACTAGGTTATCATTTAGATGAGTTAAAGAATCAAATAACCAAAACAACATCAGCTTTATTTGAACCAACATTAGATTATGTAATTGTTAAAATTCCACGTTGGAATTTTGATAAGTTTGAAGGTTCTGATAGAACGCTAGGTTTACAAATGAAATCGGTTGGTGAAGTGATGGGAATTGGGCGCTCTTTTCAAGAAGCACTTCACAAAGCTACTCAATCATTAGAAATAAGACGTAACGGATTGGGTGCTGATGGTAAAGGAGAGACGAATTACGATAAAATTATTCAAAAATTAACGTATGCAAGCTGGGATCGCGTTTTTGTTATTTATGATGCTATTCAAATGGGAATTCCGTTGAGTAGAGTTCATGAAATAACAAAAATTGATATGTGGTTTTTAAAGCAATATGAAGAATTACTTGCTTTAGAAAATAAAATTTCAACATACAAATTGGAAGAATTAAACTATGAATTATTATTGGAAGCAAAACAAAAAGGTTTTGCTGATAGGCAAATAGCACATATGTTGGGCTGTTGGGAAAGTGAAGTGCATGCAAAGAGAATAAAACTAGGTATTAATAGGGTTTTTAAATTGGTTGATACCTGTGCGGCAGAATTTGATGCACAAACACCTTATTATTATTCTACTTTTGAAAATAAGATGATTACCTCTGAAGCAAGTTGTGCAGATAATGAAAGTGTTGTTTCTAATAAGAGAAAAGTAGTTGTTTTAGGGTCCGGCCCTAATAGAATAGGACAAGGAATTGAATTTGATTATTGCTGCGTTCATGGAGTTTTAGCAGCAAAAGAATTGGGCTATGAAACTATAATGATTAATTGTAACCCAGAAACAGTTTCAACAGATTTTGATACTGCTGATAAACTGTATTTTGAGCCTGTTTTTTGGGAACATATTTACGATATTATTAAACACGAAAAACCAGAAGGAGTTATTGTTCAATTAGGAGGTCAAACAGCTTTAAAACTAGCTGAAAAATTAGATAAATGGGGTGTCAAAATTATTGGTACTAGCTTTGAAGCCCTAGATTTAGCAGAAGATAGAAAGCGTTTTTCAGAATTGTTGGTAGATTTAAATATCCCATTTCCAAAATATGGAACAGCAACTACCGCAGATGAAGCTTCTGCAATTGCAGATAATTTAGATTTCCCAATTTTAGTACGTCCTTCTTATGTACTGGGAGGTCAAGGTATGAAAATTGTAATTAATAAAGAAGAACTAGAAAAGCACGTAGTAGGTTTATGGAGTAAGATGCCAAACAATGTTTTATTGTTAGATCACTATCTAGATGGCGCTATTGAAGCTGAAGCTGATGCAATTTGTGATGGTGATGATGTTTATATTATTGGCATTATGGAACATATTGAACCTTGTGGCGTACACTCAGGTGATTCAAATGCAACATTACCACCATTTAATTTAGGTGAGTTTGTTATGCAGCAAATAAAAGATCATACTAAAAAAATAGCATTGGCTTTAAAAACAGTTGGATTGATTAATATTCAATTTGCTATTAAAGATGATATTGTGTATATTATTGAAGCAAATCCACGAGCTTCACGTACGGTACCTTTTATTTCAAAGGCATACCAAGAACCGTATGTTAATTATGCTACAAAAATAATGTTAGGGGATAATAAAATCAAAGATTTTAAATTTAATCCAAGGTTAGAAGGTTTCGCTATTAAACAACCAGTGTTTTCATTTAACAAGTTTCCTAATGTTGACAAAAAATTAGGTCCTGAGATGAAATCTACAGGAGAGAGTATCTTATTTATTGATAGTTTAAAAGATGATCAATTTTACGAGTTGTATTCTCGTAGAAAAATGTATTTAAATAAATAATTGATAAGCTCAAATTAACTTTTTAAGTTGGCATAATATTAATGTTTTAAAGACCGTTTAAGTTTATTCTGGGAGTCCGCCTATTTGCCAATCTTTAATCGCTTTAATTTGTGTTGAAGATAATGAACCGTTTAGGGGCATTGAACCATCTTCAATCCTACCAATTAAATTTCTATTTTGAATAGCCTCTACAACATTGTTATATGATATTAAAGACATAAGTGCTCCATTTATTGGAGGACTTGCATGACAACCACTACAATTAACATCAATAATTGCTTTAACAGTATTCGTATACGTAACATTGTTATCTTCTATAGGTAAATTGTTATCTTCATTAGTACATGAGGCGAAGAGTAATGTTACCAATAATATTTTAAAGGGTAATTTAATAAATAGGTTCATTATAATTTGATTTTTTAGTTAGGGTGCATGTAATTATATAATCGTTTTAAATCATAATAAATTGCTCTTATGGACTTTTTTAAATTGTAATTGTTTTTATTCATACTTTGAACAGTCATATTAATTTTTAAATTATTTGTACGGGATATAGAAGATTTACAAGTCTTTTTTTCTAGTAAAATATACACTGTTGTTTTTTTATTTTATTTTAATTATATCCTAATTTTCAGATTTCCAATTAATTACAGGTATTTTTTTAGAGCTATTTTATAAAATGGCAATCATAAATTTGCTGATATATATCATTATAAATATTAGTTAATTACTATAATTTTACTGGGTTAAATTGAATAATAGAATAATAAAGATTTGTGAAATGATTCCATAGTAGCTATCCATTTTATAAATAAATATAGTTAAATACCAAAGTTAAGATGAAAGAAGAGAAAAAAAAATTAATTTGTGATGCTAATGAAGCAGTAGCTATAATGGCACACAAAACAAATGAAGTTTGTGCAATTTATCCAATTACACCAGCATCACCTATGGGTGAGCATGCAGAGGTTTACAGTGCAAAGGGACAACAAAACATTTGGGGTAATATTCCTCGAATAATTGAAATGCAAAGTGAAGGAGGTGCTTCAGGTGCAGTTCATGGGTCATTACAAGGAGGAGCTGTAACCACAACTTTTACTGCATCGCAAGGATTGTTATTAATGATTCCTAACATGTATAAAATGGCGGGAGAATTATTACCAACTGTAATTCATGTAGCTGCAAGAACAATAGCAACTCATGCCTTGTCAATTTTTGGAGACCATTCTGATGTAATGGCAACAAGATCTACTGGTTTTGCAATGCTATTTGGTGGTTCTGGACAAGAAGCTTACGATTTTGCATTAATTTCTCAAGTTGCTACTTTAAAAAGTAGAGTTCCATTTTTAAATATATTTGATGGCTTTAGAACGTCACATGAAATTACTAAAATTGATGCTATTTCAGACGAGGTAATTTCATCAATGATGCCAGAAGATGAAGTTATAAAACATAGACAACGCTCATTGAATCCTGATAATCCTGTTATTAGGGGTACTTCTCAAAATCCTGATGTATTCTTCCAAGCAAGAGAAGCATCAAATATTTATTATCAGAAAGTTCCTGAAATAGTTCAAGAAACAATGGATGAGTTTTACAAACAAACAGGAAGAAGATATAGTTTATTCTACTACGTGGGTCATCCTGAAGCTGAAAAAGTAATTGTTATTATGGGGTCTGGAGAAGGACCAGTTGGTGAAGCGGTAGAAGCAATGGTGGCAAATGGAGAAAAAGTAGGAGCTTTGTATGTACGTTTATACCGCCCATTCTCAATTTATCATTTCATAAAAGAATTACCTAAAACCGTGAAAAAAGTTGCTGTTTTAGATAGAACAAAAGAACCAGGAAGTATAGGAGAACCGTTATACTTAGATGTAGTTACTGCTTTTGTTGAAATGGGAGAAACTATGCCAACAATTGTAGGAGGTCGTTATGGACTTTCTTCAAAAGAATTTACACCAGCAATGGTAAAAGGTATTTATGATGAGTTAGAAAATAATTCACCAAAGAATCACTTTACAGTTGGTATTAATGATGATGTTACTCATACGAGTTTAGATTATGATCCTGAATTTAAAACTACTAGAAACACATTTAATTGTATGTTTTATGGATTAGGGTCTGATGGTACTGTTGGTGCAAATAAAAATTCAATTAAAATTATTGGTGAAACTACAGATAATTATGTGCAAGGTTATTTTGTATATGATTCTAAAAAAGCAGGAGCGCAAACAATTTCACATTTACGTTTTGGCCCAGATCCAATAACAGCATCTTATTTAGTTGATAAAGCTAACTTTATTGCCGTACATCAATTTAATTTTATTTATAAATACGATGTTTTAGACAATATTAAAGAAGGAGGTACATTTTTGTTAAATTCACCTTATTCGAAATACAAAGTTTGGACTGAACTTCCAAGTGTTTTACAACAAAAAATTATTGATAGAAATATTGATTTTTATGTAGTTGATGCAACAAAAGTAGCACACGATGTAAACTTAGGGAAACGAACAAATACAGTACTACAAACCTGCTTCTTTGCAATTTCAGGGGTTTTACCAAAAGATGAAGCAATTAAAAAAATTAAAGCAGCCATCGTAAAATCGTATTCTCATAAAGGAGAAAAGGTTGTTAATATGAACTTTAATGCTGTTGATAAATCTTTAGAAAACTTAGAAAAAGTTGAATATCCTCGTCATACAACTAATAATGATGGACTCAAACCAATGATGCAAGAAGGTGCTGATGAGTTTGTAACAGAAATTTTAGGAACTATTTTGGCAGGTAAAGGAGATTCATTGCCTGTAAGTGCATTTACCGCTGATGGTACTTTCCCTACAGGAACTACCAAATTTGAAAAACGCGGTATTGCAGATTATGTTCCTGTTTGGGATGATGAAAATTTATGTACACAATGTAATAAATGTGTAAGTATATGCCCTCATGCAGCAATTAGAGCTAAAGTAGTACCAAATGAATTGTTAGAAGGTGCCCCAGAAGGATTAAAACATGTTCCAGCAAAAGGAAGACCATTTAATGGTGAAACAGAAAGTTATATCCTACAAGTTTCTCCTGAAGACTGTACAGGTTGTGATTTATGTGTAGAAGTTTGTCCGGCAGAGAGTAAAGAAGTAGAAGGTTTATTTGCCATAAATATGTCTAAAAAATTAGATGTTGAAAAGGTTGAAGATGAAAATTGGGATTTCTTCATTGATTTACCCGATTATGATAGAAAAGAATTGAAAATTTCTACTGTAAAAGGATCACAGTTTTTAGAACCATTATTTGAATTTTCAGGAGCTTGTCCTGGTTGTGGAGAAACGCCATATATTAAATTAGTAACTCAGTTATATGGTGATAATATGATGGTTGCTAACGCAACAGGTTGTTCTTCAATTTATGGAGGAAATTTACCTACAACACCTTATACAACAAATAAGTTTGGAAGAGGACCTGCTTGGGCTAATTCACTATTTGAAGACAATGCAGAATATGGTTTAGGTATGCGTTTAGCATTAACCAAAAAACAAGAAATAACTTTTGATTTATTAAAATCTTTGGAAAGTAAAATAGGAAGTACTTTAGTCAATAAAATTATTGATAATACTGAAGAAGATGAGACTCAAAAAGAAGAAAAATTAAATGATATTGAAGAACTTAACACTATTTTAGATACAATTAACACTAAAGAAGCCAAGAAACTTAGAAACCTTTCTGAATACTTGCGTAAAAAATCGGTTTGGATATTTGGTGGTGATGGTTGGGCTTATGACATAGGGTTTGGAGGATTAGACCATGTGTTAGCTTCAGGCGAAAATGTAAATATTTTGGTAATGGATACTGAAATATATTCAAATACAGGAGGTCAAGCATCTAAAGCAACTCAAATGGGTGCAAGTGCTAAATTTTCTATAGGAGGTAAAAAAACAGCCAAAAAAAGTTTGAGTTTGCAAGCTGTATCTTATGGAAATGTATATGTGGCTCAAATAGCAATTGGAGCTAAAGATAACCAAACGTTAAAAGCAATTCAAGAAGCTGAAGCCTATCCAGGAACATCAATAATTATTGCTTATTCACATTGTGGTGATCACGGATATGATTTAAGATATGGTGCAGAGCATCAAGTAAAAGCTGTTGAAACAGGTTATTGGCCATTGTTTAGATTTAATCCTTTAGCAGAAAAAGGAAAGAAATTTAAATTAGATTCTAAAGCTCCTTCAGCACCGTTGGAAGACTTTATGTATTCTGAAACTCGTTTTACAAGAGTTGTTAAAGATAACGCAGAAGTAGCTAAAGAATTATTAAAAGAAGCTCAAAAAAATGTTGACACTCAGTGGGAACGTTTAGAACTTTATAAAAACTTATAATTTAGATAAATTTAGAAGTGCCAAGTGAAAAATACTTGGCACTTTTTTGTATCTTTAGTTAAAATTACAGTGAAAAAATTTACTGTATTAAATGAGTCATTTTTATTTTTTTAGAATATAAAATTAAAAAATTAACAGATGAAATCACGATCAGATGCTTTTTTAAAAGAAGCGACTAAGAAACTTCAAATTGCTAAAGAAGAAATGTTTAAACCAGCTGAAGATATTGTAAGTTATTCAGTATGTAAAAACTCACAATTTGCTATTGAGAACTTTTTAAAAGGGTTTTTAACAAAAAATAATATTAAATTACAACCAAACGAAACAATTGCTACGCTATATAGTAAATGTATTGGAATAGATACTAATTTTAAAGCAATTGAAATGAGTACTATTGGTTGTAAAAACCATACGATAGATTCTCGCTATTGTTCTGAGATTAATACAGTAAGCGCTTGTTATGATACAGCAGATAATATTGATACTTATTTAAGAAAAAACGATATCTTATAACTACATATTATTTTACACTTGAGAAAGAAAAAAACTTGCTGTACCTTTGTGTAAATTACAATTAAAATGAATTATATTTTATTTGATGGAACAACGCGTAATGCACTTTTACCTTTAACGTATACAAAACCAGTTGCAGATTTACGAATAGGCATACTCACCATTCGTGAGAAATGGGAAAAGCAATTGGGATATACAACATCCACACTTACTGAAGATTATTTAGAAGAAAAGTATCCAATGGTTGAAATGGAGCAAAACATTATGATAAATGCTTCTTTTTTGCCAACAAAATTATTGGTTAAACAAATTCAGGAACTAAAAGAAAATCAAGCTATCTTTAAAAATGAAGAAGTGATAGCATTTTATACAACTGAATCTCAGGACGAGGTTGATTTTGAAAAATACAAACAAATTGAGTATACAACAGAGGTATTTCAAATTAAAAATACTTGGGATTTATTTTCATTAAACGATAAAGCTATTAGAGAAGATTTTGAGTTGGTAACTAAAGGAAGAAAATCTCAACCAATACCTGAAGGTGTTCAATGTTTAAATAAAGAGAATATATTTATTGAGAAAGGAGCTAAAATTACCTTTTCAGTTTTAAATGCAAGTAAAGGGCCTATTTATATAGGTGAAAATACTGAGGTGATGGAGGGAAGTTTAATTAGAGGGCCGTTTAGCTTAGGAGAATATGCTGTAGTTAAAATGGGAGCTAAAATTTATGGAGCAACCACAATTGGGCCATATTGTACAGTTGGAGGAGAAGTGAAAAATGCTGTGCTAATGGCATATTCAAATAAAGGTCATGAAGGGTATTTGGGAGATTCTGTATTAGGTGAATGGTGTAATATTGGAGCCGATTCAAATAACTCTAACCTAAAAAATAACTATGCACAAGTTAGGTTATGGAATTATGAAACCGAAAGTTTTGCCAAAACAGGCTTACAATTTTGTGGCTTAATTATGGGAGATCATTCTAAATGTGCTATTAATACAATGTTTAATACAGGAACTGTTATAGGTGTTAGTGCTAATATTTATGGAAGTAATTTTCCTAGAAATTTTATACCTTCTTTTAGTTGGGGAGGTGCTGCAGGATTTTCAACATACCAAATTAATAAAGCCAATGAAACTGCACAATTGGTAATGCAGCGAAAAAGAATAGAATTTGATGAAAAAGAGCAGAGAATTTTAACACATATTTTTGAAATTACTAAAAAGTATAGAAATTACTAAAATATTATTTTTTGTTATTCATTTTATTACCAAGAAACAGGTTTTAATTCTTAATATCTCAATTAAATATAGCTAAACGGGTTTAATTCTGTATCTTTACCCTGTAAAACTAAGGTGTATTTTGTTTTTTTTTGGTTATTCTACAAGAGAATTTATTAACGTTTCAAAATTTAAAAATGGGTATACAACTTTACTCCACAGAAAGTGGGTCTTATTTATTTTAATATTTATATTCTCAATAAAATTAAATTTTAGCCAAAGCAACAAACATTTTTTCAGTACAATTAATAACATAGGAACTCTTACAGGTAGAATAGATAAAAATTATATAAAGTATTTAAATTTACTTGAAGAACACAAAAACATTCAAAAAAAATTATTGGATAGTGTAGATTATTTTAAGAAAATAAGAAAAGGAAATTATGTTTTGAATGGAAAAGATATCCATATGATTAACCTTTCATTTTCTAATAGAATAAAATTACTTAATCAATCACTTACATTTTCAAATATTGATAAAAAAGATAAAGAGAACGCACGTTTATATAATTTAATTTCTACACATATAAAAATAATAGTATTAGAGACATATATGTTACAACAAAAGATTGTTGGACAAAATTCAAAAGTGAATAACCTTATTAATGAAGAAAATAAATTATATAGGCAGAAGAAAAAATCATTAAAAACAATTAAAAAATATATAATTTCAAAAAAGTATAGAGAATCTATACTCAATGCTTGGAATGCTTCTGAAGTATTAAATGAAAATGATTTTAATAAAAGGAAAAATACTTCTATTACTAATAAAATTATAAAAACAAATTATTACCAACACTTTTTATTAAACTCTAAAAGTATTAGAGATTCCAAAAGGCATTTTAGAAAATTAATTAATAAGAGGAGTTCTTTCAATACCACTGTTAACTTTAACAATTTTGTGAATAGCGTTTTATCTGGGCTTTCCAATTTAGTTGGAAATTTTGTAGGATTATTTACTCTAAGAAAAGGAAAGCTGCTAAATAATGCGGTTTTTATACACAGCTCGTTAAAATTATTGCAACCTTTAGATATTCTTTTGGAAAAAACTCCTTTTAGATTGACAGATAAGTTTATACCTGGGTTCTGGGGACATGCTGCTATTTATGTGGGCAATGAAATTCAATTGAAAAAATTAGGCATATGGGATAATCCTATAGTTTTAAAATATCGAGAAGAGATTAGAAAAGGAAAGGTAATTGTTGAAGCATTGAGAAGTAATGTAGCATTTAATTCTTTTAAACATTTCACTAATATTGATGATTATGCTCAATTAAGATTAAATAAAGAACTTACAATTGAAAAAAAAAGGGAGATGATTTTAAGAGTCTTTGCTCAAATTGGTAAAAAATATGATTTTAGATATAATGTTGAATCTAGTGAAAAAATTATTTGTTCTGAACTACATTATATAATATTTAATAATGTGAGATTTAATACTAAAAGGGTAATGGGAATTAATACGATTTCGGTAGATCAAGTTGCAGAACAAGGATTAAAAGAGGGTGCATTCTACCCTGTTAATCTATACTTAGATGGAATTAAAGTTAAAAAAGATAAGATTTTCGAAGTATATCGTCAACTTCTAATTGCAAAAAATAAAGAAATACGAAAATTAAAAAAGAGCCTTCATTAAGTAATTCAATACTTTAAAATTAACTTTCCCTTCAAAAAACTTATCCGTAACTTTGCATACTAAAATAGTTATAAGTGAAACGTGTAATTGTAGGTCTTTCGGGTGGTGTTGATAGTAGTGTTGCTGCGTATTTGTTAAAAGAACAAGGATATGATGTGATAGGCTTGTTTATGAAAAATTGGCATGATGATTCGGTAACCATTTCAAATGAATGTCCTTGGTTGGAAGATAGTAATGATGCAATGCTAGTTGCTGATAAATTAGGAATTCCTTTTCAAGTAGTAGATTTAAGTGAGCAATACAAAGAACGTATTGTAGATTATATGTTTAGGGAATATGAAATGGGACGCACACCAAATCCTGATGTACTTTGTAATAGAGAGATTAAATTTGATGTGTTTTTAAAAATTTCAGAAGAATTAGGAGCAGATTATGTGGCAACAGGTCACTATTGTAGAAAAGGAGAAGAGGAGGTTGAGGGAGAAATAATATACAAATTATTAGCGGGATCAGATAATAATAAAGACCAATCTTATTTTTTATGTCAATTATCACAAAAACAATTATCGAAGGCATTATTTCCAATTGGTGAATTAACAAAACCCGAAGTTCGTAAAATAGCAGCAGAGCAAGATTTGATTACAGCAGAAAAAAAAGATTCTCAAGGTTTATGTTTTATTGGGAAAGTTCGATTACCCGAATTTTTGCAACAAAAATTACAGCCAAAAGAAGGTGTAATTGTTAAAATTCCAAGCAATTCAAAAATTTATGACAGGCAAATTCCAATATTTGAAACTAAAGAAAAAGAATTGGAATTTTTTGCTACCAAATACAACTACAATATTGTAGACGGTGAAGTAGTTGGGAAACATCAAGGGGCACATTATTTTACAAAAGGTCAGCGCAAAGGACTGGCAGTTGGAGGTATGAAAGAACCCTTATTTGTAATAGAAACTGATGTTGTGCATAATGTTATTTATGTTGGAGAAGGTAAAAGTCATAAAGGGTTGTACCGAAATACATTGTTTATTACAAACGAAGAATTACATTGGGTTCGTAAAGATTTGGTACTTAAGAAAAGTGAATCAATGAAAGTTAAAAGCCGCATTCGATATCGACAAAAATTAGAAAACGCAACACTGTACAAGGTTGAAAAAGGGATGTATGTTCAATTTGAAAATAATCAATCAGCCATAACTGAAGGACAATTTGTAGCTTGGTATGTGAATGATGAATTATTAGGGTCAGGTGTAATAGCTTAATCTTTAATACTTTTAAAGTGAAAAGATTCAATTAAAATCAGTAATTTTGAGAATGTAACCCCCAATTAAATTAATGTGAAAATAAAATTACTCTTATTTTTTTTACTTTTTTCGTTGGTAAAACTATTTGCTCAGGTAGAAGATGCTTGGGTATATTTTGGTGACAAACCCAGTGAAACAGTATTTGTATCAGCACCTTTAACAATGCTTACACAAAGAGCTTTAGATCGGAGAACTCGCTTAAATATACCAATAGACTTTAAAGATATACCAGTTGAGACATCTTATATTACTCAAGTTCAAAATGCTGTAGGCATAAGCGTAAAGGCAAAATCTAAATGGCTAAACGCTGTACATGTACAAGGACTTCAAAGTGATATTAACAATTTATTAAATTTAAGTTTTGTAGCACAAATTGAATATGCTAATAAATCATTAAACACCAGTGGTAAAGAAGTTATACATAAAAAAAATACTCAAAAGAAAAAAAGTTTAGATTTCAAAACAGATTTTAATTATGGAAATGCATCCAATCAAATTCAAATGTTGAAAGGAGATGTGTTGCATCAAAATAATTTTACAGGAGAAGGAATACAAATAGCTGTTATTGATGCTGGATTTCCTAACGTAGATAATTATTATGCCTTTAAACGTATTAGGGATAATAATCAAATTTTAGGAGGCTACGATTTTGTAAATAGAAATGATAATTTTTATACAGGCCATTATCATGGTATGGCGGTACTTTCAACAATTGCTGGCTATATTGATAATGAATTTATAGGTACTGCACCTGATGCTAAATTTTATTTATTTATTTCTGAAGATTATTTAAATGAAACTCCACTTGAAGAGAGTTTGTGGGTTGAGGCTGCAGAAAGAGCCGATAGCTTGGGTGTTGATGTTATAAATACATCATTGGGGTACACAACTTTTGACAATCCAAATTATAATTACTCCTATAATGATATGGATGGCCAAACAACATTTATTTCACGAGGTGCTGAAATAGCTTTTTCTCGTGGAATGATTGTCGTTAATGCTACGGGTAACGAGGGAAGTAGTTCTTGGAAATATATTAGTGCTCCAGCTGATGCTCCTTCGGTTTTAAGTATTGGAGCTGTAGATGCTCTTGGCGTAATTGCTAATTTTAGCTCGTATGGCCCAACTTCTGATGGTAGAATAAAACCAGATGTTTGTGCGCAAGGAGCCAACGTCTATATTATAAATTCTTCTGGTATCATAGCGACATCTAATGGAACCTCTTTTGCGTCTCCAATAATAACGGGTGTTATTGCTTGTTTATGGCAGGCATTTCCTAACAAAACAAATACAGAAATTATTCAATTAGTTAAAGAATCGTCGCATTTATATACAAACCCTACAGCTCAAGAGGGATATGGGATTCCGAATTTTGAAACAGTGTATAAAGTTCTTGATATTGATAAAAATACAACTACAGAATTTTTATTATTCCCAAATCCAGCAAAAAATAATATTAATTTCAAATTTCCAATAGATGTTGAAAATATAGGAGTTATTATATATAATTTATTAGGGAAGAAAGTTTTTCAAAAAAATATTCAAAAAAACAATCCTACAGCCGATGTTTCTTATTTAGTTAAAGGAATTTATATGGTTCAAATTGAAGGGAATAATAGCATTAAAACACTAAAACTACTTAAAAATTAAATGACAAATCATATTACAGAACTTTTTAATATTAAATTCCCAATCATTCAAGGAGGAATGATTTGGAATAGCGGATGGAAACTTGCTTCTGCAGTAAGTAATGCAGGAGGTCTAGGGTTAATTGGAGCTGGATCTATGTATCCAAATGTATTAAAAGAACATATTCAAAAGTGCAAAAACGCAACCAATAAGCCCTTTGGAGTTAATATACCAATGTTATATCCTAATGTTAAAGAAATTATGCAAATAATTGTAGATGAAGGGGTTAAAATTGTATTTACTTCTGCAGGAAATCCTAAAACGTGGACTCCTTTTTTAAAAAAGAACGGAATTATAGTTGTTCATGTTGTAAGTAGTGTGAAGTTTGCAATCAAGTCTGAATTAGCGGGTGTTGATGCAGTTGTTGCTGAAGGTTTTGAAGCAGGAGGTCATAATGGAAGAGAAGAAACAACTACATTTACTTTAATTCCTATGGTGAAAGAAAAGTTACAGATTCCTTTAATTGCAGCAGGCGGTATTGCAACGGGAAGAGGAATGTTGGCAGCTATAATTTTAGGTGCAGATGCAGTTCAAATGGGGAGCAGGTTTGTTGCTAGTAATGAGGCTTCTTCTCATATTAATTTTAAGAAAAAAGTTGTAGAAACTCAGGATGGAGATACACATGTAACATTGAAGGAGTTGGCTCCGGTTAGATTGATTAAAAATAAATTTTACACTGAATTGCAAGATTTATACCAACAAAATCCAACAATTGAAGAACTAAAAGAAAAATTAGGGAGAGCTAGAGCAAAAAAAGGAATGTTTGAAGGTGATTTGGAGAATGGAGAACTAGAAATAGGGCAAGTTGCAGGTTTGATATATGAAATAAAACCAGTATCAGAAATTATAAAAGAAATAATTACTGAGTTTAAAGAAATTAAAGCGTCATTTTGTTAAAAAAGCAAGAGCTTTATTTTTTTGGAGGCATTGGTCCACGTAAATGAATAATTAATCCATTTAAAAAATTTCGCAATATTTGATCGCCACATTCCATATATTTTGGATGATCTTCTTTTCTAAAAAAAGCACCTAGCTCACTTTTTGAAACTTTAAAATCTACCAAAGCACATATTTTTACAATATCGTCATCTCTTAATTTTAATGCAACACGTAATTTTTTAAAAATATCATTATTTGTTAATCCCATACCGCAAATATAATTATTTTAAAGAGAATAATAGCTTCAATTTACTTTGTGAAAATTAATTTAATAGCTACAATTAACATAGCTACCCCAAAAATTTTCCGTAACATTCGTTGATCTATTTGAAGTGCTATTTTTGAGCCTAAAAAGCCACCAATCATAAATAAAACAGCTACAATTAAAGCGATTCTCCAGTCTATGTTCCCACCACTTCCAGCAGTGTGATAGTTGTATACAGCCAAAAAAGTAACAGGAGGTAGCATAACGGCCAAACTTAACCCTTGTGCATTGTGTTGTGTTAAACCTAAAAAGAATATAAATAAAGGAACCATAATAATTCCTCCACCAATACCTACCAATCCACTTAATACTCCTGCTAATAAACCGATGATAATTAAAATAATAATTGTTGTTAACGTCATTTTCATATTAGTTTTCAATAGGGATTTTTAGCTGATATAATTTTCTCGATTTATTATTTAATTTATTTTCACGTAACCAGGGGTTGTGTAGTTTTAAGACTTTGTAATTGATTCCCAATTTTTTAGAAAAAATTGCGATATTAGAAATTGCAGTATCAACTTTAATAATTTTTGTAGGAGTTAATTTATATAAATCCTCTGTATCAAAAAGAAAACCATATTTTGTTGGGTTTGTTAATATCTCTTTTAAAGCAACCATTCTTGGAACATAACGTTGTGTTTCTTCTCCAAGAAGTAAATCGTAATAATTAGTAACCTTTTGAGTCTCTATTTTTGTAGCAATACCTTTTATACCTGCATTGTATGCTGCTGCAGCCATTGTCCAACTTCCAAAACGTTTTTTTGCAGCGTTTAAGTAATCACAAGCAACTTGCGTTGCTTTTTCCAAGTGATAACGTTCATCAACATTATCATTTATTTCCAATCCATTTTCTCTACCAGTGCCCTTCATGATTTGCCAAAATCCCTTTGCACCGGCAGGAGAAGTTACATTCTGTAAACCACTTTCAATTACAGCCAAATATTTAAAGTCGTTTGGGATCCCATTTTTTTCTAAAATAGGTTCAATAATAGGAAAATATTTGTGTGTTCTTTTAAAAAGGAGCAATCCATTAGATTGCCAATAGGTGTTTACTAATAACTCTCGATCAACACGTTCTTTAATATCTGCTTTTTCTGTAGGTACATGTTCGCCCGCAAATTCAAGATTTAAAGGTACTTTTAAAGCTCTAATTTGATAAGTTTCACTTGTATTTTTATCACTTTCATTTGTTTTGTTGCTTTCTTCTACAGTTTTTGTTTTACTTGCGAAAATTAATAATGAACTTATTATTACAATGGCAACTAAACCTAAAATTTTAACTGAATTATTCATAACATAAAGTATTTGTTGATGTAAATTACAATTTATTTTGGATTTAAGATTAAAAAGTATGCTATTTTAACAGCAAAAGAGAATCAGAAATTATTTTACTAATTGTTTTCGCTTTGTTAAGAATCATCACATGGGTGCCATTTTTAACGGCAATACAATTTTTAATGTGTTTTATAGGGAAAATATTGTCGTCAGTACCATGAATATGAAGTAAGTTTTCTATAGGTTTAGTTTGGTTCCAATGCAACACATTATATATTGCCCAATTCAGGTAATCACTATTTCTAACAGATAAATATTTTTTATAAAGCTCAACTTTGTTTTTTGCTTTTTCACCAAAAGCATACATTGTAAACTCTTCAATATTTGTGATTACTTTTGTAGGGAATAGTTTGTAAACCTTTGTCTTTTGGACAATTTTTAACCTTTTAGGTAACTCATTAGAAGTTTTAACACTAGAAATGATAATTACTTTTTTAGTATTCAAATGCTTACTCATTTCTTGTGCAATAATTCCTCCAAATGAAACGCCAACTATAACAGGGTTACTTTCAGTTATTAAATCTGCCATTCTTCTAGAGTAATCTTGTATAGATTCATGTTCAGAGAGAGGAATTAACCATTCCAAAAAATGAAGCTTAAATTTTGTCTCAGAGAATTGTAAAAATTCAAAAATTTTAGGACTTGCAGCTAAGCCAGGAACAAAATAGATATGGATTTTAGAATCTTTCATCAATTAAATTAAGCATAAGTAGGTACTTCAATCCAATCAAAACGCACAATTCCATCTTCATCAATTTTTCTAAGTTTTATTTGATGTAATGTATTTACCAGTTTAGGATTCCAAGGAGTTTTTACTTTTACATAATTTTCTGTAAATCCATGAATAAATCCTTCTTTGTTTTCACTCTCAAAAAGCACAGTTAATTTAGCACCAATCTGACTTTCATAAAAAGCTCTACGTTTCTTAACAGATAAACCACGCAACATTTTACTGCGTTTGTTTCTAACTTTTTGAGGTATAACTTCAGTCATTTCAAAAGCTTCAGTATTTGGTCTTTCTGAATAGGTAAAAACGTGTAAGTAAGAGATGTCTAAGTTATTTAAGTAATTGTAAGTTTCTAAAAATAATTCATCAGTTTCACCGGGGAATCCTACAATAACATCTACGCCAATGCAAGCATTAGGCATTGCTTTTTTAATAGTCTCAACCCTGTTATCATACGTTTCTCTCAAATAACGACGTTTCATATTCTTCAATAATTTATTACTCCCACTTTGCAAGGGAATATGAAAATGAGGAACGAAACTTTTAGAAGTTGCAACAAAATTAATAGTTTCATTGGTGAGTAAATTTGGTTCTATGGAAGAAATACGTAAGCGATGAATTCCATTAACAGTATCTAAAGCTTTAACCAATTCAAAGAAGGTGTGTTCGTGTTTTTTATTTCCAAATTCACCTTTTCCATAGTCACCAATATTTACACCTGTAAGTACAATTTCTTTAATTCCTTTTTCTGAAATTTCCTTCGCATTTTTAAGTACATTTTCTAAAGTATCACTGCGTGAAATCCCTCTGGCTAGTGGAATAGTGCAATAGGTACATTTGTAATCGCATCCATCTTGAACTTTTAAAAAGGCACGTGTTCTATCTCCAATAGAATAAGATCCAACGTAAAAATCAGCTTCTTCAATTTCACAAGAGTGAACTTCACCCATTTCATTTTTTGAGAGGTCATTAATATAATTAGTTACCTTAAACTTTTCTGTAGCTCCCAACACCATATCTACACCATCAACAGCTGCTAATTCTTCTGGTTTTAGTTGAGCATAGCAACCTATAGCTATTAAAAAGGCGTTTTCATTTTGTTTTAAAGCCGACCTTACAATTGTTTTAAAACGTTTGTCGGCATTGTCTGTTACTGAACAGGTGTTTATAACATAAATATCAGCCTTTTCATCAAATTCAACACGGTCAAACCCTTCGCTCTGAAAGTTTCGAGCAATGGTTGAAGTTTCTGAGAAATTTAGCTTACATCCCAATGTGTAAAATGCGACTTTTTTTTGTGCGCTCATTCTTGTACATTTATCGGGTGCAAAAGTACAGAATTTTATTTTTATAATATGATTGCAAATACACCAAAACCACCTTATTATGCGGTAATATTTTCGTCAATTAGTGCTAAGGAAGAAGTGAGTTATAGCGAAACGTCAGATAAAATGATTGAATTAGCCCAACAACAGGAAGGTTTTTTAGGAATGGAATCTGCTAAAAATGAAATAGGGATAACTGTTTCTTACTGGGATAGTTTAGAAGCAATTAAAAATTGGAAAATGAATGTTAACCACGTAGAAGCAAGAGAAAAGGGGAGAAGTATTTGGTATAAAAAGTTTAAGGTTCGAATATGTAAAGTTGAAAGAGATTACGGGTTTGAAAGCTTTAATCTAAAAAAATAAGCCTAAAAATAATTAATATTCTAACTATTTTTAGGCTTGCTTATGTATTACTTATTATTTTCAACAATATAGTTCATCATTTTTTTTACCAAATGAACCCGGTCAATACCTCGTACATTGTGTTTGTGCATTGGATAGGTGAAAAAATCAAGTTGAACTTTTTGTTTAACAGCTTCTTGTAATAAAGTCATACTGTGTTGAGGTACAACAGTTGGGTCTACACTTCCAATAATAAGTAATAGTTTTCCATCCAAATTTTTGATATAATTATGAACTCTAGCTTTTTTATAGCCCTCAGGATTTTCTTGAGGAGTATCCATATAACGTTCCCCATACATTACCTCATAATATTTCCAATCGGTAACAGGGCCTCCGGCAACAGCAGTTGTAAATACTCCTGGGTTGCGTAACATTAGGCTTGTGGTCATAAAACCACCATAACTCCATCCGTTTATTGCAATACGAGAACTGTCAACAAAATTTAATGATTTTAAATAGTTAATTCCTGTTAATTGATCTTCAATTTCAATATCACCTAGGTGGCGGTGAATAATACTTTCAAAAGCAAAGCCTCTATTTGCTGAACCTCTGTTATCGAGTGTAAATACAATATAGTTTTCTAACGTAGCAAAAGCAGGCATCCATAAGCTAGAACCCCCAAGCCAAGAATTGGTAACCAGTTGTGCGTGTGGGCCACCATAAACATACACTAAAACTGGGTATTTTTTTGAAGGGTCAAAATTGGCTGGTTTTGTTATTTTAGCATATAACTTAGTTCCATCATTAGCTTTTAAAGTTATAAAGTTGGTAGTTCCTAATTTGTAATTTTTTAACGGATTTTCAGCAGTGAAAATAACAGTTGTTTTACCATTTTTAGTATTTACAACTTCAATATTTCTTGGAACATTTATATTACTATATGAGTTAATTAGGTAATTTCCATCAAAGCTAAGTTGTGTTGTGTGCGTACCTTCTTGCTCTGTTATACGGGTGTATTTACCTGTTTTTAAATTTACTTTGAATGTGTGATTTTCTCTTGGATCGGTTCCAGTTCCTGTTATAAAAACGTTTTTCTCACTTTTATCAAACCCTAAAATGCCAGTTACTACCCATTTAAACTTGGTTATTTGTTTCACGAATTTACCCTCAGTGGTATATAGGTACAAATTCATAAAACCATCACGTTCACTAAACCATAGAAAGTTAGTGGTACTGTTAGGTAAAAATACGGCATCAAATTCAGGCTCAGTCCACTTTTCGTTTGTTTCTTCAAATAAAGTATTTATTTTTTTTCCTGTTTCAGCGTTGTATCGGTTATACCATACATGGTTCTGAGCTCTATTTATTTCGGCAACGAGTATATATTTTTCATCAGGAGTCCACGATAAATTAGTTAAATAATGTTCATCAGAAGTGTCAATATCAAGGTAAATAGTTTTTGCTGTTTTTAGATTGAAAATACCAATTTTGGCGATTTCACTCCCTTGTCCTGCCATTGGGTATTTAATATTATTTAATGAAGCAGGGTAGGTAGTAATATCAACTAAGGGGTAGTTTGTTACGTTGCTTTCATCTTTTTGGTAGAAGGCCAAGAAAGTTCCTTTCGGGCTCCAAAAAGTACCTTTTACAATTCCAAACTCACTTCGGTGAATTGCTTGACCAGAAACAATATTTTTGTCTTTTATTGAAGTTACAGCTATTTTTGAGTTTGCAGTCGTAGCTATAAATAAATTATTAGCTATTGTATAGGCAATTGCTTTTGCTTTTGAATTAAACTCACTGTTCTCGGCAGCTTTATCAGGTGTGACAGCTATTTCTTTAGTCTTATTTATGTAGTTATAAACTTCAATAGTATTTCCATTTTTAAATGTTAATGTTGTAGTTGAAATTTCTTGTAAACGAGGAAAATGCTTTAATGTTGGGTATGTTTTTTGAAGTTGCTTTAATGAAATGGTAGAAATAACTTTATTAGATTTTGCATTGGTTAAAATAAGTTCATTATCTTTTTGGAATGTATAGGTATTTGCATTTTTAACCCAATTTAAGTTATTTAATGTTGAAGGGTATAGCCCTTTGTAGTAGCCTAATACAGCATCTTCAAGTGTTAATTCTTTTTGTTGGGAGAATCCTAAAAAGTATGTAAATAAAAATATAAATGATATTATTTTTTTCATAAGTAAGTTTTTAAAATAGTTGACAAAGTTAATTATTAATCGTTTTTAATCACTGAGTATTATCAGTTTGGGTATTAAAATTTATCCGAGCCATAATTGGAAAATGATCTGAATATTTGACATTGAATGTTTTAAAATTATTGATTTCAATTTGGTTATCGGTTAAAATAAAATCAATACGAAAAGGGAAATATTTATAATCAAAAGTTTTTCCAAAACCACTACCGGCAATTTCAAAAGCGTCTTTTTTACCTTTTTTTAGTTGATGATATATCCAAGAAAAGGCGGTATTGTTAAAATCTCCACATATAATTGATTTATAATTTGTCTTTTTTTCATGCTGTATTATTAAGCTGGTTTGGTTTGCCTGTTTTTTGAAAGCTTCTTCAACTCTTATTTTAAATTTTTCAGAATTTTTTTGATTAAAATAATCTTCTGTAGGGCTAATTTTTAGTGATTCAAGATGAACATTATAGATTCTAACTGTATCTTTATGTATTACTATATCAGCAAAAATTGCATTATTACCGCTATTTGAAAAATTTAATGAACCTGCATCAATTATTTTGTGTTTAGAAAAAATGGCATGTCCAAAACGGTTATTTTCACTACTTACTTTTATATATTTAAAAGGATATTCAAATCCTAATTTAACAGTAGGATTGAATTCTTGAATACATAAAATATCCGGCTTTTTAGTGTTTATAAAACCGTAAATATTTTCATCAATATGCTCTTTTTCAATCCAATTGTAAAGGTTGAACATTCGAACATTATAACTCATTACTTTAACATCAGTACTTAGTAAAACTTTTTTTTCCTTAAATCTATATAAATTGTTAATGTGTTGAAAGCCAATTAATAAAATAATTGTTGAAATTAAAAACTGACGTTTCAATTTTAAAACCCAATAACATACAAATAGAAGATTTACAATAATTAAGATAGGTACTGAAAGTCCAATAAATGAAATTAATGAAATGGTATTTGGAGAAATATAATAGCTTAAAAATGAAATTAACAAAATAGCCGCAACTAATGAGTTAATTGTAGCTATTAGTTTATCTATGAGTGCTAGTTTTTTCATAAATTACTTCTTGCCAGCCCTAAATAAAAAATCTTTTTCTTCTTTTGTTAAACTTTCGTAACCAGATTTACTTATCTTGTCTAGAATATCGTCTATTTTACGTTGTTTACTTTTAGAAACTCCATTTGTTGAAGTTCTCTTTTTTGTTTTGTAAACTGCTTTGAACGGCGATTTCTTTTTAGGTTTTAACAAGTTAGTAAAATAATTTAAAAGTTGCTCAAACCAACTTCCTATATCATTTCCTTTACTGAGTTGTTTTGCATAAATATAACCAAAAATAGCACCACTTAAATGTGCAATGGCAGATCCTTTATCGGGGTTTGCTATTTGTAAAATGCTTAATACTACCCAAATAGCAGCCAATACCCATAATTCTACACTCCCAATAAAACGTAGTTGAAGTGAGTATCTAGGTATTTTAGTGGCAACAGCAATAAAAATAGTTGTTACTGCTGCAGAAGCTCCAGCTAAAGGAAGCGCAACAGTTTTAGCAATAAAATAATAATATGCTAAAAATATAATTCCTCCAAAAATTCCTCCTAAGAGATAAAAATTAAGAAACTGCTTTTTGGTATAAAAATCTAAAAATAAATTACCAATATAATATAAAACCAACAGGTTTGATAGAATGTGAAATAAATTTTGATGTATGAAAGCATAAGATATAAGAGTCCATGGTTTCACCAAAAAGCTATCTAAATTTGAAGGTAATGCAAACCATCCAATAATGTATTTGTTGAGTAATACAGTTATCAAAAATAAAAACACGTTGATGTAAATTATTTTTTCAACAACGTTTGCTTTATGATAGGCTTGCTTTATGTCATTAATTATACTCAAAACTAATTCCAGCGTTTAAATTGGTTCTGTTTCCAATACCAAACAATAATAAAACCTATTAGCGCACCACCAATGTGTGCCCAATGAGCAACGTTTGGTCCACTACCAATAGAATAGCCAGTTAAACCAAAGAATAAATCTCCTAAAATTATTAATGGAATAAAATATTTTGCAGCAATAGGGACAGGGAAAAATATCAATGCTAGTTTTGCATTAGGAAATGCAAACCCGAAAGCAACCAAAACGCCGTAAATGGCACCAGATGCTCCTACTGCAGATGAATGATAAGTACCGTATATGGTGGCTAGACTTTCTTCAGAAATACGGTCTAAAATTTGAGGATTATAACTTCCCGTGGTTAAAATATTTTGAATTTCAGAAGAGGATAATCCAATATTAACCAATTGGTCATATACAGAATTAAACTGTAAATAATTTACCAGTGTGTAAATTGCTGCTGAACCTAAACCTGCTGAAAAATAAAAAAATAAGAATTTATTTCGTCCCCACATTTGTTCTAAAGGAGTACCAAAAGCCCAAAGCGCATACATATTAAATAGAATATGCATAAATCCTCCATGCATAAACATATGTGTTAAAATTTGCCATACACCAAAGTTTGGATTCATTGGAAAATGCAATGCGAATAAGTTTTGTAAGCCTAGGCCAGGCATAAGCTGTGGTGCAATAAAAAATATTACATTAATAACTATTAAATGCTTAACAGCTTCAGTAATTCTTCCCATAATCTATAATAGTACAATGTTTTAATTATTAAATATTTTATCTATTTCTTCAATATTAATAGTTATAAATGTTGTTTTTCCAAAGGGTGATAAATCAGGTTGTTTGCATATAAAAAGTTTATTTACAATTTCTTCCTGTTCTTTTAAATTTAATACAGTACCCGTTTTAATAGCTAAACTTTTTGCCAAACTTTTTGCCATAATATCTAGTTGGCTAAAGCTAGCATTGGGGATATCATTTTTTATGTCTTCTAACAATTGTTCAATAATAATTGTAATTTGACTTTCAATAATACCTGTAGGAATACCATTTATAATAATAGAATCTCCTAAAATTTTATCGAATTTAAAACCAATATTTTCTAAATCTTCTTTAATTTCTTTTATCAGTTCAATGTCATTTTTAATAAAAGAAATTTCTAAAGGAAATAGCAGTTGTTGACTTGTTGCTTCTTTAACAGTAATATTTTCCAAAAATTCTTCATACAAAATACGTTGATGAGCTAAATTTTGATTGATATATACAATTCCAGATTTTATACTGCTCACAATATATTTTTTATGAATTTGATATGTTTTATTTGTTTTTGTTTCTTCGGAGAATAACGATGCATTTACAGTTTCAGCTTCTACTTCAACATTGTGAATACTTGTATCTGTATACAAACTTTCCCATTGGTTATTTTTGGTTTGTTTTGAATGAAAATGAAGAGATTTTGATTCTTCATTTTTAAAAGGATTAAAATCTGAGTCAACAATTATTTTTGGCGAATTAGACTTTTTATCTTTGAAGTTATAAGGGGTGTCTAAAGAGGCACTTCTTTCAAAGTCGAGAACAGGACCAACGTTGTATTGCCCTAAACTGTGTTTTATTGTTGAATGTAAAATAGCATACAATGTTTTTTCATCACTAAATTTAATTTCTGTTTTTGTAGGATGAATATTTATGTCAATACTTTTAGGAGGTACCGTTAAGTATAAAAAATAAGATGGGTGATATCCACTAGAGAGCAGGCTTTCAAAAGCACTAGTAACAGCATGATTTAAATAAGCATTTTTAATGAAACGATTGTTTACAAAAAAGAATTGTTCTCCTCTTTTTTTCTTAGCAAATTCAGGTTTGGCAACAAAGCCATTAATTTCAATAATATCGGTTACTTCATTTATTGGCACTAGTTTTTCATTGGTTTTTTTACCAAAAACAGCAACAATACGTTGGCGTAAATTACTTGAACTTAAATGATAAATCTCATTTTCATTATGATAAAGTGAAAAGGAAATAGTTGGATGTGCTAAAACAACTCGCTGAAATTCATTAATAATATGGCGAGTTTCTATGGTATTTGATTTTAAAAAATTTCTTCGGGCTGGAATATTGTAAAATAAATGTTTTACAGCTATTGAAGTTCCCTTTGGCGTTGAAATATTTTCTTGAAAAATAATGTTGCTTCCTTCAATTTTAATATAAGTTCCAAGTTCTTGATTTTCTTGTTTAGATTTTAAATCAACATGGGCTATAGCAGCAATAGAAGCCAATGCTTCACCTCTAAATCCTTTGGTATGGATATTAAATAAATCTTCTGCTTTTTTTATTTTAGAGGTCGCATGACGTTCAAAACTAAGTCTAGCATCGGTTCTGCTCATTCCTTTTCCATTATCAATAACCTGAATAAGAGTTTTTCCTGCTTCTTTAATTATAAGCTTTATAACAGTTGCTTCAGCATCAATAGCATTTTCCAGTAATTCCTTTACTACAGAAGCTGGTCTTTGTACAACTTCACCTGCTGCAATTTGGTTTGCAACATGGTCGGGTAGTAGTTGAATAATATCAGGCATTAGAATAAGGTGTGTAAGTCAAGAATATACGCAGCAATACCAACTAAAATAGCTATTATAATTGCCAATCTTAAGTTTGAAGATTTATTAGTAGCACTTCTTTTACTTTTTACCCAGTCATTTTTTAAATTATTTTTTGTGAGTGTAATTTTAGAACTTTGGTTCGTTTTATCTTTCTTTCCATGATATTTTTCTTCTAAATTTCTCAAACGTTCTTTCCTCTCGTCGTAGAAACGAGGTTTATAATCAAATACATAATGAGCACGAGGCTTAAATAATTTGCCGAACATAAACTTAAATTAATCAGTAAAAATCAAAAATACAGAATTATAAAGTGGTGGTCAAGTTTTGTGTGCAAGAAGTCTGTTAAAACTCTCTTAAAGCTGCCATTTTAATAGCTGCAATTGCACATTCAATTCCTTTATTACCTAGTTTTCCTCCGGAACGGTCAATAGATTGCTGTCTTGTATTATCAGTTAAAACGCAAAAAATAACAGGGATATCGTATTTAACATTTAAATCTTTGATGCCTTGTGTTACAGCATCACACACAAAATCAAAATGCTTTGTTTCTCCTTGAATAACATTGCCAATAGCTATGATAGCGTTTAATTTTTGAGTTTCTATCATTTTTTTACACCCAAAAATAAGCTCAAAACTTCCAGGAACATCCCAACGTAAGATATTTTTTTTAGAGACACCATTTTCTAAAAGAGCTTGTTGAGCACCTAGAAATAAGTTTTCAGTAATAGCTGGATTCCATTCAGAAACAACAATCCCAAATCGAAAATTTTTCGCATTTGGGATGGTATCTTTATCGTAATAAGATAAATTAGTTGTAGCCATTACATCTTATTTTTTTGATGCATAGGTTGCTTTACTAATATAAATATCAATATTTTTAGCCTCATCAGAGGTAGGATAATCTGATTTAATTCTATTAAATAGTTCTAGAGCTTTAGAATATTGTTCTAAATCCATAGCAGTATTTCCTGCTTTAAAAAGAAAAAGAGGTGTAGAGAAATTATTATCTCTTAAATCAGCTGCTTTTAGATAGTAATCTAGTGCATCTTCAGGTTGGTTTATATCTGAAAAGGCATCACCAATAGCACCTTTAGCAATTGGAGCTAACAATTCATCTTCTGAAGAATATTTTTCTAAATAGTCTATGGCCTGTTTATAATTTTTCAACTTTAAATAAGAAATACCAGCATAATAGTTTGCTATGTTACCGGCTTTGGTTCCTTTATATTCACTTGCAATGTCAATAAAACCATATTTTCCATCGGCACCATTTAATCCCAAATTTAATAAAGAATCTACAGCAACTGAACTTTTATTAGCTTCATCAAAGTAAACTTTTGGAAAAGCCAATTCGTTTGCAGCTTCTTTTTCTTTTGGAGCTTTTATATATTTTTGGTAAGGTAAATAGCTTAAAATTAACACTACTATTAAACCTAAAACAATAAAAATTGTTTTTTGATTTTTTATAACCCACTTTTCTGATCTTGAAGCAGTTTCATCTAGCGTATTAAATACTTCAGCAGTTGTTGATTTATCTTCAACAGAAGCATGTTTCTTTTTTGCTTTACTTCCAGTCTTTTTATATGTTGCCATTTAATGTAAAATTTGTAGGCGCAAAAATAGCCATTTTAATTGGAAAGTAAAAATGCAATTATATCAAAATTTTCATTTATTTTCAATAATTTTAAAAATTCAAATATAATAGATGCATTTACAAAAAATAACATTGGTAAATTTTAAAAATTTTGAAACTCAAACTTTTGATTTTCAGGAAAAAATAAATTGTTTTGTGGGAAATAATGGTGTAGGTAAAACCAATGTCTTAGATGCTATTTATTATTTATCTTTCGCTAAAAGTTATTTTAATCCGGTGGCTACACAAAACATTAGGCATTCTGAAGATTTTTTTATGATTGAAGGTAAATACCAAATAAATGATAAAATTGATACTGTAATTTGCAGTTTGAAACGTGGTAATAAAAAAGTAGTTAAACGAAATGGTAAGATTTATGAAAAATTTTCTGATCATATAGGATATTTACCCTTGGTTATAATTTCTCCGGCGGATAGAGATTTAATTACAGATGGAAGTGATACCCGGCGAAAATTTATGGATAGTGTTATTTCACAATCAGATAATAAATATTTACAAATACTAATAAAGTATAATAAAGTTTTGGCACAGCGTAATTCCTTGTTGAAATATTTTGCAGTTAACAGAACTTTTGATGCGTTAAATTTAAAAGTTTACGACGAACAATTGGCTAGCTACGGAAACACAATTTACGAAAAAAGAAGTGCCTTTTTAAGCGAATTCATTCCCATTTTTAAAAATAGATATAAAGTAATTTCTAATAGTTTAGAGAGTGTTGATTTGATTTATAAAACACAACTAAATGAAGGGGGTTTTTTAGAATTACTGGCTGAAAGTGTAGCTAGAGACAGGGTTTTACAATTTACAAGTACAGGAATTCATAAAGATGATTTAACTTTTGAAATTGATGGGTACCCTATTAAAAAATTTGGGTCTCAAGGGCAACAAAAATCGTATTTAATAGCACTAAAATTGGCACAGTTTGATTTTATTAAGGCTCAATCTAAAGTAAAACCAATTTTGTTGTTAGATGATATTTTTGATAAACTGGATGATTTGAGAGTAGCTCAAATAATAAATTTGGTGAATAAAGATGAATTTGGGCAGTTATTTATAAGTGATACGCATAAAGAACGTACAGAAGCTGCTGTAAAAGTAACAAAGCAACCATATAAAATATTTCAATTGTAATGGTAAAACGTCAAAATGAATTTCATTCAATAAAAGATTTAATGAAAGATGTTATTAAAGAAAATAAGTTAACTAAAGGTATGCTTCAGCTTTCAGTTAAGGAAGCTTGGACAAAATTGATGGGTAATGGTGTTGCTTCATACACAAATAATATAGAACTCCATGGTAAAACGTTGATTGTGAATTTAAAATCATCGGTTTTAAGGGAGGAATTAAGCTATGGTAAAGAAAAAATAATTAGGATGATGAATGAAGAGTTGGGAAGTGATTTAATTTCTAAACTCATTTTAAGTTAATAAAAAAATCGTTGCAAACACAACGATTTTCCTATTTTTATAAAGCTATTAAACTTTTAGAATTGTTCTCTTCCTGAAAAGTGAAATGCACCTTCAATAGCAGCATTCTCATCACTATCTGAACCGTGAACTGCATTTTCACCCATAGAAGCTGCATATAATTTACGAATAGTTCCTTCAGCTGCATCAGCTGGATTTGTTGCTCCAATTAGAGCTCTAAAATCTTCAACTGCATTTTCTTTTTCTAATACAGCAGCAATAATTGGTCCACGAGTCATATATTCAACTAATTCACCAAAGAAAGGGCGTTCATTATGAACGGCATAAAATTCTTCAGCATCAGCCACTGTCATTTGTGTCATTTTCATTGCTACAATTCTAAAACCTGCAGCATTTATTTTTTCTAATATTGCTCCAATATATCCCTTTTCAACTGAATCAGGTTTAAGCATTGTAAATGTTCTGTTTGTTGCCATTATTTTTATAATTAATTTTTTAAAATCGGGGCAAATATACTATTTTAAACTAAAAGTTGTAGTTACTATTTGTAATTTTGAGTTAAGGTTTCGTAAAGTTTGTTGTTTTCACCTCTAATTTCCATAATTACAGTATTGGTTTTTAAGTTAAATTTTAAAATGCCAAAATTCTTTTTGGACACTACGTTACCAACTCTATATTTATTTAGCTCTCCACTATAATTGGTGTATGAATGTGTTAACCCACTAGATGTAAAATCTATTAAAGGGTAGTTTAAACCGTCAATATTTTTTTTAGAGAACTCAGCAATATGCCTGTCTCCAGAGAGAATAATTACATTTTTTGAGTTGGTCTCTTTAATAAGGTTTTCTAGTTTAGCTACTTCATGGGGCATATTTCCCCAACTTTCAAAACCATGTTGTGAAGATAAAAATTGGATACTGCTAACAATTATGGTATATGAAGCCTTAGAATTTTCTAACTGACTTTTAAGCCAATTCCATTGTGTTTCTCCCAACATAGTTCCTTCTCCATATTTATTGGGTTTGTATCTTTTTTTTGTCTTGGTGTCTGGAGTTAGAGCACTTCTAAAATAACGAGTATCTAATAAAATAATTTTTATAGTTTTGTTTGTTACAGTAAAATCCTTGGAAAAATAAACACCTTCCTGTTTTCTTCTTTTATCATTTTTAGGGATATTAAAAAAGTCTAAAAATAATTGTTGTGATGCTACTTTTTTAGGGTACTCACTTCCGCCATCATTCATTCCGTAATCGTGATCGTCCCAAGTAGCTAAAACATCAATATTTTTACTAAAATTTAAATAATCGTTATTGTTTTTTTGAACTGAATAATTTTGTTTTAAATAGTCCATATTTTCAGTATCAGCGTAAATAACATCTCCACCCCAAATCCAAACATCAGGATTGTTTTTTAGAATTTCTTTCCATAAAGTATTTGGTAAATTTTGGTTGTTACAAGAACCAAAAGCAATTATAAAATTGGGTTTGGTAATTTTTGAATCTGAAACTTGTTTTTGTTTTTCTTCAGTTTTACAAGAGATTAGCGTTACAAGTAAGAATAAAAATAATTTAAAATAATTCATTTTTTAAATTTTAATAATGATTTAACAAGTATACAAAGATTCATAAAATAAAATATGGTATTAAATTGTATATTTGCAAACTTATGAATATAGATGATATAAAGGAGATAAAAGAACTACTTTCTACACCTAAAAAAGTAGTTGTTGTTCCACATAAAAATCCCGATGGAGATGCTGTTGGAGCCAGTTTAGCAGTATACCTTTATTTGTTAAAAAAAGGACACCAAGTAACAGTTGTTAGCCCAAATGATTATCCTGATTTTTTGAAGTGGTTGCCAAAATCTAAAGATATATATAAATTTGATATGCAAAATAGGCAGTCAAAAAGAGCCATTGATGAGGCTTCAATAATTTTCTTATTAGATTTTAATGCACTTCATAGAGTTGGAAGTGATATGCAAAATTATTTAGAACAATTTGTAGGTGATTTTATAATGATAGATCATCATCAGCAACCAGATGATATTGCTAAGTATTTGTATTCAGATACTTCAATTTGTTCAACATGTCAAATGGTATATCATTTTTTAGAAAAATTAGATGATTTAGAGGAGATAGATTCCAATATTTCAACATGTTTATACACGGGTATTATGACAGATACGGGCTCGTTTAGATTTCCGTCAACAACAAGTACTACTCACAGAATTATTGCAAGTTTGATAGATAAAGGTGCTAATAATGCTAAAATTCATAACAATGTGTACGATACCAATTCGTATGGACGATTACAACTTTTAGGAAGAGCTTTAAGTAATTTAGTGGTTATTGATAAGCTTAAAACAGCGTATATTACGTTAACACAACAAGACTTAGACGAATTTAATTATAAAAAAGGAGATACTGAAGGTGTTGTAAATTATGCGCTTTCACTTAAAGATATTATTTTTGCAGTTATTTTTATTGAAGATATAGACCAAAAAATTATTAAAATTTCATTGCGGTCAAAAGGCAAATTCTCTGTAAATAAATTTGCAAGAGAACACTTTGACGGAGGAGGACATGACAATGCCGCAGGTGGTAAATCGCGTATTTCTTTAGATGCAACAGTCTCAAAATTTTTGAACGTACTGCCTAATTATAAAAAAGAATTATTAAGCTCTTATGAAGAATAAAGTTGTTATTTATATTCTTATTTTTACCTTATTTTCTTGTGCGAATTCAATTCCTAGAAAACCAATAGTAAGAAAAACCACTTCACTTATGAAGGAATCGGTTTCATTCAATAAATCTTTAAATAAACTTGAAGAAAATAAGTTTAAAGCTATAATTAAAAATGATTCATTAAGTACCTATAAAGTTTCACCAAGCGGGTTTTGGTATAAGTTTAACAATCAACATTCGGCAGGATATTTACCTCAAAGAGGTGATAATTTAGTTTATACTTATGAAGTTTATGACATAGATAACAATATTATTTACACTAAAGGTGAAATAGGAGAACAAACATATGTTGTAGATAAACAAGAAATAATAGAAGGGCTTAGAAATGGATTGAAATTGATGGGAGAAGGTGATAATGTAACTTTTTTATTTCCATCTCATAAAGTTTTTGGATATTTGGGAGATCAAAAAAAAATAGGCGTGAACCAGCCTTTAATATATAAAGTTCAATTAAATAAAATAAATAGAAAAAATGAAAGTAATTAAATTATTAGTAGTTATTACGCTAGTTTCAACAATTTTATCGTGTAATAATCAAGGAGTTACAAAAAAGTCGTTAAAAAACGATGTAGATACGGTAAGTTATGCCTTAGGAATGGATATAGCTAAAAAATTAAAAGTGAATTTTTCAGAGGTAGATAGAGATTTATTTATGCAAGGAGTTATTAGTGGTATTGATTCTACAGATATTTTACTAGACCCAGAGAAAGTAAATGTAATTATAAGATCATTCTTTCAAAAAAGACAAGCTGAAGTTAGAAAAAAACAACAGGAAGAGGCACTAGAAAAAGTGGAAGCTGAGTTTGGAGATGCAAAGAAAGAGGGCGAAAAGTTTTTAGAAGAAAATAAAACAAAAAAAGGAGTTAAGGTAACAGAAAGTGGCCTGCAATATATTATTTTAAAAGAAGGTAAAGGAGATAAACCAAGCGCAACTTCAAGTGTAAAAGTACATTACAAAGGAATGCTTGTTGATGGAACTGTGTTTGACAGTTCGTTAGATAAAGGAATGCCTTCTACATTTGCGGTAAATAGAGTAATTAAAGGGTGGACAGAAGGACTTCAATTAATGAGTGTTGGTTCTAAATATAAATTCTTTATTCCTCAAGAATTAGCTTATGGTGCTTTTCCGCGAAAAGGAGGCAAAATTCCACCATTTGCACCGTTAGTTTTTGAAGTAGAATTATTGGAAATTGTAAAATAAATGAAAGCAATTAAAATTTTTATATCAACTCTTTTGTTGCTTGTTGTTTCTTGTAAACCAACAAAATATGCCGATTTAGCTGATGGTTTGTATGCTAATATGGAAACAAATAGAGGTGATATTTTATTAAAACTAGAATTTGAAAAAACACCAATTACAGTTGCCAATTTTGTTTCCTTAGCAGAGGGAACCAATAAACAGTTGCCAGACTCATTAAAAGGTAAACCTTACTATAATGGACTTACTTTTCATAGAGTTATAAAGGATTTTATGATTCAAGGAGGTGATCCAACAGGTACGGGTGAAGGAGATCCAGGGTATAAATTTAGTGATGAGTTCCCTAAAAATAATAAGGGAGAATTATTATTAAAACACGATAAACCAGGTATTTTATCAATGGCTAATTCTGGTTCAAATACAAACGGAAGCCAATTTTTTATCACACACAAAGCAACTCCTTGGTTAGATGGTAAGCATACTGTTTTTGGCAATGTTATCAAAGGGCAAGGTGTAGTGGATTCAATTGTTCAAAATGATACTATAGAAAATATAGAGATTATTAAAATTGGAAAAGCTGCAAGAAAGTTTAAAGCAGCCAAAGAGTTTTCTAAATTCTTTGAAAATTACATTGCTGAGAAAAAGAAAAGAGAAGAGAAAATTAATATTGCACAAGAAAATTTAGTCGCAAAAATTAATGAAAATACAGGGAAGTTTATTGAATTGCCTTCAGGATTAAAGTATGTTATTACTGAAACTAAAAATGGAGAAAAGCCTAAAAAAGGTGTTGATGTAAAAGTAAATTACGCAGGTTATTTTACTGACGGTAGATTGTTTGATACAAGTTACAAAGAAATAGCGAAGATGTATCAGGTATATGACCATATTCGAGATGATAAAGGAGGTTACGCTCCGTTTACAACAGTTTATAATTCTGAAGCTAGATTGATTCCCGGATTTAGAGAAGGATTGCTAAAAATGAGAGTAGGTGATAAGGCAATGTTATTTATCCCCTCACATTTGGCTTATGGAACACAGGGAGCAGGAGATGTTATACCTCCAAATACCGACTTGGTTTTTGAAATAGAATTGGTAAAGGTAGTTTCCAATAAACAATAACTAAATAAATTAGTACTTATGTTAGAAACACTTTTAAATAAAGACATAGAGTTACTAATCTATTTAAATAATTTAGGAACAGTACAATGGGATGGGTTTTGGCTATTTATTACAAATAAGTTTAGCGCCATTCCATTGTATTTATTATTACTTTACCTTGGGTACAAACAGTATGGTATCAAAAAAATATTAATAGCGGTACTTTTTATTGCTTTGCTAATTACTTTTTCTGACCAAACAAGTAATTTTTTTAAATATGGTTTCAAGCGGTTACGTCCGTGCCACAATGAAAATATTTCTAATTTAATTCGAATTGTAGGAAATCGCTGTGGAGGTTTGTATTCTTTTTTCTCTGGCCATGCTACAAATTCAATGGCAATTGCTGTGTTTTTTGGGCTTCTGCTAAAAAATAAATACAACTATTTATTTCCTTTATTAATTTTTTGGGCATTAGTAGTTGCTTACAGTAGAATTTACGTTGGTGTACATTTCCCATTAGATGTTTTTATAGGAATGTTTTTCGGCCTTTTATACGGAAGTATATTTTACAAACTCTTTAATTTATTTCTGTATATCCGTAAATTCACCTAAAAGGTGTATATTTACTTGAATTCAAAGATAGAATAGATTTATGAACATATTTAGTTTTACAGCAAATTTTGGTGATGAAGAGAGTTGTCGCTTACATTTTAA
>JAKIVA010000062.1 GCA_021647265.1 Lutibacter sp.
CGATGCATAATATCAGCGGTACCGAGAGTATTTTTGCCCTCACGTCACCAGAAAGAGCACGTTTCAGTGTGATAGAAAACATCACCAATACCAGCACCACTGCCAATCCCAATTGCCCTATCATCACGATCCAATAAGGAAAGAATGCCGCGGATGCGAATGACAGGAGCACTGCGGGCGGGAGCAGGAGCAAAGGTCTTATCCTTCCATCCCGCGCGACTTCGGCATGGTGCAAGAAGCGGTTGATAAAAAGACTTCCAATCAAATGGTCGAACCCAACGATCCGACCAGGATTAAATTAGATAACCAGAAATAATTGTACCATAAGTAGGCGACACCAATTCCGGTCAGGTAAAAATTGAGAATGAAAAGTGAAAATATCGATCCGGCGTTGTATAAATATATGATATCTTTAATTAATATAGAAACAGATAAAGATAAATTTATTAGAAATCTACAAAAAGGTGTTCAATCTGCTAATCTAAATTTCATAATTGGTTCGGGTTGTTCTTTGCCAGCAATAAAAACTCTTGGAACTATTGAAAAGGAAATTCAATCATTATTGGAAGAAGGCAAAATTGATGAAGCTGAAAAAAAGACTTTTGAGTTTTTAAAACCATTTGTTGAATCAACCAGTCAAATTATTGATAATGCTGAACTTAATGAAAGTCATCAAAACACTTTTAAAAATTATAAATCCTTTATTGGAACAATTGCCAAATTACTATTTGAACGAAAAAGCAATATTCTACATAAACAGGCGACTATTTTTACTACAAATTATGACCTCTTTATAGAAAAAGTTTCCGAGAATCTCTCATCTCAAATTATCATAAGCGATGGTTTTCAAAGAAATTCATCATTAAAGCAAAGTTACAGTTTTTCCGCATCTAATTTTTTTAATGTTTTATATAATTTCACGATTCTTTTTCTTTGAGAAACAGTTATATCTCCTGTAAAATTTGTGCTCAAAGATTTTAAATCTTCAATACTTTCAGTAATAGATTCTTGGGCTAACTCATAAGAAAAAGATAGTATTTCTTGAGGTTTTTTCTTTTTTGGCTTAATTCTCAATGCCTTTATTGATTCAAAACTTGCCTCTACGTAATTTCCTCTAGAATATGCTTTTTTTGCTCTTAAAATATGGCTACTTGCACTTTGGCTAAAACTACTAATTGTAATAAAAAGTAAGACTCCTGTTAAATAAATGTTTTTCATATTTCAATTGATTAACTATTAATTTTTTTGATATTTCATAATTTCGAATTTTAATAATCGAGTCTTTTACCAATCGTCTTTTTCGCTATCATTTTCCCCAGATTTAATGGCGGTAGTTAAACTGCTTATTAATTTCTGAATTTCAGCCCAAGCAAACTTTTTTATTTTTTTCTTCTTTATTCTTTTTTCTAAAGTATATTTCATTATACCTACTTCTACGACTTGAAAGTCACTTAAAGTGTATTTGTATTTCCCTTCTTTTACAGAGACTTTGAGATTATAAAAAATTTCAAATGTGCTATTAACCACTAACCCTACCTTTCTACTAGATTTGTCTGTTACTTTATAAGTAATGGATTTGTCTGATTTATTAATCAGATTTGGTACAGACCAATAGGAATTTGCCCACTTTTCTGTTCTCTCAAGTACTTGTTCTTTGGTTAATTTATCGCTTAATTCAAAAATCTCTTTAAATTCAATCTTCTTATCATCGTTATAAGGAAATTCCTGTCCGAAAATTGGGTTAACAATCAAAGATAATAACAATAGAAATTTTAATTTTTTCATAATTATTTAATTTTAAGTACCCTTAGACCCAATAGGGTGTTTCTATTAATTTTGAGTCTAACTTTTGCTGAAAAATAAAAACTACCAGTATTCAACAAACGCTGAACAATAATAGTTAAGAATTGTTTTATATGAAATATTTAGTGATTTCTCTACCAAAAGAGATGAAATAGTATTTTATCTTAATGAAAATCTACTTTTGTAAATAGAACGAAGTGATTCTTTTTTGTACTTCTTTTTATAACATGATTTTGTTATTGGTAAACTAATACAAATTATTGAATGTATGCATTTTATGGTTGTTTTGTTATTCCTGCTTGGCTGCTGAGCGGAGTCGAAGCAAATGCAAGAATCCTTAAATTGAGTTTAGATTCCTGCCTGCGCAGGAATGACATCCTTTTTCAACTAAAAATTTACTTTTGTAAATAAAAAGATGCTATCCTTTTTTGTACTTCTTTTTTATAGGTTTTTTCAATCTTAAACTTTGTATTGTTAATAGATAAATAAGCTCCGTTAATTAAACCATCAAAATTTCCTTTTTCTAAATTGATAATAAAATTGGCACTTACACGTACAAAAGTTACGGGTAAAAATTGCATTAAATTACGTAGTGAAGAAGCATAAAAAGCTTGTTTATTTTTAGTCACTATACACGAATAATTATCTTGTAAAACAATATTTTTACCATTTTTGGCAGTAAAATCTTTGTTGGTTATGTAAATAATATCTTCAAAGTTTATTGGAAAACGAGTTATTTCGTTAGTACTATAATTGTTACGTATATTTTCTTTAAAATCAATTGTTCCCATTAATCCTTGCTCTGGTGTAATTTCTTGCTGTGTTCTATTTAATACAGTATGTATGGTACGTATAATTTCTTTTGTGTTTAAACTTGGTTTTGTTTTAACAATATAATGCTGGTGATTGGTTTTTAACCCTTGCTGAAAGGTTGTTTCATTATCTATATTTGTTATATAAATAAACGGAATTTTATATGTGCTGCTTAATACTTTCCCTAAGTCTAAACCATCTTTTTCTCCTTTTAAATCTATATCTAGTAAAACAATATCTGGTGTTTTTGCTACTATTCTTTTAATAGCCTCATTATAGCTTTTGGTATATTCATCTACTATAAAGCGCTCTTTTTCCAACGCTGTGCGTAAACCATCGTATAATATGGCTTCGTCTTCAACTATAAGTACGTTATATTTCATTTTTACAATTATTTAGGAAATTGGATATTTAATTTTACACCATTTGCTCCATCAATTTTAAAGGTTCCATTAATTTGTTGGGTTAATAATTTCATAATTCGTAAACCAAATGTTTTAGAATTAGTACTGTCAAAACCTTTCGGAAATCCTTTGCCGTTATCGGCTAATTCTAACTTATAATGGTTATCAGCTTCATTTATGCTTATTAATATTTTACCTTTCTCAGCATTTGTAAATGCATATTTAAAGGAGTTGGTTAAAAACTCATTTATAATTAAACCAATTGGAAATGAGGTGTCGGCTTTTAAATTTACAGTAGCATCAATGTGTTGTTCAACCGTAATGTTTTTATTTACGTATGTATTTTCAATATTTTGTTGTAATTTTTTAATGTATTTTTTAACGCCTAGTTTGGTTGCATCTTTATTGTTATAAAGTTGCTGGTGTACTTCATTAATACTTGCAATTCTGTTTTGTAATTCTATTAATTTGGCATCAAAAGCTTCATTGTTAAATTCTTCTTTTACCACATCAATAAAACGATTGATAATTGCCAAGTTATTTTTTACTCTATGGTGCAAATCTTTTTGTAGCGTTTCAATAACCTCTTTTTGTTTTTTGTTTTTTTGATAAAAATACCCACCAATAACTAAAATTAGTAATAAACTTATAAATCCAATGCTAAGGAACCATTTTTGTTTTGTTTCTTTTTCTAAAAGTAATGCCTGTTCTGCTTTTTCGGTTTTTAGTTGTAGGTTTTCTTTTTCTTTTTTTTCGGTTTGGTATTTGGTTTCAATTTCTGAAACTTTTGAATCTCGTTGTGCAGTTAATATGGAATCATTAGTGTTTTTAAACTTTTTAAAGTACTCTAATGATTTTGTATAATTCTTTTCCCCTTCATAAACTGAAGATAAGTTTTGATATATAGCCGATTTAGTTTCAAGACTAATTATTTTTACATCAGTTGTGTCTCTTGCTATTTCTAATAAAACACCTTTAGCTTCATTGTACTTTTTTAAATCAATCAACCCATTAGCTAACGTTTGTTTTGCACCGGCTATGGCCAATTTATGATTTAATTCTACGGCTAATTTTAAAGCTAAATTTGCATATTTAATAGATTTTGATGGATTATTCATTCTGCCATAAACAATAGCAGTGTTATTTAAAAGATCAAATTGATAAAGTTTGTTTCCGGTAGATTTATAGTAATCATAAGCAATTTTATTATGCTTTAAAGCTTTTTGGTATTTTCCCCAACGAGAATAATTATTTCCTAAGCCGTGATGATTCATATAAACATATGCTTTTAGTTCTATTTTTGTAGAATCTTTTAAAGCTAAAAGATAATATTTCTCAGATTTCTCATATTGATTAAGATTCATATATAAATAAGCAATATTATATAATGCAAAACTTTTTGCAGTATAACTTTCTAATTTGTCAGCATATTTTGAACTTTTTAAATATGAATTTATTTCTTTTTCAATTTTCCCTTGTTGACCGTAAGAGATCCCTAAATTTGAGTATATAGTGCAAATTGCATTTCCTTGAGGGTGAATTTTATACCTGTCAATTCCCTTGTTATATGTTTCTACGGCTTTTTCATATTTTTGAAAATGATGATAGACTCTACCTAATTGATTAATATCTATCAAGTAAAAATTTGTATCATTAGAGTTTGTGCTAATATTTAGAGCTTCTAGAGCATATTTTTCAGCATTTTCAAAATCGCCTTTTTTCAAATAACACTCGGAAATGTACTTATATGATTGAGATTCTAATTCATGACGTTTTAATTTTTTTGAAATTGCTGACATCTCTAAAAAGTATGGAATAGATTTGTCTGGGGTTGAATAATTAATTAAAATTTTACTTAGCAACTCTAAAATTTTAATTTTTTCTTCATTCGTTTTTTTTAATTCTAATTGAAGTGTTAAACTATCAATTTTAGATTGTTGGCTATAAGCATTAAAAAAAACTAGCAATGCAATTAGTAGAAGAATCTTTTTCACTTTTTTGCTAACAATTTAAGTAAAAAAATTAAACTTCAACAAGATAGTAAGCGTTGTATACTTAATTTATAATCATTAAAAATAAAATTAGGGTTATTAATTATCACGGCATATTATTAACAATTATTTGCTTATGTTTTTATAAAGAGTACTTTCTCCACCTGTTTATTGATTTTTTTCTTCATTTAAAACGTAGCATTAATAACCCAATCTTCAACATAAAATAAATATTTTTATTTTTTTGTTAGTATTTAACTTTTTGTAAGACTTACTCATTATCAATAAAAAATTTTACAGAATGAAAAAAAAATTTATAAAATGGAGAATCATCATTGTATTAAGTGGATTAATTATAGGTGCTGGAATAATTTTTTATATGTTTAACCAACCCCATAGAAATATTCAGGCAATAACTTCAGATTATCAAATGAAAGCGTCAACATTAGTTAAAGATTATTTAACGGATGCTACGTTGGCCAATGAAAAATATTTACAGGATAACGGAGAATCCAAAATTATTACTGTAACAGGAACCATAGCTTCAATTACCAAAGATTTAAAGGAGCAACAAGTGGTACTTTTAAAAGATAAAAATGAGAAAGCAGGTGTAAGCTGCACTTTTACTTCTGAAACAACTAAAAACACCAAAAATTTAAAAATTGGAGAAACAGTTACTATCAAAGGTGTAATCCGTTCTGGAGCTGGATATGATGAAGATTTGGAATTGTATGAAGATGTAATACTTGAAAAATGTGATATCGTAAATAACTAAAAACTAAAAATGAATAATAATTAAAAAACAAAGACACATGAAAAAAATAATTTTTACAATTGGAATAACAGGAATTTTAGCTTTAACATTGGCATTTACAGCGCCAACAGTTACTAAACTGGTTAGTAAAGTAGGCCATGTTAATTTCTTTTCTCACACAGCTATAGAAGATATAACCGCTGATAATTTTAAGGTAGTAAGTACATTAAATACGGAAACGGGGACTATAGTTTATTCTGTACCAATGCAAGGGTTTGAATTTGAAAAAGCACTGATGCAAAAACACTATAACAGCTCAAAATTTTTAGACACGAAAAAATTTCCAAAATCTAAATTTAAAGGGAAAATTACGAATATTACCGATATTAATTTTGATAAAGACGGCACTTACAATGCTACTGTAAAAGGAGAAATGACATTGCATGGTGTTACAAAAGCAATTACTGAAACAGCGGTTATTACTATTAAAGGAAATAAAGTAATAGTTGAAACAAAACTAAAACTTACGCTGGCAGATTATAATATTAATTTTAAAAAAGGAAAACCATCAACAAATATTGCGAAAACTATTGATGTTACGTCAAAATCTGAATATACAAAAGAAGATTAAACAGTAAAAAATAATAATAACGTGAGTTCGATGTAATAATCTACTTTAATTACTGATAATCAATATTCTAAATATAAAATTAAAAGCTAATGTCACCTTGAGCGCAGTCGAAAGGTTTTTAACTAGGTTTCGACTGCGCTCAACCTGACAAAGTGCTGATAATCAATGTAATTTCCTTTAGTATATACATTTTTTAAGTCGAACTCACGTTAATAATTAAACCCTTTTATGAATTAAATCTAAAAGGGTTTAATTATTTTATAGACCTTTGTATAAGAAAATATGAGTATAATTAATATATTTAAACACATTAAAAATATGAAGGCGTTAGTAATATCAGGCGGAGGGAGTAAAGGAGCTTTTGCAGGTGGAGTTGCTGAATATTTGATAAAAAATAAGGGTAATAAATATGATATGTTTGTTGGAAGCTCAGTTGGGAGCCTATTAATAAGTCATTTAGCAATTGATAAAGTTGACGAACTAAAAAAGGTATTTTCAAATTTATCAAACAAAGATGTATTTAATATTTACCCTTTTAAAGTTAGGGAGAAGAATGGTAAGTTTGATATAAAGATCAATCACTTTAATACACTTATCTCTTTTTTAAAAGGATACAATACATTTGGTCAAAGTAAAAATTTAAGAAAATTTATTAAAAAGGTATTTTCTAAAGAAGACTTTGAAAAATTAAAAGAAACTTCCAATGTAACTTTTACGGTTTCAAACTTAACCCAACAAAAAGTTGAATATAAAAAAGCTCACTTGTGTGAATATGAAGATTTTTGTGACTGGATGTGGGCATCAGCAAATTTTGTTCCTTTTATGAGTTTACTTAAAAAGAACAATTGCCAATACGCAGATGGAGGATTTGGCAGCCATATTCCAGTACTGCACGCCATAGAAAATGGCGCTACAGAAATAGATGTTATTATATTAGATAGTGAAGAAGAGCCTGTTATTGATGAAGAAATGTATACAAACTCATTTCAATCACTAATGGGAGTTTTTAAATTTATATCTAACCAAAGTGCTTTGAAAGATATATTAATAGGGAAATTAAAAGGAAAACAATCTAAAATTGATGTAAAACTTTGGATTTTGCCAGAAAAACTAACAGAAAACCCATTATTTTTTAATCCTGTACAAATGAAAAAATGGTGGGTAAAAGGATATAATTTTGCTGAAAATACAGACCCTATTTGCCATTGTTTTATGCCAGATGGCGAAATAAACTATATGTAACACAAACTCAATTAATACGAATAAAAGAATGAAGGTACGAGAAAAATTTATTGTAATTTCGGTAATAGTACTAGTTGTAATAGGTTTTATTTCAATTAGTTGGAAGCCAATTTTATGGAGCTTAGTACTCTTTGGTCCACTTATTTTAGTTGGAGTTTATGATATTGTACAAAAAAAGCATACAATTATAAATAATTTTCCAATTATAGGGCATGGAAGATATTTGTTAGAAAATATTAGGCCTGAAATAATGCAGTATTTTGTTGAAACGGATACAGAAGGAAGGCCTATTAATAGAATGTTTAGAAGTTTAGTGTATCAGCGTGCTAAAAAAACAAATGATACCGTTCCTTTTGGTACGCAAATGGACGTGTACAAGGCTGGATATGAATGGTTAGACCATTCTATGTACGCTTGTAATGATAATGATAAAAATGCACATCCAAGAATAATTGTTGGAGGGGAAAATTGTAAAAAACCATACTCTGCAAGTTTATTAAATATTTCAGCTATGAGCTTTGGGTCATTAAGCCAAAATGCCATTTTAGCATTGAATAAAGGAGCCAAAAAAGGTAGTTTTGCACATAATACTGGTGAAGGAGGGTTAAGTCCTTATCATTTAGAAAATGGAGGCGATTTAATTTGGCAAATAGGAACTGGTTATTTTGGTTGCAGAACAAAGGAAGGAAATTTTTGTGAAGATACTTTTGCCAAAAAAGCAATTCTAGAAAATGTAAAAATGATTGAAATAAAGATTTCACAAGGGGCAAAACCAGGTCATGGAGGGATACTTCCAGCAGTTAAAAACACCAAAGAAATAGCTGCAATTAGAGGTGTAATAGCACATACAGATGTACTTTCTCCTCCGTCACATTCAGCTTTTTCATCAGCAAAAGGATTAATGAGTTTTATACAATTATTGAGAGAAAAATCTGAAGGAAAACCAATTGGTTTTAAACTGTGTGTAGGGAAAAAACAAGAGTTTATAGATTTATGTAAAGCAATGATTTCAACAGGGATAAAGCCCGATTTTATTACCGTTGATGGAGGTGAAGGAGGAACGGGAGCTGCACCTGTTGAATTTTCTAACTCAATTGGAATGCCTTTAAGAGATGCATTGGCATTTGTGTATGACACATTGGTTGGTTTTAATTTAAAAAAGGATATCAAAATTATTGCTTCTGGGAAAATTATTAGTGGGTTTCACATTGCTAGAATTATTGCTTTGGGAGCAGACATGGTAAATAGCGCACGTGCTATGATGTTGTCTCTTGGGTGTATACAAGCATTGGAGTGCAATAAAAACACTTGTCCTGTTGGGGTTGCAACTCAAAGTAAATCACTTATGAAGGGTTTAAATGTGGCAGATAAATCTGAAAGAGTAGCTAATTTTCATAAGGAAACTTTACTGAGTTTTAGTGAATTAATTGCCGCCGCTGGAGTAGCAAATCCAGAAGATTTAAAAAGAAAGCATATTAACAGAAGAGTTAACATGAATACGGTTTTAAAGTATGATGATATTTTTCCTTACATAGAAGAGGGAAGCCTGTTAAAATAATAGGTTACCTGAAATAACACAATAATTGAAACTCCTACGGCAAATTTAACAGCATCAGATTTACTTTTATTAATACTAATTTTGGCTGCGGTCATATTTAGCATGCTTGGAGTTAAAGTACCTAAAAATGAAGTGATAAAACCTACAATAAAATGAAGTATTAGACTCATTGATATTTTTTAATTAAAGATAATTTTAATTAATGAATAGTAGGCAAGTCGTTCTGATTGTCCGTAACCTTATATATCGTCCTTCACCCTGAACCTGCCAGCAGCAGGCGGGCTTGTTTCAGGGTCATATTCAATAAAGCACTGGTTATCAAACGAAAATGAGATGCTGAAACGATTCCGATGGTTTCTTACATCCGTAAGATAGAGTTAAAAATAGCCGCAAAGTATTTAGGCACTTTCAGAAGTAAGCGATTTTTATAAAGAGTTTAGATTTTAATTTCGAAGATTTATCTAAACCCATTTTTATTTTTATTTTTTTGGCAATTATTCAGCTAATTTGTTGTTTTACGAACCAACAAGGCATACCTCTTCCTTTAGAAGTTTAAAGAATCCTAAAATCAGGCTACTTTTTCTAAAGTTTGTTGCTGCATTCTCCTTCCAATTTCAAGGCAATTGGCAGTATGTATTCCGAAGAAGATCCATAGGATTTCTGTGTCTTTTGTTTTAGCTTTGATTTTCTTGAGGTGATAATGTTCCTTTTCTTTACCAAAACTACCTTCCAGTCTAGAGGCTCTTTCTTTGGTTATCATTGCTTTGAGTTGTTTTTGTTGTTTGTAATGTTTTGATGGTTTTCCTTTAGGTTTAAAATCAGTTTGTATTTGATTTGAAGTTGCAAAGATTCTATTTTTATTGGTGGCATAAATAGCATCAGCTCCAGCTATTTTTACTCTTGTTTTGGTAAGACCCTGTGCTTTGTAGATTGTATTTTTAAATTGAGTTCCCTCATTGAAATTGTCAAAACTAATTTTTTGAATAAAATTGATTCCATCTATTTGTAGTTTATTGACTTTTGCTCCAAACTCAACAGGTTTTATTTCTTTACCCCTTACTATGGGGCGAAGATATGATTTTGATATACTAACAATTCTATCCTTAGGAGGTTTTCCAGTTTTAAAATACCCGTTTTGTTGTCTGTATATTTTTTTAATAATACTTCTTCGATTATAATACAATCTAGTCATCTCAAAATCATAATGACTTTCTATAAAATCTAACTCCTTGTTTATTTTTTCTAATAGCCATAATAATGATCTAGTAAGTTTTCTACGATTCTTGTATGTTTTTCTTCGTGTTTTGCTATAGTTAATATATCGTTTCTTCCATTTAATAAATTTTGTCCTTGGAAGTTTTATCTTTAATAACTTACAAATCATTTTCATCTGATGATAATTCCAGTGTATAGATTCCCAAAGTAATTTCTGATCCGTAGGATAGCGAACTTCACTTTCATAACACGTTGCGTCTGTTGTAATACTGTGCTTATCATTTATGTACTGTGACCAATTCTTATACAGTACTTTCTCAACGTTGGGTATTTTTAAGCTTTTGGATAATTCACAACGGATTTGACTTATAATTTTATAATTCGCCAAACGATGATGCCCTAAATGAATATCACAAAAAAATTGATAATCAATATTTGCATTGAGCTGTTCAATTAATCGCTTGTCGGAACAACAAGCATAGTGTTTTAAAAACATCAAGGCTAGTTTACCCCTTGGACTAAAATAATTCTTTGTGCCTTTTATAGACTCTTTAATCTTAAAAACTGATACCAATTCATCCCAAGGGAGAGCTGTGTGTATTTTTCCTAAATCACTCGATAAAAAACCAGTAAAATAAATATCAAAATTATCTGATGGATTTAAAAATGAAAATTCGTGTTGTAAATCGGAGATTCTTCGTAATTTAGACATACTAGATAATTTAAAACCCCGTTTTTTGAGTGTTCCGCTCGTTTTCGGGGTTTTGTTTTATCTAAAATACAACTTATTTGACTGATATACAAGCGTTTATTTACTTATGAAAGTGCCTAATTATATTTTTTATATTTACTACCAATTGGAACATCGTTCCAATCTTTTTCATAGCAATTTTCACCACCTCTTTTTAAGAGGTGGTGTTTTGTTTTAAGATAATCTCAACCACTTTTTTTATGTATGTAATTGTCTATTAAACCATTACTGAAATTTTAAAAATTACGGTTTTACCGTAATAAAATAGAATTTAATATTTGTAATTTTCTGAAAATAGAATTTTTTTTTAAGATAAGAACTCATAATTTTTTGATAATAGTCCAGAGAAATGAAACATAAAAATGAAAATTACTATAATCTAGCAAATTAGCTCAACTGAGGTGATTGTAAATTAAGATAGGTGTGATCAAACATGAAGGGTATGGTCTAATAGTTCAGATAGCAAACCTTGTAGGGTTTGTAATGAAAAAAGTAAACTTTTACTCTAAATATAATTTAAAAGTTAAAGACTAACAATGGGGAAAAACATAATTATTTTTTGTGATGGAACCAACCAAAAAGGTGGTGTGGGTAGTAATACCAATGTATACTAGTTATTCAACATGATTGAAGACAGAACCAGTAGACAAATTGCCTATTATGATCCTGGCTTAGGGACCGATATTAAAAAAGTGACAGGATCACTTTTTGGCTATGGATTCTCAAAAAATATTTTAGAATGCTATAAGTTTATTTTTGAAAACTTTGAAGCCGGAGATAAAATATATCTTTTTGGTTTTAGCCGAGGGGCAGCTACTGTTAGAAGCTTGTCAAGTTTTATTCATTTATTCGGAATTTTACCAAAATCTAGAGTCGATCTTATTAAAGAAGCCTTTACCATTTATAAAAAAAAGAATCATATAATTAAAGCTAGTGCTTTTATTAATAAGCACCATACAATGTGGTGTAACATAGAATTTGTGGGTGTTTGGGATACTGTTGCTGCTTTAGGAATTCCATCTAAAGGATTATGTGTAATCCTTGATACTTTTTTCTCGCATAAATTCCACTCCTTCAATTTAAGTGAAAGCATAAAATTTGCACGTCACGCCTTAGCTATTGATGATGAAAGAAAAACTTTTCATCCAGTTTTTTGGGATACTATAAGCAATAACTCAATGGTTGATAAACTAAAACAAGTTTGGTTTGCGGGTGTACATACTGATGTTGGTGGAGGTTATGAAGAAGATGATTTATCTGACATTTCATTAAAATGGATGACACGAGAAGCCATTGACAAAGGCTTAATTATCTATAACAAATCCCAATTGTACAAAAATTTAATAAATAGTTCACAAAATATCAATGGAATGATGCACAATGAACAAAAAGGATTCATTGGGAAAATATTCAAACGGGCAAAAAGAACTTGGAATACAGAAACTCACGGAGAACCGCACATACACGAAAGTGTTTTTAAAAGAACCAAAAACAATGAAAATAAGAGAGAACCTGCCTATAAACCTTGGATTTTAGAACACATAGATTCAAATAATCCAAAAATTGAGAATTAGAATTTTGAACAATAAAACTAAATAACAAATTATGAAGAAGATTTTATCGTTATTATCCGTAATTGCACTAATTACATCTTGTGCAGTTGTACCTAAAGAATCAGTAGAATTATCAGCAACTGTTGGTAGAG
>JAKIVA010000063.1 GCA_021647265.1 Lutibacter sp.
ATCCATTTTTACAAAGAATTCTGTAACTTTATCTCTAAGCATTTGAGTGTTTTTATTAAAGTAATATACTGATAATCAGTCAATAATACAAACTAAAAACACTCTTTTTCTTATCCGTTATTCACGTGAATTAGTAAAAAGGTAAACAAAAAATAGCTTTTTATACAACAATATTCAACCGGGGAGTAACCGTACAACCGTACGGTTTGATATTGGTATTTAATATAAGGTATGAACAGGTTTATTTTAGACCTAATTAAATTTTACAGATAGCATTAGAGGTGATAAGACGTAGGTTTAAGTTAATTTAACACTTACAATCTGTATCACATTTTCCTTTCTTTTTTGATTTGAAAAAGTATTTTTTAATCAAAAATACAACTGCAATTCCCAAGACAATATATACTAGAATTTCTTGCATTAGCTTAAAAAATTAAATGCTATAACTGATGAAACATATGCTAATATTCCCATACCTATTAACTGTAACGCTGGCCATTCCCAACTGTTAGTTTCTCTCTTAACAATTGCTAAAGTACTAACACATTGCATTGCAAATGCATAAAACAATAACAAAGAAATTCCTGTTGGAAAATTAAATCGCTTTTCACCTGTTTCTGGATTTATCTCAGCAGCCATACGCTCTTTAATTGTTCCCACATCTTCATCACTTTCAACATTGTAAATCGTAGCCAAAGCACCTACAAAAACTTCACGCGCTGCAAATGAACTAATTAAAGCAATTCCTATTTTCCAATCATACCCCATTGGTTTAATAATAGGTTCAATTGTTTTACCCATATATCCAATGTAAGAATGCTCTAATTTATAAGAGGCTATTTTTTGTTGAAATTCCTTTTTTGATAAGATGGTATTTTCAACTTGAGTTGCTATGGTTTGTTCAGCATTTTTAAAAGATGAAGGTCCGTTTGATGCTAAAAACCATAAGATAATTGAAATTGCTAAAATAATTTTTCCGGCACCAAATACAAATGCTTTTGTTTTTTCAACAACTTCATAAAAAATATTTTTTAAGGAAGGTATTTTAAAATTTGGCATTTCAATCACAAATAAACTTTTACTTTTAATTTTTAACACATTATGCAACAAAATTGCTGATAAAATTGCCGCTGTAAAACCCAATAAGTACAAAGCCATCATAGTTAAACCTTGTAAATTTAAAAACCCAAATACCCGTTTGTTAGGAATTATTAATGAAATTAATATTGCGTATACTGGTAAACGAGCCGAACATGTTGTAAATGGGATTACTAAAATAGTAATTAATCTTTCTTTCCAATTACTTATATTTCTTGAAGCCATTATTGCTGGAATAGCACAAGCTGTACCTGAAATTAATGGAATAACACTTTTACCACTCATTCCAAATTTTCGCATTATTTTATCCATTAAAAAAACAACACGACTCATATATCCTGTTTCCTCCAATACAGATATAAATGTAAATAAAATTGCAATTTGAGGAATAAATATAACCACTCCTCCAATACCTGGAATAACACCTTCAGCAATTAAACTGGTGAAAACTCCTGCTGGGAGAACCGATTTTACCCACAAACTTAAATTTGCAAATATCCCATCAATTAAATCCATTGGATAACTAGCCCAGTCAAAAATACCTTGAAAAATAAATAATAATATTAAAGCAAAAATAACATACCCAAAAAATTTATGAGTTAATACTCTATCTAATATCCCTCTTAAATCAGTTGCTTTAGATTTATCAACATTAAAATTTTCTTTTAATATATCGTTAATAATTTGGTATCTTAAAATTGTTTCTTTATGTTGGTAGCGCTTTATACAATCTATGTCTTCCCTAAATTTAGAAACTAACTTTTTTTGTCTTTCATTTAAAAAATCAAATTCTATATTTTGTGTAATTAACAACCATGATTTGTAGATTGAAAATTCTTTAAAGGCCTCCTTTAAATTACTAAAATACTCTTTGTCAATTCTATTTGATATTTGACCTATAGGCTTATTATCAAGTTTTTTATAATTTAATATCGCTAATTTTAGTTGCTCAATACCTATTTTTTTTCTGGCACTTGCTAAAACAATTTTGGTGTGTAGCTTTTCTTCTAATTGTTGTACGTCAATACTAATACCTTTACGTTTCATTTGATCAATCATATTGATAACCAAAATTGACGGTATTTGCAAATCTTTTATTTGCGTAAATAAAAGTAAATTTCTTTTTATGTTTTCAATATCTACTATTACTACTACTACATCAGGAAAACTATCACCTCTTTCATTTAATAAAGTATCAAGTACAATGGATTCGTCCATAGAGGTTGGATTGATACTATATGTCCCTGGTAAATCGGTAATTTCAGCCTTAATACGACTGTCTAATTTGCATATACCCTGTTTTTTTTCAACAGTAATTCCAGGGTAGTTTCCAACTTTCTGTTTTAAACCAGTAAGTTGATTAAATAATGAAGTTTTACCTGTGTTTGGGTTTCCTATTAAAGCAACTTTTATAACCTCATCATTACTCATTATTTTACTAATACAACTGTTATTTTTTCTGCAGTTTCTTTTCTTATAGCTAAATAGCTACCATTAACCTTAATGTATAAAGGGTCTTGCATTGGTGCTTTCTGAATTAATTTCACTTCTTTTCCTGGTAAACAACCCATTTCTAGCAGTTTTAATGGAATATTATCTAAACAAAGCTTTTCGATAAAGGCTTTCTCTCCAATTTTTAAATCTGCTATAGTTCCAATCATTATTAAGACTAATTATAAATAATAGGCAAATATACTAAATTAGAATCATTCTAAACTATGATAATTATCATTAATCTTTAAATTCATTTTTTAATATATTAATGTCAACTATTAAACGTTCAATATCTTTAGAGTCCGTACCATCATAAAACCCTCGTATTTGTTTTTTTTTATCTACCAAAATAAAATTTTCAGTATGAATAAAATCTTGTATCCCACCGTCTCCTTCATCTAAAACAGCAAAATAACTTTTACGTGCAAGTTCATAAATGTGTTTTTTATCACCTGTAGTAATATTCCATTTCGCATCAATAACCCCTTTTCTATCGGCGTATTCTCTTAAAATTGGAATACTATCCATTTCAGGTGTTACTGAGAGTGATAAAAACTTAATATCGTTATCGTTTTTAAAAATTTCTTGTAATTTCCCCATATTATTTGTCATTATAGGGCAAATTGTTTGACAACGTGTGAAAAAGAAATCTGTCACATAAATTTTATTTTTATAATCTTCTTGTGTAATAGTATCTCCATTTTGGTTTATCAACTTAAAATCAGCTACTTTATGATTTCTTCGAATATGAATCATACTTTCATCAACTAATTTCGGGTTAACATCAGCAGGGTTATAAATAGGCAATTTTTTTTCAGGTGTTAATAGAGAATAAATTAAATAAATCATAACAACTGAAAAAAAGGCCATAATAACCAATATTGGAATTGACTTTTTAAAAAAACTTGAATCCATTTTTACATAAATTTAAAATACAAATTTAGTATAATTAGCACTCATAGTTATCCATCTTTTTTAAAACTTTGTTAAAACTAATAGTTACTGTATTTTTCAGTTTTAGAACTGTATTTAAAAACGTACATTTGTGCGATTTTACATTTTTGAATATATATGGAAATAATTATAAAGGCCTCTCAATTTATTTTAAGTTTATCGTTTTTGATAGTATTGCACGAATTAGGACATTTTATTCCTGCAAAATTATTTAAAACTAGAGTTGAAAAGTTTTATTTATTCTTTGATTATAAATTTTCTCTTTTTAAAAAGAAAATTGGGGAAACTGAATACGGTATTGGATGGATTCCTTTAGGAGGTTATGTGAAAATATCAGGAATGATTGATGAGAGTATGGACACTGAACAAATGAAACAACCTGCTAAGCCTTGGGAATTTAGATCAAAACCTGCTTGGCAACGGTTAATTATCATGTTGGGAGGTGTTATTGTAAATTTTATTTTAGGAATCTTAATTTATATTATGATTACCTTTGTTTAGGGAGTTGATTTTGTAAAACCTGAGGGTGTAAAAGAAGGTTTTGCCGTCCATGAATCATTTAAAGAATACGGATTTAAAGATGGTGATAAAATTACTAAATTTAATGGTGTTGAACCTTTAAATGTTACTGATGTTAATAAACATTTATTTTTAAGAGGAATTACTTCAATTGAAGTTGTACATACAAATGGGGTGAAAGAAACAATAAGTATTCCTGAAAACATTGGAGAAATTATGTGGGAAAAAGGCATTATGCAACCTTTTCAAGTGATAATACCTCCTGTAATTGATACTGTTATTGTAGGTTCTCCAGCCGAAAAAGCAGGAATATTAAAAAATGATAAAATTTTAACTGTTAATAATACTCCTATTCATTATTGGAATGATTTTACAAATGCAATTGTTAATTCAGATAACGAAATTAATATTACATTAAAAAGAGATAGAATAACTAAAAACATCTCTCTTAAAGCAGGGAAAGATAATAAAATTGGCGTTGCACCAAATAGGGCAAGTGTTGTTCAAGTTCAACACAAAAATTATTCATTTTTAGAAAGTATTCCTAAAGGGAATTCTATAGCTATTTGGACTTTAAAAGATTATATTACACAATTTAAATACGTTTTCACTAAAAAAGGAGCAACCAGCATTGGAGGGTTTATTGCTATTGGAAGTATTTTTCCTGCTACCTGGAGTTGGGAAGCTTTTTGGAGTATTACTGCTTTTTTATCTATAATGCTTGGGTTTATGAATTTACTACCAATACCTGCACTAGATGGCGGACACGTAATGTTCACTTTATATGAAATAATTACCGGTAGAAAACCAAATGATAAGTTTTTAGAATATGCTCAAATTGCTGGGTTCATTTTATTAATTGGTTTACTTATTTTAGCCAACGGAAATGATATTGTAAAACTTTTTTCTTAATAAATAGTAAAAAATAAAATATAAAAAGCCGAACATAATATTCGGCTTTTTATATTTTAACCTTTAGGTTTATTTCTATTCATTTCTAACATATCAATGTTTACAGGTTCCACACCTAAAAAATATTTACTGAAATAATCTGCTTTTAACCAGAAAAAATATTCGGTCATTTTTCCGTAACCATGTCGTTGTCCTGGCATTAACATAAAATCAAAACGCTTGTTTGCTTTTATTAATGCATCTGCCATTCTAATAGTTGATCCCGGATGCACGTTGTTATCAATATCACCTGTAACAAGCATTAAGTGCCCTTTTAAATTGTTAGCTAATTCCTGATTGACATCTATCTTGTATTTATACGAAATTTTGCCTTCCTCATCTATTTCTTCTTTTACACCATGATGCGTTTCACTCCACCAACTGTTGTATATGGTGTTGTCATGATTCCCAGAGGAAGAAACAGCTACTTTAAAAAAATAAGGATAAACCAACATTGCAGCAGTTGACATAAAACCGCCTCCTGAATGTCCAAATATTCCTACTTTATCAATATCAATAAATGGGAATTTGTCAGCCAATTGTTCAGCAACATATTTTTTATCAGCCAAACCGTAATCTCTTAAATTTCCATACCCATAATTATGATACCATTTTGAACGATCAGGATGACCTCCTCTGTTCCCTAGTGTTACAACAACAAAACCTACTTGAGCCAAACGATCGGTTCTGTTCATTCTTATTGAAAATGATTTGGCTACAGCTTCTGTTTGTGGCCCTGGATATACGTATTCAATTAAAGGATACACTTTGGTAGAATCAAAATCATACGGTTTATACATCACACCATAAATATCAGTAATTCCATCATCTGCTTTCATTTTAAATGGTTCTGGAAACTTATAACCCGTTGCAAATAACTGAGATAAATCGGCTGTTTCTAATTGCATTATAACATTTCCATTATTATCTCTTAATTCAGATTTTGGTATTGTATTAACTCTTGAATAATTACTCACAAAGTATTTATTGGAGTCGGACATACTAATGCTTGTATTATAATCTCCCGAATTTATACTTCGTAAATTTGTTCCATTTAAATTAATACGATACAAGTGGGCATAATAAGAGTCCTGACTTTTATTAACGCCATTTGCAGTAAAATACAAAACACGTTCTTTTTCATCAATGTTTATAAAATCATCAACATGGTAGGAACCTTGTGTAATTTGTTTTTTTAAATTTCCCTTTGTATCATACAGATAAAAATGCGCCCAACCATCGCGCTCAGACCAATGCAACATTTCTTGTTCGTTATTAAATAACACTAAATCTTTTGATTCAATATAAGTATTAAAACGTTCTTTAATTAAAACCGTAACTTCACCTGTATTTATATCTGCAACACATATATCTAATTTTTTACGATCTCTACTAATGGTGTTGAAATATATTTTATTTTTTTTAGAAAGCAACAGCGATGGTTTAAATTTATCATCTTGATTTGCCTTTTTAATAGGTGCTCTATATACAGAAATACTTTGTTGTTTAATTGTGTCTAATTTAACTTTTACAACTCCTTTAGAAGGAATATCGAAAATTAGTAATTCATTTTTAAAATATTCTTGTTCACCGGGCATATGATATTTATAAGTCTCAAGTGTTGGTCTTTTCTTAGAAACAGAATTTATTACCCACAAATCTTTAATGTCCCTTAAATCTCTTTTTTGGAAAACAAATTTTTTAGAATCACGAGACCAAGTGCCCCAAATTTCTTTTCTATCATCTTTTTTTTCTTCTTTTGTTTCGTTATTTTCTCCTCTTGACTCTCCTCCGTATCCAAAATTTTCTACACCATCCTTAGTCCATTGATGTTCAACAATTGTTGTGTCTTTTTCATCTTTCACAGCTTTTAAAAAGTTTTCTTTATTCATCCAATATAAATTGTAGTTTTTAGAGTACAATACTATTGAACTATCTGGTGCTATATTTGCCCATTTTTTAATATCCTTTTCTTCTTTCTTATTATCTATTACTATTAGTTTATTACCTCCTAATTTGTATTCAAAGTGATACACTTTCTTCTCCATTTTAGGTTTTTCAGTTGCTTTCTTTGCTGTTTCTGTTGAATCAATTTTTACTTCTTTTTCATTTTTTTCAATGGCTTTAACTTCTTCAGTAGCGGTTACTCTAAAACGTATGGCTGTTTCATTCTTAACAAACTCAAATTTAAATTTTGGTAAATGCTGTGCATCATAGGGATCTTTTGTTATTTCAGTTAGCCATTTTGCCATTTTTTCATTATCAAAAAGTGCAATTTTTGTTTTTTTATCAGCATCTACTAAATAATAATTTGAGCCTTCAGTAGTTTTATATTGATACCAAAAACGGTTTCTTTTTTTTAGCCAATGTGGTTTAACGGTAGTTGAATGTACCAATTTTGCTAAATTTTCAGGTGAATATTTTGCTGCTAATCTGTAATTTGGAAGTGGTGTTTCTTTAGTTAATTGCTCATTTGCATAACGTTGTGCGAAAACAAAGGTTGAACTTATGATTAGCAAGAGTAACAGTATCGTTTTTCTCATAATTGTGGTAGTTGTTATAGATTTATCTATAAATTTCCTTAAATCTATTTACATAACAAACCATATTATAAACTTTATTATTATTTTAACAGTTGAGCAAAAAAAAACCTCGCAAAAACGAGGTTTTAATAAAATATTATCTATTAAAAGTTAATCGGCAAGTATAATTACTTTATTTTCTTTCATTTCAATAGTACCACTTTTTATTTGTAGCGTAAATTCATCTTTATCATTTGTGAATTTATCTTCAAACTCTTCTTCTATTTTAATATTGTTCCCTTTAAATTTCACATTCCCTTCAACAAGTAAGGATACAATTGGAGCGTGATTATTTAACATTTGGAATTCTCCATTAATACCTGGAACTGACACCAATTGGACTTCAGTATGTAATAAGGTTGCTTCTGGTGTTACTATTTCTAAAATCATAGTTTAAAATTGTCTATTATACTTCAGCCAACATTTTTTCTCCTGCATCAATTGCTTCTTGAATTGATCCTCTAAGGTTAAATGCAGCTTCTGGATATTTATCTAACTCACCATCTAAAATCATATTAAATCCTTTAATAGTATCTTTAATATCAACTAAAACTCCAGGTATTCCAGTAAATTGCTCTGCAACATGGAATGGTTGAGATAAGAAACGTTGTGCTCTACGTGCTCTATGTACTGCAATTTTATCTTCTTCAGATAACTCTTCCATACCTAAAATAGCAATAATATCTTGTAATTCTTTATAACGTTGTAATAGTTCTTTAACACGTTGTGCACAATCGTAATGTTCATTTCCTAAAATCTCAGCTGTTAAAATTCTCGAAGTAGAATCTAATGGGTCTACTGCTGGATAAATACCTAACTCTGCAATTTTACGAGATAAAACTGTTGTTGCATCTAAATGCGCAAATGTTGTTGCAGGAGCTGGATCTGTTAAATCATCTGCAGGTACATAAACCGCTTGTACAGATGTAATTGAACCATTTTTTGTTGAAGTAATACGTTCTTGCATTGCACCCATCTCAGTTGCCAGAGTTGGTTGATAACCTACTGCAGATGGCATACGACCTAGTAATGCAGACACTTCTGAACCAGCTTGTGTAAAACGAAAAATATTATCAACAAAGAATAATACATCTTTTCCTTGTCCCTCACCAGCACCATCACGGAAATACTCCGCAATTGTTAAGCCTGATAACGCTACACGAGCACGAGCTCCAGGAGGTTCATTCATTTGTCCAAAAACAAAGGTTGCTTTAGATTCTTTCATTCCTTTTTTATCAACTTTTGATAAATCCCATCCTCCTTCTTCCATTGAATGCATAAAGTCATCACCATATTTTATAATGCCTGATTCTAACATTTCTCTTAAAAGGTCATTTCCTTCACGTGTTCTTTCTCCTACACCAGCAAAAACGGATAGACCACCGTGACCTTTTGCTATATTATTAATTAGCTCCATAAGTAAAACTGTTTTACCTACACCTGCTCCTCCAAACAATCCAATTTTTCCACCTTTTGCATAAGGTTCAATTAAATCAATTACCTTTATTCCGGTATATAGCACTTCGGTAGAAGTAGATAAATCTTCAAATTTTGGAGCTTGCCTATGAATAGGCAACCCATTTTTACCTTCTTTAGGTAAATTTCCTAATCCATCAATAGCATCTCCAATTACATTAAATAAGCGTCCATAAATATCATCTCCAATAGGCATTTGAATTGCGTTTCCAGTAGCAACCACTTCTGTTCCTCTACTCAATCCATCTGTAGAATCCATTGATATTGTTCTAACAGTATCTTCTCCAATATGAGATTGTACCTCTAATACTAATAAAGAACCGTCTTCTCTTGTAATTTCTAATGAATCATACAATTTTGGAAGTTCATTTTCAGATTTAAATTCAACATCAATAACTGGACCTATAATTTGTGCAACTTTACCTGTAACTTTTGCCATTACTTTAACTATTTATTTTTTAGATATTTAACCTTTTTAGCCTAATCTCAATTTTAAAGGTGCAAAGATAGTTTTTTGATTTTATTTTTAAAAATTTTTATACCTTTTTTAAAAAAAAGAAACGCTCTAATAATTTAGAGCGTTTCTTAATTGTAATATTTATTATTTATTATGGATTAATTGTCCAAGATACATAATATTGTGAACCTATGCTTCCAACACCTGGTGCGCTAATATATTCTTTTCCTCCAAGATTAGCACCTCCTATTTTAAATGTAGATTTAAAAGAAGGAACTGAATAACTAACTTGTGCATCAACAACAGTTCTAGCATCAACCATAGTATCTACAAATGATGATTGCCATAAGTATACGTCACTCCATCTTACATTAACCATAAACCCTAGGTTTTCAGTAACGCTAGCATTACCAAAAGATACTTTAACCTTATTTTCTGGCGTGTTAAATCCTGCTTCATAATCTGGATCTGACGCTTGATTAAAATCAAGTTTTGCATAAGTGTAGTTTATCCCAAAGCTATAACCTCCAAATACTTTAGTTGTTAAACCAAAAGTTCCTCCATAAGATGATATATCTGCAGAAGAGTTTGTATAAATTTGAAATGGTTTATAATCTCCATTTCCTAAAGCTATTAAAGCATTTGGTAATTGAACTACTGGGTGAATATCAGAAAAATCAGCTTGACCATAATAAGGTACCAAAACTGTTTTGTTTCCAATAAAATCTTGATATTGATTATAATAAGCACTAATATCTAATGCTAATTTCCCAAAACCAGCTCTATATCCAACTTCAAAAGCTGTAACTCTTTCAGGTTTTACATAATCAAAATTAGCTTTTTCAGGTGCTCCCGCTAATACAGAAGATAAAGAAAATGCATTTTCATAGGCATCTCTTCCTGTTAATTGAACTGACGCTGGGAAACCTAAAAATTGTCCTGTCCCACTAACTGCTTGTGGTGCACTTGTATATCTATCTAAATTATCTGGTGCAGAACCAATTAAAATAGCTCTACCTGCATCTAAACCAATATATTGATCTTGCGTTGTTGGATTTCTAAACCCTGTTTGAATAGAAGCTCTTAAATTACGTGTTTTCCCTTCTCCCAAAGAATAAGAAACGGAAAGTCTTGGAGAATAGTTCCCATCAAAATTTTTGGCTTTATCATAACGTATAGAACCTGTAAATTTAAGTCTGTCGTCAACAAATTTCTTTTGTGTTTGCATATAAATACCATACTCATTATAATTTATTGGGCCATCATAATCCGTAAAAATAGTCCCACTAGAATTTAATGAATATTGTCTCCAAGACCCACCCACTTGAACATCAGCAAAGTCAATAATATCTCTAAAATTATAATTAACATCTCCGTGGTAAATTTTTGTTCTGTCTTGAAACTTAGCTCCTGTAGCCAAATTAGGGTCAGACGTAACTTGATCCAAAGCTTCATTAAAAGCTGCTGTACCAGGAACCAAAGCTCCTGTTTGAGCAAATGCTCTTGCTTGTTGGTGAATTGCATTAGGGTCTGGTGTTCCTCCAGCTAAAATTGTCCCTACATAAGTTTGAACATAAGCGCCAGCATATTCTGTAAACCACTGTACGTCTGATTTCCAACGTCTGTTTAAATTAATTGCAGCAAAACGACTGTCAAAAGAATCTCCAGCATCTTCATCGGTAATATATCCTCTAACAAAGAAATTATCTCCTTTAACTTCTAGTTTATGTTGTTGCATAAAGAAATTTTTGATAGAATATCTATTTGCTCCTTGATAAATAGTACTTCCTTTTCCAAATTTAGCGTTATAGCTTATTTCAACATTATTATCAAATGGTCTATAATTTAAAGAAATATCAACTTTAGCACTTTGGGCAACATAATCCATTAAGTCAACCTCTTTATAACCTGTTCTAGACACTGTTGTAGCTCCCATAGTTGAAGCTATAAATGCTGGAACACCATTAGCAAGTGCTATTTCTTCAAAGTTTAACGATGTAGAAACTTCATCTCCATAAATATTTAATCCATCATAATTTGGATCATCTCTTGTTGCTCCTGGATTTGCATAGTCTTCATAATCCGTTGCATACCAATCAGTCCCTCTTAGAAATGAAAATGATGCTTTTGCAGCAAACTTATCACTAAATTTATGCGCCATTCTAATTCCAACATCTGTGAAATTATTATCTCCAGCTGCTTTTTGAGAAGTTAATCCTGTTTTCACATAAGTACTAATTCCTTCTGAATCAAATGGGTTTTTACTTGTCATAAATAAAATACCATTAAATGCATTCGCTCCATATAAAGCTGAAGAGGCTCCTGGTAATAATTCTATAGAGTTTATATCTAACTCAGACATTCCTAATAAGTTTCCTAAATTAAAGTTTAATGCTGGTGAAGAATTATCCATACCATCAACCAATTGCATAAAACGTGTATTTGCAAAAGTTGCAAACCCTCTTGTATTAATAGATTTAAAAGTTAAACTATTTGTATTTACATCAACTCCTTTTAAATTTTCTAAACCATCGTAAAAACTTGGTGAAGATGTATTTCTAATGGCTCTAACATCCATATGCTCAATAGAAACAGGTGATTCTAAAATCCGTTCTGGTGTTCTTGAAGCTGACACAATAACTTCATCTAATGCTGTTGCTGATTCTTCAAGAGAAACATTAACTTTTTGATTATTTTGAGTAATTTCAACTTTTACTGTCGTAAACCCTATTAGAGAAACTGCTATTGTAAAAGGAGGGTTTTGAGTTACCGTTAATGAAAAATTCCCATCAAAATCGGTTGTAGTTCCAATAGATTTCCCTACTACTTTTATGTTTGCTCCCGGTATTGGTTGCTCAGTTTTTGCTTCTTTAATAGTACCTGAAATTGTGGTTTGAGCCACCATTACCGATCCTACAAAAAATACAAAAATAACACTTAATAATTTTTTCATAATTTCCTATATAGTATTGATTAACATAACCGCAAAATACAAATTTTTTCTAATTCCAATTAAATAATGGGATAAAAAAAAGCGTATAATATATTTATACACTTTTTATTTTAAGAATATGATAATTATCAGTCCGTTACAAAACTCCAAATTTGCCCAATAGTTTGACCTCCTTTATCATCTTTTACCACTACTTTCCAATAGTACGTTGTAGAAGCTGTTAAATTTACATCTAAGGTATTTGTAGTTAGATTTGATG
>JAKIVA010000064.1 GCA_021647265.1 Lutibacter sp.
CAAGAAGCTAAAGATGGATATTGTTTATACAAATTAGGCTGTAGAGGGCCGGTAAGTTACAATGCTTGTGGAACTATGGGGTGGAATAATGGCGTTAGTTTCCCAATTAAATCTGGATATCCTTGCATTGGTTGTAGTGAACCAAGTTTCTGGGATAATTCACCTTTTGTAGAAAGGTTAACAAATGTACCAGGCATGGGTATTGAAGCCACCGCTGATAAAATTGGAAAAATTGTAGTTGGAGCCGCAGTTGGTGGAGCTGTTGTTCATTCTATTGCAACTAATTTTGCAAAGAAAAAGGAAATTAGAGCAGCTGAAAAAAGAGGGGAAGAAAACGAAAGAAATATTAAAGCATAAAACAAACTTATTATGGCAAATAGAATTGTAATAGATCCAATTACGAGAATAGAAGGGCATTTACGTGTTGAAGCTGAAATAAAAGATGGAAAAGTAGTTAACGCATACACTTCCTCAACAATGATAAGAGGAATGGAAAAAATTGTGCAAGGAAGAGACCCAAGAGATGTTTGGGCATTTGTGCAACGTACTTGTGGAGTTTGTACCACTGTACACGCAATAGCTTCTATAAGGGCAGTTGAAAATGCTTTAGATATTGTTATTCCTCCTAATGCTGAAATAGCAAGAAATATTGTAACAATTGCACATGCAATGCAAGATCACGTAGTACATTTTTATCATTTACACGCTTTAGACTGGGTAGATGTTACTCAGGTTTTGAATGCAGACCCAAAAGCAACTTCTGAATTAGCACAAAGCATATCTAAATGGCCAAATAGTTCGCCAGGATATTTTGCAGACGTAAAAGCACGAATCAAAAAATTTATTGATAGTGGCCAGTTAGGAATTTTTGCGAAAGGATATTGGGGTCATAAAGCTATGAAATTACCTGCTGAGGTCAATTTATTAGCTGTTGCTCACTATTTAGAAGCATTGGAATGGCAAAAAGAAATTGTAAAAGTACACACAATATTGGGTGGTAAAAACCCACATCCTCATTTCTTAGTTGGAGGTATGGGAAGTGCTATTAATTTAGATGACGCAGGAGGGCTTAATATGGAGCGATTAGCTTATGTAGGTCAGTTATTAAAAGATGCCCATACGTTTATCAATGAAGTATATGTTCCAGATTTATTAGCAATTGCTTCATTTTATAAAGACTGGGGAGCAATAGGAGATTCAAAATTTAATAACTATCTATCTTATGGTGATTTGCCTACTGATAATTACAGAAATCCAGCAAGCTTTAAATGGCCACAAGGTGTTATTTTAAATGGAGATATTAGTAAAGTACACCCTGTAGATTTAGAAAACACAAATGAAATTCAAGAATTTGTAAATAAATCTTGGTATAATTATACTGAAGGTAAAGATAAAGGCTTACACCCTTGGGAAGGAGAAACCAATATTAATTATACTGGCCCAAAACCTCCGTATGAACATTTAGATGTTGACAAGGAGTATAGTTTCCTAAAAACTCCAAGATGGAAAGGAAAACCTATGGAAGTTGGGCCTTTGGCAAGAATGTTAGTAGGTTATGCTTCAGGAGTTCCTGAATTTAAAAATGTTGTTGATGGAGCTTTAAAAGCCCTAAACATTCCTGTAACTGCTTTGTTCTCTACATTAGGAAGAACAGCAGCCAGAGGATTAGAATCTAAATTATTAGCTGATTGGGGTCTAGAATTCTATGATAAACTGATTGCTAATATTAAAAATGGAGATACCCGAATGGCAAACATGGATAAATGGGAACCAAAAACTTGGCCAAAAGAAGCTAAAGGAGTTGGTTATATGGAGGCACCAAGAGGAGGTTTAGCTCATTGGATTGTAATTAAAGATAAAAAAACAGATAATTATCAAATGGTGGTTCCAACAACTTGGAATGCTTCTCCACGTGATCCAAAAGGACAAATGTCAGCTTATGAATCTGCTTTAATTGGTACGCCTATTGCAGATCCAAATAATCCTGTTGAAATTTTAAGAACCATTCATTCATTTGATCCTTGTTTGGCTTGTGCTGTACATTTGTATGATGAACATGGTAAACACATTAGCCAAATTCAAATTGGCGGGTCTTGTAGTATTTAGTAGTTAACAATTGAAATTATAAATAATGGCAACAACATTTAATTATAAAAGAGTTTATGTATGGGAATTACCTGTTCGTTTTTTTCATTGGACAACTGCATTTTCAACAGTTATTTTAATACTAACAGGGTTTGTAATTGCTGATCCACCTGCAATCAATGCGAATGTAGAAGCTACCAATTCATTTTGGTTTGGGTACATTAGAGCTATTCATTTTATTACAGCCTATATTTTAATTGCAACTATAATTTTTAGGTTCTATTGGGCGTTTGTAGGAAATCAATTTGCCAATTGGCGTAATTTTATTCCATATACAAAAAAAGGAATTCACAATATTTTACATGTATTAAAAGTAGATATCTTTTTAATGAAAGATACTGAGCATAAACTGTACAATATTAGTATTGGTCATAATTACTTGGCTGCCTTTTCTTATTTTATTATGGCATTGTTTATCATTTTGCAGGTTGTAACAGGATTATCACTCATAGCAGATACATCTACTTGGTGGCTTCCTAATATGTTTAAATGGGTTTCAACATTGTTAGGCGGCGATATTATTACACGTTATATTCACCATATTCTTACTTGGTTGTTTATGGCTTTTATAGTAATACATGTGTATTTGGTTTTATTCCATGACTTTGTAGAAGCTAGAGGTGAAGCATCATCAATGATTAGTGGATTTAAATTTGTTCGTTCTGAAAGAGTGAAAGAAAGTGAATCTGAAATTATTGAAAAAGCTGAAAAAATAACCTGGAAAAAAAAGAATAAAAAAACTCAAAAAGAAAAATAAACCATATGATTTCAGATGATGTAATGGAACTGCAAAAGCTCTTTTACCAAACTCATAATTATTTAAATAGCGAGAAAAAAGATAGAATTTTAATACTTGGTATTGGTAATTATTTAATGGGAGATGAAGGTGTTGGTGTGCATACAATTCATGCATTGAGTAAAATTAATTTACCTGATAATGTGGATATTATGGATGGTGGCACAGGAAGTTTTGATTTAATGCCAATTTTATCACAATACCCCTTGGTAATTTTTGTAGATGCAACAATGGATAATAGAAGTGCAGGTACAGTTGATGTAATTTATCCAAAATTTGCAGCCGATTTCCCTAGTGTTTTAAGTGCACATGATGTTGGTTTAAAAGATATGATTGAAGCCTTGGAATTTCAGAATCAATTACCAAAAATTATTTTAGTAACAGTTTCTATAACAGAAATGATTCCTATGACAATCAGTTTAACTGATAATGTTGAAAATAGTATTCAAAATGTGGTAAATAAAATTTCAACTATTGTAAATAAAATAACCATCAAAAAATAATTTTAACCATTCTTTTATTTAACTATCCCTATAAATTATATTAAAAAACTGTAAATTTATAGGGATAATTTTTTAAGCAAATTTTATGCTCAAAACGTACAAAATTTCTATTTCCGGACAAGTGCAAGGTGTTGGTTTTAGACCTTTTGTATATAATTTAGCTAAAAAGTATGCGATTAAAGGAACGGTCTCAAATAATGAAAAAGGGGTTGTTATTTATGCAACTCAAACAAGAGATACTATTGAGCTTTTTTATAAAGAAATAATTAAAAACCCTCCTTTAGTTTCACGTATTTTAACAAGTGAAATTGAGCCTGCTAATTTTTTCGAATTTGATAATTTTAAAATAATTACCTCAAGTAAAAAAGGACAAGTTAATTTACCTTTAACACCTGATTTTGCAATTTGTGACGATTGTAAAAATGAAATAAAAGACGCAACTAACCGTAGATATAATTACCCATTTACAACTTGTGTAAATTGTGGTCCAAGGTGGGCTATTACACAATTTTTCCCTTTTGAAAGAAATCATACAAGTATAGATGCATTTGAGATGTGTGATGATTGCAAGGAAGAATATACCAATCCGGGTGATAGAAGATTTCATTCACAAACAAATACGTGCTCAACTTGTGGTATTCAATTGTATTTAGAAGATACCAATTCAAAAAAAATCACAACAAATAAATCAACTATTTTTAAAAAAACAGCTCAATTTCTTAAAGAAGGTAAAATAATAGCTGTAAAAAACACAAGTGGTTACTTGTTGTGTTGCAATGCTGAAGATTCAAATGCTATTGAAAAATTAAGAAGGTTAAAAAATCGACCAAACAAACCTTTTGCAGTATTATTTCCTTCAATAGAATTTCTTCAAAAAGGAATAAAATTAAATGAGTGGCAAGTAAAAACTCTAACTTCAACTGAACGGCCCATAACCATTATTTCATCTAAAATTTACCAAGGAAATTTAGCATTAAATGAAATTGCTCCAAAATTAAATCAGTTAGGAGTTATGCTCCCGTATACAGGGATTTTACAGTTGTTAGCGAATGAATTAAATTTTCCAATAATTGCTACAAGTGGTAATATTCACGGTTCTCCTGTTTTAAGTAGTAGAAATAAAGCAACAAAAGAATTACATAACGTAGCTGATTATTTTTTACAACATAATTTAAAAATAACGCAACCTCAAGACGATTCTGTGCTAAAATTTAGTTTTAAATTCAAACAACAAGTTTTGTTTAGGCGTTCACGAGGTTTTGCCCCCAATTATTTTAATGTCCAATTAAATTCACCTGAAAAAATTATGGCGATGGGAGCAGACTTAAAAAGTAGTATCACATTTTGCCCTAACCAATATGTATATGTTAGCCAATATCTAGGAAATTTAGGAAATTATGATGTTTATAATCGATTTTTATCAATGGTAAATTCATTTATTAAAATTTTCGAACAACAACCTCAGGTAATTTTAGTAGATAAGCATCCTTTGTATCACAGTTCAAAAACAGGAAAAGAACTGGCTCAAAAAAACAATGCAAAATTAATTGAAATTCAACATCATAAAGCACATTTTGCGGCAATTTTGGGCGAACATCATTTATTTGATAAAAAAGTATTAGGAGTTGTTTTTGATGGAACAGGTTTTGGAGATGACAATGCTATTTGGGGAGGAGAATTTTTTAATTATGAAAAGAATGAAATAAATAGAATCAATCATATTGAATATTTCGATTGGTTGTTAGGCGATAAAATGGCTAAAGAACCACGTATTTCGTTATTGTCTTTAGCTTCTTCCGAAGTGGATGAAATTTTAGAAAAAAAATTCACATCAAACGAATTAAAAACATATACAACTTTAAAGAATTCAAATACCTTAAAAACTTCTTCTGTTGGAAGACTATTTGATGCCGTTTCCTCCTTATTAGGTATAACAAATTTTAATACTTATGAAGGTGAAGCTGCTATACTCTTAGAAAATTTGGTTATAAACTATAATCTAAAATTTTGTAAGAGTTACTTGGGTTCTATAGAAAAAGGAATTTCTTCTAAAGAAATTATAAAAAATATTTTTAAAGATATAAAAATGGGCAAATCTAACAAAAGTATTATTTCGAATTTTTTGTTCACATTAGCAACTACAATTATAAATATTGCAAAAACTAACAATTACAAATATGTAGCTTTTAGTGGAGGCGTTTTTCAAAATACAACATTGGTGGATATGTTAATTGAATTAGCTCCTAAAGAAATAAAATTGTATTTTCATAAAGATTTATCACCAAATGATGAAAATATTTCATTTGGTCAACTAATGTATCATGTTCATATTAAAAATTAATAAATGAAGTATTTAGCGGAATATCGAAATTTAGAAGAGACAAAAAAAGTACTTAATGAAATTCATAAAATCACCAAACATGAATGGAATATTATGGAAATTTGTGGTGGACAGACACACGGTTTAGTTAAAAATGGAATTTTAGAATTATTACCTGAGAAAGTTAGAATGATTCATGGGCCGGGTTGTCCAGTTTGTGTAACACCATTAAATTTAATTGATAAAGCCATTGATTTACTTGAAAAAGGAGTAATTGTTTGTTCTTTTGGTGATATGATTCGCGTTCCAGGAAGTAAAAAGAGTTTGTTAGAAGCTAAAGCTTTGGGAGGTGATTTACGAATTTTATATTCACCTTTAGAAGCGGTGACCATTGCCAAAGAAAATCCAGAAAAAGAAGTTGTTTTTTTTGCTGTTGGTTTTGAAACCACTGCTCCAGCAAATGCTTTATCTGTTTTACATGCAGAAAAGGAAGGTGTTGCTAATTATTCTATTCTAGCTTCACATGTGCTAGTGCCACCAGCTATGGAGGCAATTTTAGATGATGAATTTTGCACTATTGATGCTTTTTTAGGTGCAGGACATGTATGTGCAATTATGGGAACTGAAGAATATGAACCATTGGTAAAAAAATATAAAATTCCTATTGTAGTTACGGGTTTTGAACCTTTAGATTTAGTTCAAGGAATTTATATGGCAGTAAAACAATTAGAAGAAAATAGGGTTGAATTAGAAAATCAATATTCGCGAATAGTTACAAAAGAAGGGAATATAGCTGCAAAAAATGTAATAAATCAAGTTTTTGAAATTGGGACAAGAGAATGGCGAGGTATTGGAGAAATTCCTAATAGTGGTTATGTAATTAAGGCTAAGTACAAAAAATATGATGCTGAAGCTAAGTTTGATATTAGTCATATAAAAGTTCTAGAAAATTCAGAATGTATCGCAGGAGAAATTTTAAGAGGAATTAAAAAACCAATTGAGTGCGCTCAATTTGGAAAGGCTTGTAACCCTACAAATCCTTTAGGTGCACCTATGGTGTCTTCAGAAGGAGCATGTGCAGCATATTATCATTTTTCAATAATTTAAAAAATTAAGCATGGGAAAAATAGGAGATATAGGTTTTGAAACAATTCATTTAGGACATGGAAGTGGAGGAGAATTAACGAGAAAATTATTAGATTCAATAATTTTTAAAACATTTAGCAACTCATTTTTAGATCAAAAACATGATGGTTCAATCGTTGAATTTGATAAAAAAATTGCTATTTCAACAGATAGTTTTGTGATTACTCCCATTTTTTTTAAAGGTGGAAACATAGGGAGTTTGGCAGTACATGGAACAGTAAATGATGTGGCAATGTGTGGTGCTATACCAAAATATTTGTCGCTAGCTTTTATTATTGAAGAAGGATTAAAAGTATCTGATTTTATAAAAATTGTACAATCTATAAAAAAAGCAGCTGATGAAAGTGGTGTACTTATAATTACCGGAGACACCAAAGTAGTTGAAAGAGGAAAAGGAGATCAAATTTTTATTAATACTACAGGTTTTGGAGAAATGCATCCGAAGGCAAATATTTCGGTTAATAATATAAAAGAAGGTGATAAAATAGTAATAAATGGAAATATTGCCCAACATGGAATGGCAATAATGAGTGAGCGCGAAGGATTAGAATTTGAATCAACTATTGAAAGTGATTCTACGAACTTAAATTATTTAGTTGCAGATTTGCTAGATAAATTTGGGGATAAAATTAAAATGTTTAGAGACCCCACAAGAGGAGGATTAGGAACTGTTTTGTATGAAATAGCAAATGATATTTCTAAAGGAGTAACACTAAAAGAAATTAATATTCCACTTGAAAAACAAGTATCTGCGGCTTGTGAAATGCTAGGTTTAGATCCATTGTATGTTGCTAATGAAGGTATTTTTATTGTTGTTATAGATCCAGATATTGAAGATGAAGTTTTAAAATTAATGAGAAATCATCAAAAAGGAAAAAATACAGCCGTAATAGGTGAATTTACAAACGAACACCCTAATAAAGTTGTAATGGAGAGTTTAATTGGAGGAAAGCGGATAGTTTCACCTCTAATGGGAGAACAATTACCTCGGATTTGTTGAACAAAAGCTAAAGAAGAATAATTAAGATAACTCTATTAAGCATCGGACTTTAGATATTTAATTATATTTACACAAAAATCATTGATTACATCAATTAATATGCTTTCCATAGATATTCGTACAATTTTTCTTAGTTATACAATCATTAATGTTTTAAATGCATTCTTGATTGGTTTTCTGTATTTACAGATAAGAAAAGAATTCCCAAAATCATTCCTGATATTACTAAGTTTTTTATTTTCTTCCTCTGGAAATACACTCTTATTTTTTCGAGATAACTTATTTGAGTGGGTTCCAATTGTTGGAAATACTTTAGTTATTTCTTCTACGGTTATATTATTAATAGGATTGGAACATTTTGTAAATAAAAGAGGAATACAAATTCAAAATTACATTCTAATAGCGGTTTTCTTATTCGTTCAATCTTATTTTACGTTTATTAAACCAGATATAAGTGTTAGAAGCTTCAGTATTTCTATAGTCTATATTTTATTAAGTGCTCAATTAATTTGGTTAATGTTGGTAAGAGTACCTATAAAAATGCGGACAATAACACGAGGTGTAGGTCTTATCTTTTGTGCTCTTTTTGTTATACAATTTGTTCGTATTTTTGCAATTAACTATAGGCAACAATTTGGAGTTACTTACTTTAATTTAGATAATTCTGAGGCTATTTTCCTACTTAGTTATGAAATTATTTTAATTACACTTACTTACAATATTTCGTTGATGTACAATAAAAGTTTAATTATTGATGTTAAAGAACGAGAAATTAAAATAATAAAATTATCTATTGAAAAACATCAACTTGAATTGGATCTTAAAAATAAAGAACTTGCTTTTCAGGCTTTGAAAATTGCTTCATTTAAAGAAATTAATAAAAATATTGTAAATGAATTGGAGAATCGGTTGGGTAGTACTTCAGGTGTAAGAAATTCTGATATTCATAGAATGGTACTAATTCTGAAGAATCTTTCTTGGAAACCAAAAATTTGGAAAGAATTTGATGACCGATTTAAAGAGGCTAATAGCGAATTTTACCTAAAACTTGTTACAGATTATCCAATTTTGTCAACTAATGAAATTAGAGTAGCGTGCTTATTGCGTAAAAATCACACAACAAAGGAAATTGCAGAAATTTTACAGAGAAGTTTTAAAACAATCGAAAATATTAGAGGGTTAATACGAAAGAAAATGAACCTTCAAAAAGGGGAAAATCTTACTACATTTTTACACTCAATCGAATAATTTAACCCTTTACTAGAACTACCCATAAAAGCTTTTTTCTCCGCAATAATGGGGTAATTTTTATATCCGAATTTGTGTATTTCAAAAATCCCAGTAACTTTTGTCGCAACTTAGAATAAAGGTTTATGTTATAAAAAGCCTATAAAAGGCTATAAAATCACAATAAAAAGCTATTTCGGGGGGTTTTCAGGGGGTGTAAAATTTCGTGTTAAAGAGGTTATTTGAGTATGTTTGTTTTTTAACCAAACCCCAATGTTATGATAAAACAATTATTTTGTTTTCTGATTGCCTTTGCTATAATTCAACAAATCAATTCCCAAAATACATCTTCTGAACAATTGGTGAGATCAACTACAAGTATTACAGGCTCTTCAGAAATAATTACAATAAACAATAAAGAGTATGTAATTCAACAAAGTGTTGGGCAAACTAGCGCTATAGGAACTTTTGAAACTAATGGTTATACGTTTAGACAAGGTTTTATTCAACCAAATGTGTTTGCTAAAATACAGGATAAAAATATACCATTAAATTTGAAAGTTTTAGTATACCCAAATCCTTTTGTAGAAAATATTTCAATTTCTTTTGATGAAGAAATTAAAGGAGAAGTTAAAGTTTCTTTATTTGATATGTTGGGGCGTCAACTTTTTACTAATAAATTCAAATCCAAAAGAAAAATCAATATAAACCTTCACGATTTTGCTGTTGCCAATTATATTTTAAAGGTAAGGTATAGTAATAGGCAATACATAACTAAAATTATCAAAAAATAAATTGAAGATCTATTTTATTATGGGTAATAAAACCAAATTAATTTATCATCTAATCATTCTTAAAATTTGTCAAATGAAAAAAAACTTTATGTTATTTGTACTACTCATATATGTAGCAATAGGAACCGCTCAAGAAATTTATTTAGAAACAGGGAAAACACTTTCTACTTTTAAGTATAAAACTTCTCAAGGTCAAGGTCTTGATAATTTGCAAGCAACATCTCAAAATTTTATAACCGTTGGTTACAGAAATCAATTTTTAATGAAAAATTTAAATGCTTCAATTGGAGTTGCTTTTGCTGGTATTGGAGCTATAGGAAGCGATGATACTGTTGATAATTTTATGAAATGGGATATGAATTACTTAGAATTTAATGTTGGATTGGATTATAATTTGTATAAAATTAAGAGAACAACTATTTATCTCAAAGTAAATACTTCAGCTGGATTTTTAATACAAGGAACTCAAACTTTAAATAATAAGGTCATTAATTTGAAGAAAACAGATGATTTTAGTAAAACAGTCTTTGGTTATAAATTCGGTCTAGGAGTTTTACACCCTATTTCAAAAAAGTTATCTTTTTATGTACAATACCTTCATGGAAATAGTTTAAAACTTAAAAGTTCATCTGGCAGCACATTAAGTCAGGAAGAACTGAATTTTGTAAGTGATAACATAAGTTTGGGCTTATTCGTAAATATCTCTAAATAATAATATAAAATGAATGCAATTATGGAACATCTAAAACGTATATATATGAAACGAATATTACTTCTATTTGTATTTCTGTTTATTTTAATTCAGGGATATTCACAAACTAAAGGAATTAGTTACCAAGCGGTAATTTTAAACCCAAATGAACAACTAATACCGGGTGAAAATGCTCAAGGTAATATATTAGCAAATAGCCAAGTTGTAATTCAATTTACAATTATTGGTACTTCAAGTAATGAAGAATATCAAGAATACCACGCCACAAGTACTGATAAATATGGCATGATTAATTTACTTATAGGGTCAGGAACGGTTACAAGTATTAATAGCTTTTCTGATATTGTGTGGGATGGTAACTCAAAAAAATTGCAAGTAGCCATTGATTTTTCAGGAAGCGGAAGTAATTATACACCATTGAGTGAGCAAATACTTTCTTATATGCCACAACCATCAGATGACACTACAGCTCAATTAATTGTTGATAACACTGTAAATATATTTGATGAGCGGGCTAGAGCAACTGCTGCAGAACAGTTAAATGCAACAGATATTTCAACATTACAAACAGAGCAAACCACTCAAAATGAAGCAATAGCATTAAATACAGCTAAGTCAGGAATTACTGCAGCACAAGCCGCAATCATAGCTGCAACCAGTGGGACAAACACCGGTGATCAAGATATTTCAGGTATTGCTACTAATGCAACAGGTATATCAACCTTGCAAACGGAACAAGCTACTCAAAATACAGCGATAGCTGTAAATACAGCTAAAGTTGGAATTTCTCCAGCACAAGCCGCAATTATAGCTGCAACCAGTGGGACAAACACCGGTGATCAAGATATTTCAGGCATTGTTACTAATGCAACAGCTATTTCGACCTTACAAACGGAACAAGCTACTCAAAATACAGCGATAGCATTGAATACTTCGAAAGTTGGAATTACAGCACAACAAGCGAGTGATATAACAACCAATAATGCAAAAGTGAGTGATGTAAATCATGTAACCTCATCTACAACAGATAATTTAACAGAAGGAATCACAAATTTATATTATACAGAAGCTAGAGTATCTGCAAATACAGCTGTTGCAGCAAACACAGCTAAGTCAGGAATTACTGCAGCACAAGCTGTAATCATAGCTGCAACCAGTGGTACAAACACAGGGGATCAAGATATTTCAGGCATTGCTACTAATACAACAGATATATCAACCTTACAAACGGAACAATCCACACAAAATACAGCCATTGCATTGAATACTACCAAAACAACCAATGCAACTCATACGGGAGATGCTACAGGTGCAATCGCTTTAACAGTAGTAGGAATAAATGGAACTTCTTTAGCAAGTTTACAAACAGGGATTCTTAAAAATACTACTACTACAGGAGTGCCATCTATAGCAGTAGCTGGAGATTTTCCAACACTCAATCAAAATACGACAGGAACTTCAGCAAATGTGACAGGAACAGTTGCAATAGCAAATGGAGGAACAGGTGCAACAACAAAAGCAGCAGGATTTGATGCCTTAAGTCCGATGACTGCAGCGGGTGATATTATCTATGGAGGTGCAAGCGGAACAGGAATAGTTTTACCTAAAGGTACTGCCAACCAAGTATTAACCATGAATGCTGGTGCTACAGCTCCGGCATGGAAGTCAGCTACTTCAGCGAGTATCAATGGTCTTAGTGATGGAAAAACGACTTCTTCTAGTGTTTTTCTTGGATATCGTTCAGGTTCAGCAGACAATTTAGTATCAACTAATGAGAACACAGGTCTTGGTATAGATGCCTTAAGAACAAATGATACAGGAAAGAAGAATAC
>JAKIVA010000065.1 GCA_021647265.1 Lutibacter sp.
TCCTAATTTTGTATTTGAGCCGTCCCAAAACAAATCATTTGAACCGGATAAAACACCTGAAGCAGACCAAAATGTTACTTGACTTGCCGAGCCATTACCGGTTATTGTTGAACTTGCTGATAAAGAAATCCATGATGAACCGTCATATCCTAAGAAATCGGATCCGTTATATTGAATAGTGCCTGCAGTTGTACTCGAAGCATTTCCCAAAACAATAGCACCGTTATTACTTGCATCTTTAATATCCAATCTTTCGCGTTGTGTATTGGTGCCTAAGCCTAATCTTGTATTGGTAGCGTCCCAGAACAAATCATTTGTACCGGTAATAGTACTTGAGCTATTCCAATATGCAAGTTGTCCGTTTGAACCGGAACCAAAAACATTGCCTGCCAATCCGGAGACCAAATCAACCCAATCGGGATTTGCAGCATCTCCTTGATTGTACTGAAATTTATCATTATCGGTATTGTAAATAACCAAGCCTTTTGCAGGACTTGCAATAATGTTACGTTGAATTGTTGTCATTCTCGGTATTAACAAACCTCTTGAAGTAGAATATAATTCCAGTAAAGATGAATTATCCGGATTTGTAGTTCCTATCCCTACATTATCGGTTTGGGCAAATACTGAACTTGGAAAAGTTAATTTAAGCATTAACAAAACAGAAATGAAAAGTAAAAACGAATGAAATTTCATCTCAGATGGTTTACTAAAAAATAAATTTATATTTTTAAGTAATTGTCTTTCACTTTGTTTAGCAATTTTATATATCGCTTCAAAAGTGACTGCATCATCTAATAATAGGGCGAAATCGCGACGTACCGCTGGGTATTTAGGAATATCTTTAAACGTAATTTTGTTACGTTTTACACTGTCTAAAATATTATCCCAATTAAAATCAGCAAATAACACATCTTGGGAAATATCAAAATATTTTAGTATCGGTTTCTTTATCAAACCAAAATCTACTAATTTGGTTTTGCCTAAATTTAAAGATAACCCTTCACTAAATAAATCATTTTTAATAGGTAACTCATTGAATCTAGAAACCCCTAAACGTTCTAATAACGATAGCACAGATCCTTTTAAGAAAAAGAAATCACTTTTCGCGTTTGAAGAATGCCAATTTTCTTGAGTCCTATTTCCGGTATTAAATAATGTTAGGTGTTTATATTCTTCTCTAGAATCGTTGTAATTATGATATGTTTTGCCAAATTCAAAAAACTTTAAATCGGCACGTTTTCTATTGATGTTATATTTTAAAGCCTCTAAGCCAGAAAATAATAAGGATTGTCTTAAAACGGACAAGTCGTTGCTTAAAGGGTTAAGCATTGTAATATTGTGTTCCTCCTTTAATTGCTCACTTAATGCCACATAGTTTGGGGTAGCTAGCGAATTAGAAAGAATTTCATAATAGCCTTGAGATGCTAATTGATTTCCTATAACATTTTGAATTTTATGATCTTCAAAACGTGATGTTTTGGATATAGAAGCGTTTAATTTTTCAGTTATCTTAATATTGTTATAACCGTAAACTCTTAAAATTTCCTCAATAATATCAGCTTCTCGCTGTACATCGTTTCTATATGCTGGGACAGTTAAACCTAAACCAGTTTCGGTAACATTATTAACTTTAATGTCTAGAGAGGTTAAAATACTTTTAATCGTTTCTCGAGGAATTTCTTCGCCAATTAGTTTTTTTGCATTATCAAAACTTAGTCGAACTTGAAAATCTTCAATTTTGTTCGGATAAATATCAACTAAGTCACTTGTGATTTCTCCGCCTGCAAGTTCTTGAATTAATAGCGCAGCACGTTTTAATGCATACTCCGTAATATTAGGATCAATACCACGTTCAAACCTAAAAGAAGCATCTGTATTTAATGCATGTCTTTTTGCTGTTTTCCGAATAGTAACTGGATTAAAATAGGCACTTTCTAAAAAAATTGAAGTAGTATTATTTGTTACTCCAGAATCAATTCCTCCAAAAACACCAGCAATACATAAAGGTTCTTCATTTCCGTTACAAATCATTAAATCATCCTCATGTAACAAACGCTCAACTCCATCAAGAGTCGTAAATTTAGTCCCACTTGGTAATGTTTTTACAATTATTTTATTCCCTTTCATCTTAGAAGCATCAAAAGCGTGTAAAGGTTGTCCTAATTCGTGTAATACATAATTAGTTACATCAACTATATTGTTTATAGGTGTTAAACCAATGGCTTTTAATTTGGTTTGAAGCCATTCAGGAGAATCTTTAACCGTTACATCTGAGATTGTAACGCCAACATAACGAGGTGCTTTATCTATATCTTCAACCGCTACATCAAATTTTAATGTTCTGTCATCTACCCTAAAATCACTTACAGAAGGTGAAATTAACTCTAAGGCAATTTCTTTGTGTAATAAACCTGCACGTAAATCTCTCGCTACGCCAAAATGACTCATTGCGTCAGCACGATTAGGAGTTAGTCCAATTTCAAAAACTTTGTCAGATTCTATTTGAAATACTTCAGCAGCTTTTGTGCCAGCTTTAATAGCATTATCTAATACTAAAATTCCGTCATGACTACTTCCCAAACCAAGTTCATCTTCGGCACAAATCATTCCACAACTTTCTTCACCACGTATGTTGCCTTTTTTAATTTTGAAGCCTTTCCCTTTATCATCATATAAAGTGGAACCTATAGTTACTACAGGTACTGTTTGACCCGCAGCTACATTTGGAGCTCCACAAACAATTTGTACTGGTTCTCCATTTCCTAAATCTACCGTTGTTACTTTTAATCTATCCGCATTTGGGTGTTGTTCACAAGTTAACACCTTTCCTATAACAACTCCTTCTAGACTTCCTTTTATAGACTCCACAGTTTCAATTCCTTCAACTTCAAGCCCTAAATCGGTTAACAATTCACCTGTTTTTTCCGCTTCCCAATCAATTTTTAAAAATTGTTTTAACCAATTGTATGATATTTTCATCCTTTATACTTTGTTTCGATTTGCAAAGATAAAAAATAGAATTAAGTTGTTGAATTGTTTGACTGTTTATTTGTTATTAAAGATTTTGAATGATTCGGTAGTTACGAACGCAGTGAAGCAATCTTATGATTGAAACTGCTGTTTAACTAATATTTGACCAAATAATACTGTTTTTACTTAGCTCTTGATAGGCTTGTCTGATAAAAATATTCTCTGAAGCTTTTAACAAAGGGTCAATTGTTAGTAAATCAATTGCCGACTTTCTGGCTGTTTTCAGTAGTTGAGCATCTTTAACAATATCAGCAATTCGTAAATTTAAAACGCCACTTTGTTGGGTGCCCATTAAATTCCCTGGGCCACGTAATTTTAAATCTACTTCGGCAATTTTAAAACCATCACTAGTATTTACCATCGTTTCTATTCTAGTTTTAGCATCAGATGTCAATTTAAAACTTGTCATTAAAATACAAAAACTTTGTGTAGCACCACGACCTACTCTACCGCGCAATTGATGCAGTTGAGATAAACCAAAACGCTCTGCACTTTCAATCACCATAACGCTTGCGTTGGGTATATTAACACCTACTTCAATCACCGTAGTAGCCACCATTATTTGCGTTTCTCCTTTTATAAAACGCTGCATTTCAAACTCCTTATCTGCTGGTTTCATTTTCCCATGTACAATACTAATCTGATATTTAGGTAATGGAAATTCTCGAGAAATACTTTCGTAACCATCCATTAAATCTTTATAATCCATTGCTTCAGATTCATTTATTAATGGATACACAATATAAACCTGATGGCCTTTTGCTATTTCATCTTTTAAAAATTTAAAAACTGATAGTCGGTTAGCATCGTATCTGTGCGCTGTTTTCACTTCCTTTCTGCCTGGAGGTAATTCATCAATCACAGAAATATCTAAATCTCCATAAACACTCATAGCTAATGTTCTAGGTATTGGCGTTGCAGTCATTACTAAAATATGAGGTGGCAGCGTATTCTTTTCCCACAATTTCGAACGCTGAGCTACTCCAAAACGGTGTTGTTCATCAATAATAGCAATCCCCAAATTTTTAAATTTTACTTTATCTTCAATAAGTGCATGTGTTCCAATTAAAATATTTAATTCACCTAATTCCAGTTGCTTATGAATTACTTTTCTATCTTTCGTTTTTACGGAACCTGTTAGTAATTTTATGGTAATGTTCATACCTTCTAAAAGCTCTACTAACGAGTTATAGTGCTGCGTAGCTAAAATTTCAGTTGGCGCCATTAAAGCTGCCTGATAGCCATTATCTATGGCTATTAACATTGTTAATAAAGCTACAATTGTTTTTCCCGACCCAACATCACCTTGTAATAATCGATTCATTTGAGCTTTTGAACCTAGATCTTTTCTAATTTCTTTTAACACTTTTTTTTGCGCACTCGTTAAATCAAATGGCAATTTATTTTTATAAAAATTGTTGAAATGCGCTCCTACTTTTTCAAAATTAAAACCTTTAATTTTTACTTTTCTAACAATTTTTTTTCTGATTAGTTGCAACTGAATAAAAAATAGTTCTTCAAATTTTAATCGTTGCTGTGCCTTTGTTAATAAACTCTGATTTTTTGGAAAATGAATGTTAAACAAGGCTTCGCTTTTAGAAATCAAACCTAATTTATCAATAATTGATTTTGATAGTGTTTCTTTAAATTTTAACCCTAATTCTTCGAATAAATGTTGAATCATTTTTGAAACTAACCTATTTGACACCCCTTTATTAGTGAGTTTTTCAGTAGAAGAATATATAGGTTGCATGGCTGTTCTTAAACTTTTTTTATAGCTTTCAAGCAATTCCAATTCGGGGTGCGCCATTGAAAATACCCCGTTAAAATAATTAACTTTACCAAAAATAACATACGGTGTATTTATTTTTAAAGAATCTTTTAGCCATTTAATTCCTCTAAACCAAACCAGTTCCATAAACCCTGTTTCGTCTCTAAAAGTAGCAACTAACCTACTTCCTCTCTTTTGTTGAACAGTTTTAATATTGGTTATTTTTCCAATTAGTTGAATTTCTGAAGAGTTTTGTTGTAACTGATTAATTTTTAAAAATTGTGTTCTATCAATATACCTATTAGGAAAAAAATGAAGTAAATCGTTAAAAGTATGTATCCCTAATTCTGTTTTTAACAAATCTGCTCGGTTGGGGCCAACACCTTTTAAATATGAAATTGAAGTATTTAAATTATATAATGGCATTCATTTTATTTAAACACGAAGGTAATAATTCAAACAGCAATAAACAATTACAAATTTAATAGTTACAAATTGCGTATCTTTGCAAACTTAAATTTTTCAAATGAGGTTACATAGAAACTTAGTATACACGGTTATTGATTCAATAAAACTTATTTTTAACGAGGGAGAATATGCAGATAAAGTTGTTCAAAAAGCATTAAAAAGAGATGCTCGATGGGGAGCTAGAGATCGTAAATTTGTAGCCGAAACTATTTATGAAATGGTACGCTGGAAACGTTTATACAATGAAATTGCCTCCACAAAATCTCATTATACAACCGAAAATATTTGGAAAAATTTTGCTGTTTTTGCTGTTTTAAAAGGTTATAAATTACCAGACTGGAATCAATTGCAAGGTGTACCTGTTAGAAGAATTAAAGGTAAATTTGACGAACTTCAAAAAACAAGAGTTTTTAAAGAATCTATCCCTGATTGGATGGATGAAATTGGAGTTGCTGAATTAGGAGAAAAACATTGGGACAAAGAAATTAATGCCTTAAATAAACAAGCTGAGGTTATTTTACGTACCAATACACTTAGAACAACTAAAAATTCTCTTCAAAAAAAATTAGCAGAAGAAGGTATTGCTACCGAATTTATCTCTGGATATCCAGATGCTTTACGGTTGGTGGAACGTGCAAATGTTTTTAGAACAAAATGCTTTAAAGACGGGTTGTTTGAAGTGCAAGATGCCTCTTCTCAGTTGGTTGCAGCATATTTAGATGTGAAGCCTGGAATGCGTGTTATTGATACATGTGCTGGTGCTGGTGGAAAAACATTACACTTAGCAGCACTAATGGAAAATAAGGGACAAATTATTGCAACCGATATTTATGAGAGTAAATTAAAAAAATTAAAAATACGTACACGCAGAGCTGGTGCACATAATATTACAACCAAAGTAATTGAATCTTCAAAAGTGATAAAGAAAATGAAAGGTACAGCAGACAGAGTTTTAATTGATGCTCCTTGCAGTGGAATTGGTGTATTAAGAAGAAATCCAGATAGTAAGTGGAAATTACAACCTGAATTTGTTGAAAACATAATTAAAACCCAAGCTGAGATTATAGAAAGCTATGCTAAACTTGTTAAAAATGGCGGAAAATTAGTGTATGCAACATGTTCAATTTTACCTTCAGAAAACGAAAAACAAGTAAAAAACTTTATAAAAAACAACCCAAATTATAAACTTTTAAAAGACCGTAAAGTCTCACCTTTCAAATCTGGTTACGATGGATTTTATATGGCTTTATTGGAACGTATTAATTAACTTTCAAATTTCAAATATAAATTTTATATTTACCGCCGAAATAATTTGAAATTCCCCTTAATGAAAAAACTATTACTATTCCTTTTCCTTACCTCATTCTCAGTTTATAGTCAAATCCCTGCAGGTTATTATGATACTGCAACAGGGAGTGGTTATACGTTAAAAACACAACTTTACAACATTATCAAAGGGCATACCGATAATGGTTATAGTGGGTTGTGGGTAACCTATCAAACATCTGATATTGATCAATTTTACGAAAATGATGGTACAATTATGGACATCTATTCTGAAAATCCTACAGCCGCCGATCCCTATAATTTTACGGTAACTACAAATCAATGTGGAACGTATGCTAATGAAGGAGATTGTTACAATCGCGAACATATTGTTCCTCAATCTGTTTTCAACCAACTATCTCCAATGAGAAATGATGCTCATTTTATTGTTGCTACAGATGGGAAAGTAAACGGTATGCGATCAAATTATCCTCACGGAATGGTTGGCACAGCTACAAATACATCTCAAAATGGGTCAAAAGTTGGGGCTGCACTAAATGCTGGATATTCTGCAGGATATTCTGGGACTGTCTTTGAACCTATCGATGAATTTAAGGGAGATGTTGCCAGATACTATTTTTATTTTGCAACACGTTATGAGAACGTGCTTACAACTTGGGGAGTACCCTTTGATATGTTTGACGGTACTACAAATCAAGTTTTTGCCGAACCTTTTTTAACAATATTAATGACCTGGCATGCGCAGGATCCTGTAAGTAGCCAAGAAATAGCAAGAAACAATGCTATTTATGCGCGTCAAAATAACAGAAATCCTTTTATTGATCACCCTGAGTATGTCAATCAAATTTGGAGTTCAACTGCTGATACACAAGCACCAACTACTCCTACCAATTTGTTAGCATCAAACATTACAAATACTACGGTAGATTTAAATTGGACAGCTTCAACAGACGATGTTGGAGTTACTAGTTATGCTATTTTTGTAGATGGTTTATCCTACGCATCTTCAGCAACAAATTCAACTACACTTACTGGCTTAACGCAAAATACAAGTTATGCCATTACAGTATATGCAAAAGATGCAGCCGGAAATACTTCAACAGTAAGTAATACTGTGAATATAACAACTACGAATGTTATTGATGTTGATGCACCAACTGTCCCAACAAATCTTGTTGTAAGCAATGAAACTAATTCTACATTGGATTTAGCTTGGACTGCTTCTACCGACAATGTAGGTGTTACAGGGTATGACGTTTATGTAGATGGTGTTTTTAACGGAACAACAAGCACAACTACAATCACAATTACAGGGCTTTCACCTACCACAACATATAGTTTAACCGTTTTAGCGAAAGATGCAGCCAACAATTCCTCAGCACAAAGCACAGCTGTTAATGGAACAACTACTGCACTCTCTAGTAATTGCGCTTCTGAAACTTTTACAAATATAGGTGCTAATAGCTCTACATATGCTAGTGTAACTTGGACAGGAGATGATGGTGGTTCATGGAATGCAACTGATGCTAGGACAGACCAAACACTTACAGGAAAAGCAATTACTATAAGAAATGGCGTATTAACTGCTCCAACCACTGCTAATGGTATTGGAGATTTAACTGTAACAACTCAACTTGTATTTTCAGGATCGTCTGGCACATTTAGTTTAAAAGTAAATGGCTCTGTTGTAGGTTCAATCCCATATAGTGCAACACTACAAACTACTACAATAACTGGAATTAATATCTCTGGAAATGTTAGCATCGTATTTGACAGTAACAGCGGAACTTCTAATAGAGTTATTTTTGATGATTTGTCATGGACTTGCTATACATCACCTGATACTCAAGCTCCTACTGCAATTGTAGATTTAACTGCTAGCAATACCACAAGTACAACTACAGATTTAGCTTGGAGTACTGCTACCGATAATATTGGGGTAACTTCGTATGAAGTTTTTAAAGACGGTGTATTTTTAGCTTCTACTGTGACCAACGCGTACAATGTAACTGGCTTAACTGCAAGTACTTCTTACAATTTTACGGTATATGCAAAAGATGCGGCCGGTAACACTTCTACAGTAAGTAATACTGCTACAATAACTACAGCGACTGCTTCTTCAGTAATAAATGAATTATTTATCTCTGAATATGTTGAAGGAAGTGGCAATAATAAAGCCATTGAAATTGCTAATTTTACAGGGGCTCCTGTTGACTTATCTAATTATTCTATTAAAAAGCAAGCCAACGGTGCTGGAAACTGGGTAAATGAATTAATATTAAGTGGCACTTTAAATTCAGGTAACGTATATGTTATTGGTAATAGTGGAGCCGTTAGTGCTGTAACAAGTGTCTCTAACATAACTGTTGTTGCTCCAATTGATTTTAATGGAAATGATCCTGTTGGCCTGTTTAAAAATGGCATTTTAATTGATATTGTAGGGGTTTTTGATAGCGGTAGTGTTGACTTCGCAAAAGATGTTACTAAAAGAAGAATAGGTACTATAACATCTCCAAATACAACGTATACTCCAAGTGAATGGAATGATTTTGCAATAGATACATTTAGTGACTTAGGTATATACAGCGTTACATTATCTGTTTATGAATTTATACCCAACCTGTTTAGTGTATTTCCGAATCCTGCAACATCTCATAAAATAACTATTTTGATTGAAGATACTACTGAAATTAATACGATTCAGTTTTATAATTTACTTGGTCAACAAATTATTAATATTCAACAACCAAAAATTATACAAAATAGGATTGAAATTCAGAACATACCGGCTGGTATGTATATTGTTAGAATAGCTAATGAATATAGCTATTCAATAAAAAGGTTAATAGTTCAATAAATAAAAAAGAAGCTGTCTAAAAAAAAAACATTCGTCAAACTGAACCCGCCTGCAGCTGGCAGGTTCAGAATGACGGTTTTCAAGACTTTTTAGACAGCTTTTATTATTCAATTAGTGAAACTCCATTTAAATCGGTAGTAAGTATTTCACTCATATAATTAAAGAAAGGTCGCATTGCTTTAAAAGAATCATTTACTTTTTCTAAAAAATCATCAGATAGTACTTCTGCATCAGTAAATTTATGTGTAATAATAAATTGCTTCATTTTAATTAAATCTAAATCAGGGTGATTCTTATCAAACCCTCGCGGAGCAGTTTTTAACGATGCTCCTTCTAACGCTCCAAAATGGCTCACAAAGGTTGTATCATTCATAATTTCTCTAATTTCAGTAGCATCAATTTCAAATTCTTTTCTAATTCTTAATAAATCTTCTTTATTTGGAGCCCAAAAACCACCTGCTAAAAACGATTCTCCCGGATTTATTTGTAAATAGTAACCACCACGTAACCGTTTTGTCGATCGTACATAGTGGCCTCCAAAATGAGTTTTATATGGCGTTTTATCTTTTGAGAAGCGAACATCTCTGTAAATTCTAAAAACTTTTAATTTTTCTATTTCGTCATGTGTGTTTAACGCCTTCTCTAGGTCGGTATAAAATGATTTTATTTTAGCTTGTTCTTGTTGAAATTCGGCTTTGTACTTATTAAACCAATCTCGGTTATTATTTTTCTTTAACCTTTTTAAAAAGTCTAATGTTGTTTTTGAAATTGACTTCATTTTTGATTTTTTTTTAGAACTTCGAATTTATAAAAAAGTTTTATTAAAATACATTTTTATAAAAAACTCTACTTAATTTTAAAGGTTTAATAACCGATATTAAATTCAAAATCTAATTTTTTATATAGCTAACATCTAATTGGTTATCAACTTATTACAATAGTTTAAAACCTTTTAATTTTAACTTTATATTACCATTTAAACACTTCTATTTTTCTTACCTTTATATAGATAAAAATAATGTGCCTTATGAAAGAAGTTCAGATTGCTAATATTTCAACATTTTTACCTAGAGAGTGTGGCATAGCTACTTTTTCAAATAATTTGTTAAAGGCTATAATTTCAAATAATTTAAACAATAATATAAAAATAAATCCTTTTGTAGTTGCTATAGATAAAGATACTGAAGGTTTTGAATATCCTAAAATTGTTAAGCACACTATTCGCCAACACCAATTACCAGACTATATAAATGCAGCAAAATTTATTAATTATAGTCATGCTAAATTGTGTATAATACAGCATGAATTTGGTATTTATGGTGGAGATAGTGGCACATATATTTTATCTCTTGTTCATGCTTTAAAAATACCTTTTATTGTTGTTTTTCATACCGTATTAGAAGAGCCTACTTATACTCAAAAAACAATTATCCAAAAATTAAGCAACAAAGCTAGTGAGGTTATTGTTATGAGTAATTTAGGAATTAAATTTCTTAAAACTATTTATGGTGTTTCTGAAAAGAAAATAACAAAAATTGAACACGGAGTACCTAATTTTAAATTTAACGATAACACAATCACCAAAAAAAGATACGATTTTAAAGATAAAAAAGTACTGTTAACCTTTGGATTGTTAAATAGAAATAAAGGAGTTGAAACTGTTTTAAAAGCACTTGTTGAAGTTGTAAAAAAACACAATAATTTCGTTTACATCATTTTAGGAAAAACGCATCCTAATGTTATAAAAGAAACTGGGGAAGAATACAGAAATTATTTACATCAATTTGTTCAAAAAAATGCATTAGAACCTTATGTATATTTTTATGATCACTTTGTTACAGATGAAGAATTATTTGATTATGTTTCTGCAACTGACATCTATATAACTCCATATTTAAATAAAGCCCAAATGACGAGTGGACCACTTTCCTACGCTGTTGGTGCTGGTTGTGCTGTAATTGCAACGCCTTTTTGGCACGCCGAAGAATTATTAGCAAACGAAAGAGGTTTACTTTATGATTTTGGAAATGCTAAAGCCTTATCTAAAATACTGATAGATTTACTTAATAACCCTAATAAAACACTTGCTTTACAAAAAAAAGCGTATGCATATGGTAGAACATTAATTTGGGAAAAAGCTGGAGAGCAATATGCTAATTTGATTTTGAATATTATTAAACATAAAAAGCAAATTAAAATTAATGAAGATTCTGTTTTTAATCCAATGTTACTTCCTAATTTTTCTTTAAAACATGTTAAACGATTAACTTATAATACAGGTATTATTCAACATGCTACTTATAATGTTCCAAATTTAAAAACAGGATATTGTATTGATGATAATTCACGTGCTTTACTAATGACTATAATGGCCTGGGAACAACTCAAAGATGAAGAAGCCCTTAATTTATTACCAATTTATTTAGGTTTTATTAATTATATGCAAAATGATGATGGTACTTTTAAAAATTTTCTAGGATTTAATAATCAATATCTTGATGAACAAGGATCAGAAGATTCTTTTGGCAGAACTATTTGGGCTTTAGGTTATTTAATACGGC
>JAKIVA010000011.1 GCA_021647265.1 Lutibacter sp.
GAGGTAATAAACTTAATTGATCTTGATTATAAGTCTTGAATACTGCTTTTGATTTCATTCCATGAAAATAATCAATCTCTTGCTTTTTTCCAAAAAAAAAAAGACTGCCTTTTCAGACAGCCTCTTTCCTTTTCATAACAATTCTCCAACCTATTGCTTGTTGCCAAGCATCAACAATTCGTTTACTACAACTTCAGTAATATATTTTTTGTTACCATCTTTATCTTCATAACTTCTTGAAGTTAATTTACCTTCAATGGCAATTTCATTTCCTTTATCTAAATATTTTTCAATAATTTCTGCGGTTTTACCCCAAGCAACTATATTATGCCAGTCGGTATTTGTAATTTTTTCTCCTTCAGCATTTTTATAACTTTCATTTGTTGCTAGTGAAAATTTGGCCAATTTTTTTCCTGAATCTAACGTAATAATTTCAGGGTTGTTTCCTAGGTTTCCAATTAACTGTACTTTGTTTCTTAACGTACTCATAAGATAAGGTATTAAATTAAGTTGAATCTCATTTGTTCAATCCAACAGTGCAAATATTAGATAACGTTACAATTTTATTCGGTTATTATTTAATTACTTTCGAATGTAACCGATTGTAAACGTTTGTACATGATTTTTTTATACCTTTGAAGTCTACTACTAAATAATATGTTAGATGATGATTATTGATTTTAAAAATGAAATTTGGAAATCGTATAGGCTAGAACATTGGAGTGAAGATGACGAGTATATGATTTCAAATTATGGGAGGGTAAAGAAGAAGAAAGTGTATGATAACGATTGGAGGCTATCTCCAACTTCATTAGTGAGTGAATATAAATCTTTTGGAATTAAGAAAAAAGGAAAGTCGAAATCTTCATCAGCGTATATTCATAGGTTAGTGGCAATTTTATTTTTAGAAAGAAAAGAGGATCAACAATTTGTAATTCATTTAGATTTTGATAAAGAAAACAATAAGGTTGAAAATTTGAAATGGGTTACTAAATCGGAGTTATTTATACATCATAAAACGAATCCAAAGAAAATAAGGAGAAAAGGACAAAGAACATACTCTAAATTAACAGAAGGAAGGGTTCGATTGATAAAGAAGAAAATATTAGATCCAAATAGAAGAACCAGAATGCGCTTGATAGCTAAACAATTTGGAATTTCTGAAATGCAGTTATATAGAATAAAATCTGGTGAAAATTGGGGAAGCGTAAAAGTGTAATAAATAACTTTAAAAAAACAACTGGAAAAGGTAAAAATTGCTATGAAAAAAAATTGCTTAGAATGTGACGAACCATTGATTGGACGAATTGACAAAAAGTTTTGTTCAGATTATTGTAGAAATTCTTTTAATAATAAAATTAATAGAGAAAGTAAAAATTTAATACGGAACATTAACAACAGATTACGGAAAAATCACCACTTACTTTCTAAATTAAACGTTACTGGTAAAACAAAAGTTACTAGGAGAAAATTATTAGATGGAAATTTTGATTTTAATTTTTTCACATCAATATATACTACCAAAACAGGAAATACCTATTATTATATTTATGATCAAGGTTATTTAGCCTTAGAAAATGATTATTACTTACTAATTAGAAGAGAATAAAATGCATAATAATATGAAATAGCATTCGCCAGAGTGCATTATTATGCCTTTTTGTTTTAAATTTGAAACTAATTTTATAAATAATAAAAATGATAAAACAATTAAAAGTATTTATCGTATTATTTATGTCTTTCATATCCTTTTCACAAGAGGTTATAAGAAAAGGAGCACATCAGTTACAAAGTGAAGAGTATAAAACTACTAAAAAAATAATAAGTAAGTTTAACACTAGAGGAAAAGGTATTATTCCTTTAGGAAATTCTAAAATAGAAGATTTATCAAAAATTGTTTTTGGTTTTTTACCTGAATGGGAATACAATGCAGGAGCTCACAACAATATTCAATACGATTTATTAACACATATTGCAGCGTTTAATTTTTTAGCGTCTTCAGATGGAAGTATTCAATATCCTCCAGGGTGGCCATGGACTGATGTTATTAATACAGCACACTCAGTTGGTACAAAAGTTGTTCTGGTAATAACTAATTTTGGAGGTGTTGAATCTGCAGCAGATGTTGCACATACTTTAATGACTAATTCATCCTCAAAAAACACACTGTTTAACAATATTAAAAATATAATAACAACGTATCAGTTAGATGGTGTTAATATTGATTTTGAAACAATGGATAGCGCAGATAGAGGAACAATATTAAATACCTTTATGAATGATTTAACCAATTTTATTCATTCTAATTTACCTGGAAAAGAAGTGTCTTTTGATGGTCCAGCAGTAAATTGGGGAGGATGGGATTTAGATGGTTTGGCGCAAAGTGTTGATTATATTTTTATTATGGCTTATGATTACAATGGGTCTTTTAGCTCAACAACTGGGGCTGTGGCTCCTTTGGTTGAAGTTGCATCAAAAAGAAGCGTAACAAGAAGTTTAAATGACTCTTATGCAGTGCCAAAATCAAAATATCCCGAAAAATTAATTTTAGGAGTGCCTTATTATGGCAAGCATTGGAAAACCGCGACAGAAAATGCAGGTTCTTCAATTACCTCTTATGTTGGATCTACTTTTTATAGAAATACAGTGACAGATGCAGCTAATTATGGAGGTTTTATTTGGAATGAAAATTCTCAAACACCTTGGTATAAATGGGAATCTAGTGGTTGGAATCAAGTGTGGGCAGATAATGAAGAAAGTATTGGCTTAAAATATGATTTGGCATTAACCGAAGATATTGGAGGTATTGGTATTTGGGCATTAAATTATGATGGAAACAGAAATGAATTGTGGGATTTAATTAATACTAAATTTAATGGCAATGCAATTCCTTCACCAAGTGCTCCAAAATCTATGTCGGTTTTAAGAAAAAATGAGAATACAGTTACATTAAAATTTGAAGCCGGCAACCATGCTACAAGTTATTTGGTTTACCAAAGTGTTGATAATGTAAATTTTATAATGGTTAAAGAAGATAGTTCTACTAGTATTGATATTACAAACTTACAAGTAAATGAAGTGTACTATTTTAAAATTGAATCGAAAAATGATGTTGGAATCTCAAGTAAAACCGATGTTTTAGCAGTAATACCAAGTGTTGAAAATTCTGAAATTTTAATAGTTGACGGCGTTGAAAGAAGAAGTTTGGATGCCATAGTACAATATGATTATCCACTGTCACAATTAGGGTTTACCTTTTCCTCGGATTCTAATGAAGCTGTAATTAATGATATTGTTGACTTGAAGAACTATAAACTTGTAATTTGGATGTTGTTAGATGATAGCACTGTTGATGACACTTTTAATAAAAGTGAACAGGACAAAGTAAAAGATTTTATTGATAATAATGGCGCTTTTATTGTGTCGGGGAATGAAATTGGCTGGGATTTGGTAGAAAAGGGAGATAGTACAGACAAATTGTTTTATGAAAACTATTTTAAGGCGACATATATTGCTGATTTTCCCACTCCAAACAACCGTATTATTATTGACAATAACAATCAACAATACAATATTGATGATAATTCATACGGAATTTTAGATAATGAATTTCCAGATGTTATTAAAGCTAAAAATGGCTCAAGGAAAATACTTTCTTATGATGGAGTTTCAAATGATAATGGATATGCAGGAGTTAGTTATAGATTAGGAAAAGGAGGAGTTGAATATTTAGGTTTTGCAATTGAAAGTGTTTATGACGATAACCAACGAAAAGACTTACTTAATTATCTTTTACAGAAATATTCAATTTTCACCTTACCCGAAGACAATTTTAGTGTTCAGGTAGTGAGTGAGACGTGTCCAAATAAGAACAATGGGCAGTTGATAATTACAGCGCAAACATCTCAGAGTTATGAAACAACCATTAATGGTACGCCTTATACATTTACAGATAGTTTAACCGTTGATAATTTGTCTCCGGGCACTTATAGTTTCTGTATTACAGTTACAGGTGAGAGCTATGAGCAATGTTTTGAAGTAGCGATAAAACAAGGCGTAACGGTATCAGGTAAGTCAAGTATAAGTTCAAACCGAGCTACAATAGAGATAGAAGAAGGTACCGCACCTTTTATTATTTATGTTAATGGCAAAGAGGTCTTAGAGACCCGTTCCCCGGTATTCAATGTTGCCGTAAAACACGGAGATTTATTAGAGGTAAAAACCTCAAAAACTTGTGAAGGGGTTTACAGTAAAACAATAGTGTTACTAGAAGGTATTGTAGCCTGCCCAAATCCAACAAGTGGTGTTTTAGAGATAGCCTTACCGGTATCAGATAAAGAAGTCATAATAAGTTTGTACAGTATTAATTCACAATTAATCTCAAGAAAGGTATATCCAATAATAAATGGAAAAGTACGTTTAAATATCGCAAATAAACCAACAGGGTTGTATATTGCAAAAGTACATTTAGACAAACCAGTAACTCTTAAAATTATAAAACAATAAAAAAATTAGAAGGATTTATATTTTGATAAGCATTTTTGGTTACTTTTAAATTGAAAATAATTTTTCATTTGAATTTATTTTATAAGTTATGATTTTAAAAAAATACCATCAAGTAATTTCAATATTAATTATTGTAGCTACCGTTTATTTTAGTTTTTATTCTTTAACTCCTTCAGCTAAAATAGAAGGGAATGTTAAAGTAACAGAATTTTCTACAGAGAATGCACTACTTCATTTAAAAGAAATATCCAAAAAACCACATTTCACAGGTTCACCAGAACACAAAGTAGTTGTAAATTACATAGTTGACCAGCTTGAAAAATTAGGATTGGAAGTAGAAATTCAGGAACAACTAGCTATTAACAAAAAGTGGAGAGCAGCTACCAAAACTAAAAATATTATTGCTAAAATTAAAGGAACAGAAAAAGGGAAAGCACTGTTGTTACTTTCACACTATGATTCCAATCCACATTCATCTCTGGGAGCCAGTGATGCCGGAAGTGGTGTAGTTGTTATTTTAGAAGGAGTTAGAGCATTTTTAGCTCAAAATAAACAACCAAAAAACGATATTATTATTTGTATTACTGATGCTGAAGAATTAGGCTTATTAGGTGCAAATGCTTTTGTAAATCATCATCCTTGGGCAAAAGATGTAGGAGTTGTTTTAAACTTTGAAGCTCGTGGTAGTGGAGGGCCAAGTTATATCTTACTAGAAACAAATGGAGGAAATAAAAAATTGATTGAAGCATTTGATGATGCCAAAGCCTCGCATCCAGTTGGAAACTCATTAATGTACAGTATTTATAAAATGCTGCCAAATGATACTGATTTAACTGTTTTTAGAGAGGATGGAGATATAGATGGATATAATTTTGCATTTATAGACGATCATTTTGATTATCATACCGTTCAAGATTCTTATGAGCGTTTAGATTTAAATACATTAAATCATCAAGCATCATATTTAACAGCAGCATTGGATTATTTTTCAAATAATAATTTGGAAAATTTAAAAACTCAAGAGGATTATGTGTATTTTAATTTCCCTTATTTCGGCTTAATTTTTTATCCATTTTCTTGGGTAATACCAATGTTTATTTTTACTGTAATTTTATTTTTAGCATTCCTTTTTATTGGAATTTCAAAAAATAAATTAACAATTAAAGGTATTTTAAAAGGTTTTATTCCATTAACAGGTTCCTTACTTTTTGCAAGTTTATTTACATATTATGGCTGGAAACTATTATTAAAAATACATCCGCAATATCAAGATATTTTACACGGATTTACCTATAATGGTTATTATTATATTACAGCTTTCGTTTCGCTTACATTAACTATTTGTTTTTGGTTTTACAAAGGGTTTTTTAAAAAAAGAAGCGTACAAGATTTAACAGTAGCACCATTATTTGTGTGGCTTTTAATGAATGGAGGTATTGCTTTTTATTTAAAAGGAGCTGGGTTCTTTATTTTACCAGTGTTAATTTTACTGGTAATGTTAGGGGTTTTAATTTTTAATAAAAAACAGGGTAAAACAATGTTATTTTTTACGTTGTTATCAATTCCAATACTCATCATTTTTTCACCATTAGTAAAAATGTTCCCGGTAGGTTTAGGGTTAAAAATGCTACTGATAAGTTCAATTTTTACTGTATTGTTATTTGGATTTTTAATTCCTGTTTTTCAACAATATAAAAATCCGAAAAACCTTGCTAATCTGTTTTTACTAATTGGAATTATGGCATTAATATCTGCAACAATTTTTTCAGATTATAGCATTGACAGAAGACAGCCTAACAGTATTTTATACGTGTTAGATGCCAATAAAAATGAGGCATATTGGGCAAGCTATAATTCAAAAGTAGATGAGTTTACCAAGCAGTTTTTGGGAGAGCACCCAACTAAGGGAAGTTATGACTCAAATACAACAGCAAGTAAATACAAAACAGGAATTCAATTATTTACAAAAGCAGCTGTTAAAAATCTAGAAAAACCTACGATTACCGTTGTTTTAGACACCATAATAGGGAATGACAGAAAAGTTATTTTAAGTATTTTATCAAATAGAAATGCAAATAAAGTTGAAATAATAACCAGAACACCTATTCAATTTAAATCGTTTAAGGTAAATAATGAACCCCTAAAAAAGAAAGCAAAAGACACATATGTTTTTGAAATTACAAAAGGAACAACTGTAATGAGTTATTACAGAACTAGTAAGAGTGAAGTAATTAATCTAGAATTTGTAGTTGACAGGTCTCAAAAATTAAATATTGATATATTAGAAGCAAAATACGATTTATTTACAAATTCACAATTTAACATAAAACCTCGTTCAGAAATAATGATGCCAATGCCTTTTGTTTTGAATGATGCTACAGTTATTAAAACAAACATAACTTTCTAAAAATGAAAAAAGCAATTTTGATTATTATTTTGATAAGTGTAAGTACTGGATGTAATCAGCAAAAAAGTAAACAGCCTACACAAGAGTTAGTTAAAGAAACAAAATATCAAAAACCTCAGTTAAACGATAAAAGTGCTAACTATTTATATCATTTCGCTTACGATTGTATTGATAAGGAATACCCCAACAAATTGGGACAAGTTTTAGGAGATGCAAGTTATTTAAAAGAACCTTCAGAATTACACCCTGCATTTTATGGTTGTTTTGACTGGCACTCTTCAGTGCATGGACATTGGGCACTGCTTAACATTTTAAAAGAGTTGCCAAATTTTGAACAACGAGCAGCAATTTTACAGAAACTTCAAAAAAATATTACGAAAGAAAATATTTTAAAAGAAGTACGCTATTTTGATGACAATTACAATAAAACTTTTGAAAGAACTTATGGTTGGGCTTGGTTATTAAAAGTTGCGGAAACACTAAGAGACTGGAATACCAAAGAAGCAATTGAAATGTTTGAAAATTTAAAACCTTTGGTAAATCTTGTTGAAGAAAAATACATAGAATTTTTACCTAAATTAAAATATCCAATTAGAGTTGGAGAACACCCAAATACCGCTTTTGGAATGTCTTTTGCCTTAGATTATGCAAAAAAATATTCACCAAAATTAGAAAAGATAATTAATGAAAAAGCAAAAGAATATTATTTAAACGATAAGGGCTGTCCTATTAATTGGGAGCCTGGTGGATTTGATTTTTTATCTCCTTGTTTACAAGAGGCTTCATTAATGTTAAAAGTTTTACCAATTGAAGACTATATTGTTTGGCTTGATACTTTTTTACCAAATTTCAGAAAAAATCCTTCGCAGTATATAGAAGTAGCAGAAGTAACGGATAGATCTGATGGAAAATTAGCACATTTAGACGGCTTGAACTTTAGTAGAGCTTGGTGCTTATATGAGATGGGTAATACTTTAAAAAACAAAAAAATGATAAACCTTGCCAATAAGCACTTTGATTATAGTTATCATAAAATGGACTCAGGTGAGTATGCAGGAGCCCACTGGTTAGCTTCTTTTGCTTTGTATGCTATACTTAAAAGCAGTTAATTTCTTTTAAATTGTGTAATACGTAATGTATTAGCCATACCTCTTTCCTTAACAGGCATAGATGTAATATTAATAGCAAAATCACCTTCATTTAAATAACCTCTTTGATTGGCAATGGTATTAATATCTTCAATTGTTTGGTCTGTACTTACAAATTTATCATAGTAAATACCTTTTACGCCCCATAATAGATTAAGCATTGCTAAAATTCTTCTATTAGAAGAAAACACCAAGATATTAGACGTTGGTCTCCAAGAAGAAATATGAAATGCTGTATATCCAGAATCTGTTAACGTAGTAATTACCTCCGCATGAATTGTAGTTGCCATTAGTGCAGCCTGATGGCAAATTGTTTTTGAAATAAATCGCTCATTAACACACTGTACATATTCATCAGGTATTGAAATTAAAGGAGAATTTTCAACGCTTTCAATAATTCTACGCATTTGTTTAATAACTTCAATAGGAAATTCGCCAACTGATGTTTCTCCTGAAAGCATCACAGCATCAGCCCCATCCATAATTGAATTTGCAACATCATTAACTTCTGCTCTTGTTGGTACTTGACTTGTAATCATAGTCTCCATCATTTGAGTAGCAATAATAACAGGTATGTGTGCTTTTTTTGCTTTGAGAACTAAACGTTTTTGAATAAGAGGTACTTTTTCCATTGGTACTTCAACCCCTAAATCTCCACGAGCTACCATTAAAGCATCACAGTGAGCAGTTAACTTATCAATGTTAGCAACGGCTTCAGGTTTTTCAATTTTGGCGATTACAGGGATTTTATAAGGGGAATTATCTTTTATTAAGGTATTCAATTCAATTAAATCTTCTGGAGTTCTAACAAAAGATAAAGCTATCCAATCCATTTCCATTTCAATAGCAAATAAAGCATCTTGAATATCTTTTTCAGTAAGAGCGGGCAACGATATTTTTGTATTAGGTAAATTAACTCCTTTTTTGGACTTTAACTTGCCGCCGCGTAAAACTTTTGTGGTTACTTTTGTGTTACGGTCAGTTGCAGTAACTTCAAATAATAATTTACCATCATCAACCAAAATGTGTTCGCCAACTTCTACATCTTTTGGGAAATTTTGATAAGTCATATAGGCTTTTTCAGAAGTCCCTTCACATTTTTCTGTTGTAAAAGTAAAAATATCACCAATGGCTAATTTAACTTTTTCTGCCATTTTACCAACGCGAAGCTTAGGCCCTTGCAAATCGCCTAAAACGGCAACATGGAAGTTAGTATCTTTATTAATTTCTCTAATAATTTTAATTTTTTCTCTCACATCGTCATATTCGGCATGTGAAAAATTAACTCTAAAAACATTAACACCAGCAGCAATCATATTTTGAATAATATCTTTTGAATTACAGGCAGGTCCTAGTGTTGCTACTATTTTAGTTCGTTTTGTATTGTTTAACATAGTTAAAAAATTAGGTGATCTTTTGATTTTAGTGTGTTAGGCTCTATCGTATAAGCAGTAATTATTTGATTGATTTTATTCAATTTATCAACTAAATTTTTAGCAAAACTTAGTTGATTACAGCCTTTAATTTTTAGAAAGAAATCTATATTTTTTTTTTCAGGTATTAAATAATAAATTGTACTATAATCACCTCCAAACAATCCTTTATTATTGTTGTTATTAGCTATCTGCATGTACTTGTTATTTATTAAGTAATAACTCATAAAATTATTTTTATCGTTAAATTCAAACAACGGAAATTGGGCATCTGAATCTTTAAAATCTAAAGGGTATTTAAACTGAATTAATTTAGTTTCTAAATGTTTATTTAATAAATATGCCAATCTGTAATCTTCTTCAGTTGAATGAATTCCAATTAGTAAATAATCATCTTCTAAATCAAGCGTTAATAGTTGCATACAAGAGTGAGTATTAATTTTGTAAAAATACTATTGTTTAATAACAGTAACTAATAATTTTGCGAAATCGTATTCGCACCTTATTTTACAGATTAGAAATCTCATTTTGGAAAGCGAAATAAGCTCTTTTTGAAGCAATTTCTTCCGCTTTTTTCTTTGAAGTGGCTCTTCCTTTAGCAATAACTTTATCATTTAAAATTAGTTTAACACTAAAATGTTTTATTGAATCGTTACCCGTGTCTTCATAAACATCATAAAAAAATTCTTTTTTTTGTTTTTGACACCATTCAATAAATAAACTTTTATAGCTGGTTATTTTACCTTCTAATTTTGGCACATCAACGTAAGGAGCAATAACCCTTTTATAAATGAATTTTTCACAATATTTGTAGCCTTTATCTAAGTATATAGCGCCAACCAATGCTTCAAAAACATTTCCATGAATATTATCTCCAAATTTAGATCGTGAAATATTACTTCTAACAAAATGTAATAAGCCCAAATCTCTACCAAGTTCATTTAAATGCTCCCTGCTTACAATTTTAGATCGCATTTGAGTTAAGTAGCCCTCGTCTCCTGTAGGAACTTCTCGAAATAAATGAGCAGCAATAATAGCACTTAACATAGCGTCTCCTAAAAACTCTAATCGTTCATAGTTAATTGTTAAGCCAGTTTTTTTATCTATTTCTTTTATAGATCTATGAATGAAAGCTTTTTGGTAATACTGTAAATTTTTTGGAGTAAAGCCTAATAATTTTTTTAGCTCAATATAAAAAATATCCTCTTTTTTTGAGCGAGGTTTTACTATTTTACGAATGAAGTTCATTCAAAGTTGTTATTAATCAAGTTTTTTAAGAAGTACACAAGCATTGTGCCCCCCAAATCCAAAGGTATTACTCATTGCAACTTTTACATTGCGTTTTTGAGCTTTGTTAAATGTAAAGTTTAATTTACTGTCAATTTGATCATCATCAGTAAAATGATTTATTGTAGGAGGAACAATTCCATATTTCATTGCCAATATAGAAGCAATAGCCTCTATAGCTCCTGCCGCACCTAGTAAATGACCAGTCATTGACTTGGTTGAGTTTAGATTAAGCTTGTATGCATGTTCACCAAATACATCTATAATTGCTTTAGATTCAGCAATGTCGCCCAACGGAGTTGAGGTACCATGCATGTTTATAGCATCTACATCCTCAGGTTTTAAACCAGCATCTTTTAAACAATTTTTCATAACTAATTTTGCGCCTAACCCTTCTGGGTGTGGAGCTGTAATATGGTAAGCATCAGCAGATAAGCCTCCTCCAGCTACTTCAGCATAAATTTTTGCACCTCTTGCTTTGGCGTGCTCATATTCTTCAAGAATAAGTGCGCCTGCTCCTTCACCTGAGACAAAACCATCTCGGTCTTTATCAAATGGTCTTGATGCAGTTGCAGGGTCATCATTTCTTGTAGAAAGTGCTTGTAAAGCATTAAACCCACCCATTCCGGCAATTGTTATAGTGGCTTCAGAACCTCCAGACACCATGATATCTGCGTATCCTAATCGGATATAATTTAAAGCGTCAATAATTGAGTTTGAAGAAGATGCACATGCTGATACTGTTGCAAAGTTTGGCCCTCTAAATCCATATTTAATAGAAATTTGACCTGGTGCAATATCAGCAATCATTTTTGGAATAAAGAAAGGGTTAAACCTAGGAGTTCCATCACCAGCTGAAAAATTTAAAACTTCGTTTTGAAAAGTTTCTAAACCGCCAATTCCTGCTCCCCAAATAACACCAATTCTATCTTTGTTAATTTTTTCTAAATCTAATTGTGAATCGCCAATAGCTTCATCAGTAGCTACCATGGCATACTGTGTAAAACGATCCATTTTACGAGCTTCTTTTCGGTTCATAAAATCTGTAACCTCAAAGTTTTTTAATTCACAAGCAAAACGAGTTTTGAACTTGGCAGCATCAAAATGTGTAATTGGAGCAGCCCCGCTAACACCGTTAACAAGGCCGTTCCAATATTGTTCAATGTTATTACCTATTGGTGTTAAAGCACCAAGTCCAGTTACTACTACTCGTCTTATTTCCATATAAGAATTACTTTTTAGCTTCTTCTATATAGCTAATCGCTTGACCAACAGTTCCAATATTTTCTGCTTGATCATCTGGAATTTGAATATCAAATTCTTTTTCGAATTCCATAATTAACTCAACAGTATCAAGTGAGTCTGCTCCTAAATCGTTAGTAAAGCTTGCTTCTGTTGTTACTTCATTTTCGTCAACGCCTAATTTATCTACGATAATGGCTTTAACTCTTGATGCAATGTCTGACATAATTTTTTATTTTTTAATTTAATTACTTGGCAAAAATATAAAACTTTATTGAAATGAAAATATTTTACTTCATAAAAGATAGTTATTGTTTTCTAAAATTATAGAAAGTTTTTTTATTTAACCAGTAAAAGTTGTTATATATTTATTTTATTTGTGTAAAACATAAATTAATTTTTAAAGAAATGAAGCGTATTGCAATACTGGCTTCTGGTACAGGCACGAATACTGAGAATATTATAAAATATTTTAAAAACAGCAGTTTAATTTCTGTTACTCTTGTGCTGTCTAATAAAAAAGAAGCTAAAGTTTTAGAAAAAGCAACACGCTTAGGTGTAACGAGCAGCTATTTTGATAAGAATTCTTTTAGAAACACCAATGCCGTATTTACTATTTTAAAAGAGCAGGCAGATTATATAGTTTTAGCTGGGTTTTTGTTGAAAATACCTCTTAAAATTATTGAGGCATTTCCTAATAAGATAATAAACATTCATCCAGCACTGTTACCTAAATATGGAGGGAAGGGAATGTACGGTATGCATGTACACAATGCTGTTGTAAAAAACAGAGAAACAGCATCTGGAATAACAATTCACTATGTAAATGAAAATTATGATGAAGGAGCTATTATTTTTCAAAAAAGTGTTGAAGTTTTAGTGTGTGATACGGCTGAAGATATTGCCCAAAAAATTCATGTTTTAGAACAAGAGAATTTTCCAAAAGTTATTGAAAAAGTTATTTTAGAAAATGGATAAAAAAAATCAAGTTCATATTTACACTGATGGTGCTTGTAGTGGAAATCCTGGCCCTGGAGGTTATGGAATTGTAATGGAGTGGGTTGGAAAGTCTTACAAGAAAGAATTTTCTGAGGGATATAAGAGGACTACAAATAATCGTATGGAATTATTGGCTGTAATTGTTGCTTTAGAAAAAATTAAAACTACCGCTATTGAAATTATGGTATTTTCAGACTCAAAATATGTTGTTGATGCTGTTGAAAAAAAATGGGTAATTGGTTGGCAAAAAAAACGTTTTAAAGATGTTAAAAACCCAGATTTGTGGAAGCGTTTTTTAAAAGTTTACAATCCGAGAAACACCAAATTTATTTGGATAAAAGGACATAACAATCACCCTCAAAATGAGCGATGTGATTTTTTAGCTGTTCAGGCTTCTAAAAAAGAAAATTTATTAGAGGATACAGGCTATATTAAAAAAGAAGATTTACTTTTTTAATAAGAGTTTATTTTAGCAATTATAAAAGCATTGTTTTGGCCTTAATAAGTGCTTCAATTAATAAATCAATTTCTTCAAAAGTGTTGTAAAAAGCAAAGGAAGCTCTAACAGTTCCTGGGATTTTATAAAAATCCATAATAGGTTGAGCACAATGGTGGCCAGTTCTAACGGCAATTCCAAGTTTATCAATAATTACCCCAATATCATACGGGTGAATTCCTTCAATATTAAATGAAATAACAGCTGTTTTGTTTTTTGAAGTACCGTAAATTTTTAATCCTTCTATTTGAAGTAATTTTTTGGTAGCATATTGAAGTAACTCATCTTCATAAGTTACAATATTATCAAAACCTAAAGCATTCATATAATCAATGGCAGTACCAAACGCAATTACACCTGCAATATTTGGGGTTCCTGCTTCAAATTTATAGGGTAAATCTGCATAGGTTGTTTTTTCAAAAGTAACTTGTTTAATCATTTCACCTCCGCCTTGATAAGGGGGTAATTTATTGAGCCATTTCTCTTTCCCATATAATATACCAACACCTGTAGGGCCACACATTTTATGAGCTGAAGCAACATAAAAATCAACACCTAAAGCTTGTACATCTGTTTTAATATGGGCAGAACTTTGTGCGCCATCAATTAAAACTGCAGCACCAACAGCCTGTGCCATATCAATAATTTTTTTAATGGGGTTTATGGTACCTAAAGCATTTGAAACGTGATTTACAAATACTAATTTTGTTTTTTTAGAGAGTAATTCTGCATATTTATCTAGCTGTAACTCCCCCTCTTCATTCATAGGAATTACTTTTAAAACAGCACCTGTTCGTTCGCATAACATTTGCCAGGGAACTATATTTGAATGATGTTCTAAGGCTGAGACTATAATTTCGTCTCCTTTTTTTAATAATGCAGTAAAACCTGTAGCAACTATATTAATGCTGTGTGTTGTTCCTGCAGTTAATATAATTTCATAGTTTTTTTTGGCATTAAAATGTTTTTGTAATTTAACACGTGCCTCTTCAAAAGCATTTGTTGCTTTTTGACTAAGCGTATGAACTCCTCTGTGAATATTTGCATTAAAAGTTGTGTAATAGTTAACAATGCTATCAATTACAATTTGTGGCTTTTGACTTGTAGCAGCATTATCAAAATATACCAATGGTTTACCATTTACTTTTTGTTTTAGTATGGGAAATTCACTTCTGATTTTTTGGATATCTATCATTTTCTTTTTTTAGAATCTACCGATAGGTATCGGTACTAAATGCGAAATTACGAAATAGATGTCGTTCTATAAACAAAATATAAGGTTGTTTTTATGTTACTATAAAAGGCTATTAAATAATATTTATACTTTTTAAATAGTATTTAAAATATTTTTTTCTTTTGAAACCAATTCCCCATAAAACTTAAATTCAACGTTAATTTATGAAAATTTTCTTCTATTAAACTGTTTGAAAGAGTTCCTTCTTTACCAACAGAGTAGGAAATGTTTAAACTTGAGGCATTTTGTTTTGACATGGGTATACCTAATCCAATTGAAATACTGTAAGTATCAATTTTTTGATTACTAATATTTAAAAATCCGGTATTGTAATTTATTCCCAATCGATATTTTAGTAAACTTGAAAAACCATATCCTTTTGAAGGCTTATATTCAATACCAAAAGCATAAATACTTTGGTTGGTGTAGTTACTAGACTTATCGTAGTTATTGGTGTTTTCCCACCATAATTTTTTATAATCAAAATTTGAAATTATATTCTTGTTTATTTTACTTGATACTCCTAAACTAATGGTTAGGGGTAATTCAAAATCATGAAGATTGTTTTCAGTGTCTCTCTCAATATCTATTTGATAACCTCCAATGGTTTTGTAGGAGTTTCTAGTTTGCGAACCTTTTAATTTTGTTGGAGCCTCAAAAGTTGCTCCTAGTGTTGTCTCTATCCCTGCTATATTGGGTAATGTATAATGAATACCGGTTTTAAATTTAAGGCCATTGTAATAATTATGGTCAAGTATATTTACTATAGGGTCTGTCAACACCCAATTTTCCTCATCAATAGTTCCGAATAAAAAAGAGAGCTCTACACCAAGTGAAATTTTTTCATGAATTTTTATTCCATTTGCCCAATACAAGTTGTTTAAACCTCCAGACCCAATAACCCTTGTATTAAAAGTATCTGTTGAGCCTTCAATAGGTTTTTCAATATCAATATTGTAACCAACTTTACTATAGGGAATTAACCCCAAATTCATTCCCCAAGTTTTAATTATAGGAAAGGCAATAGCTAAATGAGAAAAATTGAAATCGGTAGTGTTTTGGCTAACATCATTAGTTTTAATTGAAGAATACGTTCCATTTATACCTATTTCATATAAGAATGAGTTAAGAGGTATGTTAGATAGGTTTGCAGGGTTAAAATTGTTAATTTGAAAAGGAGTTATTTGTGCAACTCCCGTATTTCCCATAGCGGTAAACCCTCCGAAAGAAGTTTTATTCTCTAGACCTAATCCATATAATGAATAAGGTGAACTAGTATCATTTTGAGCCCACAAAATTGTTTGAATTAAGAGGAAAACACCGAAAATATTTTTTTTAAATATCATAATTAATAGGTTAAATAACTTACTTGTAGCTTCATTTTAAATTCGTCTACCTTATCATCTTCAATAAGAATTTTATCTACAGTTTTTTTATAGTCAGAAAATTGAAACATTAATGCGTAGTTTAATGTGTAAGTTGCACTTAAAATTTCTTCTATGTATAAGGTTAAATCAACGGTGTAGTAAGTATCTTCATTAAATTCATCATATTTATTGCTTGTTAATACAGCCTCTCCTAGCTCTTTTATAACCCTATTTTTATGATCCACAACATAAACAGTTAATGATTCTTCTAACTGGTTATTATCATAACTTCCTTTCAAAGGATAGAATAATAGCTTTCCATCTAAAACAGTTCCATTTTCGGATAGTTTTTTTAAGTTTTCAAGATAAGGTATTTCAACTCGTGCCGATATGCCAGTTCCTCCTTGAGTATAAATTATGTTATTGGTATAAGAACTGCTAATAATTGTTTCAGATGTTTCAAAATTATCTAGTTGAGTGTTTAAACGGTTACTTTCAATGTGATTAAATTGGTCTTCACTCACAACATTAAAGTCAATGAAAGAGTCATTACCTTCATTATCATCATCGGATATCGTGTAGTAAATCCGCATACTAGAATTATTACTACTTGTATAATTTTTATATTGGAACCCTAAAATATTGCTATTTGTTGTAGTATTTGGAATTATGGTAATACCATTAAAAAATTGTTCAAAATCATCAAAGTTATTAATTTCATTATCTTTTAGTTTATCAAAAATTTCTTTCCCTAAATTGAAATTTAAGGGTATATATAAAGAGTCACTTGTTCTATTAGGCATAGGAGTAAAGGTTAGTTCTCCTAAAACCTCATTATCATAGAGGAAATTCGAAGTGTTGTATAAGTTTAAACCTTCGTCAGGTTCAATTATTTTACGAACACGATGAACTTTATATGTTTGGGCAACTGTAGTATCTCCATAATAGTAAGTGTCATAATTAAGAACAAACCCTATTGAATCATATTTAGCGTTGGTGTCAATATCAAAAAGAGTATTTTTTAATTTGAGATAACTTTGAGATGTTGTTTGTCCTAAATTATTATCAATTACACTTCCTAATAAAATTCGCCCTGTGTTAGAAGTCACAACAGAATCTAACATAAATGTGCCACATTTTAATGAAAAAGTATCAATAACAGTAACTATAACATTGTTATCAATAAAATCTTCACCGACAGGGTAGGTTTTTAAATCTTCATTACATGAAACGAATGCTATTAAACTTAAACTAAACAGTATAAAACTATATTTCATTTTTTTTTTGCGGTAAATGTATTTTAAACAATGAATTCATGAGTACTAAAATAGATGAGCATTTAAATTGTGTCTACAAAATTGTTAAAACAATGTTAAATAGCTAGTAATCAGTAATTTTAATGTTTAATAGAGGAAAACATATAATATATAGATAAAAATGTAGTATTGGTCTATTTCACTATTTGTCAAAGGGTTTAATTAAATATTTTTGAATTAAATAATGAAATTTTAGTATGCGTTACGGTGTGATTATAATATTATCAATAGGCTCGTCATTTATAGCAAATGCACAAAGTTTCGAGCTATTTGGTGCAGATTTTAATTCAACACTAAATAGTTCTAATTCTATAGGTTTTGATAATGCCTCTGTAACATTGAATTTACCCTTAAAATTAAAAGGAGGATTGTTAATACAGCGTTTTTCTTATACTGCAAATACTGTAAAATATAATTCTGAGTATTTTTTTGATACTTCATCTATTGAAAAATTTAAATCGATAAAGTATTCGTTAGGGTTTATAAAAAAAGTGAACGATTTGTGGATGTATAGCATACAAATAGCACCAACAATATCTTCAAATTTCGAATCGAGTATTACATTTGACGATGTTTTTTTAAATGGGAGCTTAATTTTTATTAGAACTAACAATACAAGTAAATTACGTTTAGGTTTAATTTATAATACGGGTTTTGGCATGAATACTCCAATCCCTGTTATAAGTTATTCAGATAAAATAACAAATCACCTTTCTTATACAATAGGAATGCCAATTACAAAACTAAACTATAAGCTTTCTCAATTTGACAAGGTAACTATGTACATAAAACCGAAAGGGTTTTATTCTAATTTAAGCAATAACATCATCCTTAATAATTCTTTGGGTGAAGTAGAAAGAGTAAAATATAGAACAATTGAGTCTGGGTTTAATTATTTACATAGTATAGACGATTTTTGGAAAATATCAATGAATTTAGGATATCAACTATATGCGTCGTACAACTTATTAAACAGTAATGATGTAGTGTATGAGTTTGACGTTGAAAATAATTTTTTTATAGGAGTAAACATAAAATATAATTTAACAAACAAGAAAAATTAAAATAGAGAATGATATGAATTTAAAAAAAATGTATTTAAAAGTTTTTACATTGCTTATAATTGTAGCTTTTGTAGGTTGTTCATCTGATGATGATGATGATTATGGAAATTGGGTTGAAAGCTCAACTTTTGATGGTTATGCTCGAGGAAATGCAGTAGCATTTGTTATTGGAGATAAGGGGTATTTGGTTACAGGATATGATGGGGATGATTACTTGTTTGATACTTGGGAGTACAATTCAGAAGGAGATTATTGGATACAAAAAGCTGATTTCCCTGGAATTCCAAGGAGTGGAGCAGTTGGATTTACACTTAACGGAAAGGGCTACTTAGGTACGGGGTATGATGGAAATAATGAATTGAAAGATTTTTGGCAATATGACCCTGTATTAGATAAATGGACTCAAAAAGCAGACTTTGGAGGAACAGCCCGTTATGGCGCTGTTGGCTTTTCCGTATCAGGGAAAGGATATATTGGTACAGGCTATGATGGGAGTGAACTAAAAGATTTTTGGAAGTATAATGATGTAACAGATTCATGGGAGCTTTCTGTGGGGTTTGGAGGTCAAAAACGTAAAGATGCAACGGTATTTGTTATTGGAGATTTAGCCTATTTAGGTTCTGGAATACACAATGGAGCTTATGAGAATGATTTTTATTCATTTAATGGAACTACAGAAACTTGGACACGGTTAAAAGATTTAGATGATGAAGATGAAGATTATTCAATTTTATTGAGTAGTGGAGTTTCATTTTCACTGAATGGGAAAGGATACTTTGTTACAGGTGAAGCAGGAGGGTTAACAAGAGAAAATTGGGAGTACGATCCTTTAACTGATGTTTGGGAGGAACAACCAAGTTATGAAGGAACACCACGCCAAGATGCATCTGCATTTTCATTTAGTGATAAGGCCTTTGTTTTAATGGGTAGAAGTGGTAGTTATTATTTTGATGATATTTGGGAATATAGACCAGATGAAATAGTTGAAGACAATGATTAATTGTGGATTGATTTTTTAATTATTGTTTAAGGAGCTAGGCAATTTTGTTTAGCTCCTAAACTTTTAAAAAAAGGTTAAAATTTGATATGAAAAGAACTCTCAAAAGAAAAAGTAAGTTTGTAAGTAATGTTTACTAATTTTGCCATAATGAATTTAACTAATTGAAAATTAATTTTAAAAATACACCTACAGTTGTAATCCATCTTTTATGTTGGATAATTGTTCTTTTAATAAGTTTAATAACTTTTTACAATAGGTTTAATGTACTTCCAAATAATTATGACTTTATATACAGAATGTCATTTAACATTATTCTTTTCTATTTAAATTATAGTTTATTGGTGCCCAATCTTTTGTTGAAAAAAAGAATAGCTTTATATATCATTGTTTCAGTTGCCTTTATTATAGGCTCTATTTACATTAGTCAAAATATAATTCCCTTAGAAGATCATTTTAATCACAATTTTAGTAGAGGAGAAGAAATTATTGGATATAGAGGTAAGGGGATAATTAATGAAAATTTTAAAGCACCTATACAGGGTTTAGTAACGTTCTTATTATTTGCAGTAAGTGCAAGTATAAAACTTGTTTTAGAATGGTATGAAAACGAAAAAATAAAATCTTTGGTGGAAACACATAAAATCACAGCAGAATTATCATTTTTAAAAGCACAATTAAATCCTCATTTTTTATTCAATTCCCTCAATAGTATTTATTCTTTGGCAAATAAAAAATCGGACTACACAACCGATGCTATTGTTACATTATCTGAACTAATGAGATATATGATTTATGAAACGGATAAAGAATTTGTTTCTTTACAAAAAGAAATAGATTATATTAAAAATTATATTATGCTTCAGAATTTACGATTAAAAGATTCTAGTGGAGTCAGATTTAATGTTCATGGAAATTTAGATCAGCATATTGAACCTTTACTTCTTATTTCATTTATTGAAAATGCATTTAAATACGGCACTGATTATACAGGGAAAACGGATATTAAAATTAAAATTATTGTTGAAGGAAGTAATTTAACTTTAAAAGTAACTAATTATATATCACTAAAGGAAAAGAACAATCCAAACTCTGGTTTTGGGATACAAAATATTGAAAATAGATTAAATTTATTATACCCTAAATCTCATGTATTAAAAATTGAAGAAATTGATAACTTATATAAAGTTGAATTGTTGTTAAAATTGAAAAATAATGAAATGTTTAATAATAGATGATGAACCGTTAGCAGTTGAATTGTTAGAAGATTTTGTATCTAAGGTTCCAACTTTAGACTTGGTGGCAGTTTGTTCTAATGCTGTAGAAGCAACAACAGTTCTTCAAAAAAGAGAAGTAGATTTAATTTTTTCAGATATTGAAATGCCTGATTTTTCAGGGATTGAATTTATTAAATCGTTAGATGTTAAACCGTTGTTTATTTTTACAACGGCATATTCTCATTATGCTGTTGAAGGATTTAATTTGAATGCGGTTGATTATTTAGTAAAACCAATTCCGTTTCATAGGTTTTTAAAAGCTGTAAATAGGGCTCAAGAGCTTTTTTTGTTGAAAAGAGAAGACATATTGCCAACAATAAAAACACATGATATGCCAGATTTTATTTTTGTAAAATCTGATTATGAAAATATAAAGTTAAATTTTGAGGATATCAAATATTTTGAAGGATTAAAAGATTATATAAAAATATTTTCAACTTCACATAAACCTATTTTAACATTAAGTAATTTTAAAAACATTGAAGAAAAATTACCTAAAAAGACTTTTATAAGAGTACACAGGTCTTATATAGTTTCATTAAAATATATACATTCTGTCCAACGAAATAGAATACTTATTGATGGAGTTAGAATACCAATAGGGCAAAATTATAAAGATGAATTTTTAAAAAAGATTGGGGGTGCTTAATTTAGGGAGCATAAATTTTGAGTTTCTAAAAGTATTTTTCTAATTTTTGAATCAGAAAAACCAAGTTTGTTTAAAACGGTAGAAGATTTTAAAAGCTCTTTTGTTAAAATAATGTCATTTTCAATAAGTAGTTTCTTTTCTCTCTTAGTTAGAGATGTTAAAACAGTAACGGGGTATAACCCGTATTTATCAACGTTATCTTTTATGCCATTATTTTTTGGGTAATCCCAACTCAACAGTATTAACCCAGCGCATTTAGCATAGTTAATTGCATCTTCGGTAAACCTAGTATTGGTTACAATCCAACCTTGTTTTAAAATAGATGTTTTTTTATCTTTTTTGTTCCATTGTTTTTGTATGTCTAAAAACCTTGAATTTATGTACAATGGAATTTTTACATTGTTTGTGTAATTTGGTTTTAGGTGAAATTTACATTCTATGGCATACGTATAATTATTTTTTTCAGCCAAAACATCAATTTCATGAGTTATACATTTCCCAGATAAAATAACACCTACTCTTGTTTTAAATCCTTTTTGTTTTAGTAAGGCTCCAACAAGTCTCTCAAAAGGGTAGCCCGTTGGTCCTAAATCAAAAATGGCTTTTTTTAAACTAAACTTAGATGCATGTAACTTATTATATCCTTTTAATAAGGAAAAAGCATTCCTGTAAATTTCTCTAGCAGTAATTCCATTGTATAGTTTTGGTTTAATGCTTTTAAGAACTTTATTTACTGTTTGAAGAGAAGCTCCGCTTTTTAGTAAAGAATCTCTTAGCTTTTGAAAATAGAAAGGTTCTAATTCCCCCGAGTTTTTTTTAATATAGATAATATTATTAGGCATAGCTTAAAATTATTATTAAAACCGTAAAATTTCAGTCATAAACCCAAAACGTAAGACATTTAATTGATTTTGAAAATAGATGTTGTAATAATCTATACCGTGATAGAACTGAATAAAAAAACCAATATCTTCTAAAAACGTTGGATGGTAATAAAATGTTAAACTTGCATTTAACCTGTTCAAATCAAAGGTGTCCCAATTATTTACGGCATCAAGCATCCATGTTGTTTCTACTTTTAGGGAAAAATTAGGTCTTTCATTAGCTTTTGAACTTGATAAAGGAAGTTTAAAGGCTTTGAATGTATTATGCCATCGAAACCCATTATATTTTCCGTGTAATTCATTGAGCATCCAGCTTTTAGGGTGCACTTCAAGAGAGCTTTTAAAAAACTTAACAGCATTGTGTAGTTCACTAAAAGTAGTACGAATAAAACCAAGCTCAAAATAATTGGTGGCAAAATTTCCAGTTAATAAGTTTATAGTTCCATCATCATTATAAAAATCTCCATTTTGACCATTGGAATGATGTGCAATTTTACCAAAAAGTGTAGTGTGCTTTGCTGATTTTTTATCACCGGTTAAGTAATAAAATGATATTTGTGGCATATAACTAGGTGTACGTACAGGATAAGAGTATTCATTATACATTCTTATAATAATTTGTGAAGTTAAAACACCTATTAACCTAGCATCTTTTCGTTCTCTAATTATAAAACTAGGACTAATATTTGCTTCAAACATTAGCGGTTCAATGTTGCCTATATCGGTAGGGAATGTAACATAACTATCACTTTGATTTGCCAATGCTATTTTTGTAAGGTCTAAACTTAAAGAATCTTTTTTTAGAGATTGTGAATAGCTGATGTTTACAAAAAAAACAAGCCCAACAAATATTAGAAAAATATTTTTCATGTTTTTTTAAGAATTAATTTATTAGAAATAAATAACTTTTATTTCTTTTGTGGTATTGGTATTTAACATAAAGCTGGCCTTAGAAAATTTTGGACGATTTCGAATACCGATAGATTGGTAATTGGAGAATCCAATACCCTCTTTTGGTAAAATAAACCCTTTATCAATTTTTCCGTTTTTATTTTCATCGTGAAGGATGTTAATTGCATACTTTCCTTGAGGTATATTAGAAAAGGTAATAGTTGAAGAATTTTCTTTTATAGGAGCAACATCTTTTAGGTAGTATTTTTTATATTTTTCGTCTGGAATTGAGCCTTCCTTATTGTATAGAGCAAATAGGACAACACCTTTTGAGTTTCTTAAATGTGTTACTTTTACCGTTAAAGAAAAGGTTTTTTCTTCATTTTTTTTATTAAATGAAATAAGTGTTAATAGAATGAGTGTAATTGCAATATTTTTTATCATTTGTTCCATTTTATAGTTGTTAAGTAAGCTAAAAAAGTAAAAAGAAGCGTTACTGAAAATCTAAAAATTAATGCACCTATGGTTTTGGTTTCATATAAACCACCGCGATTTATATGAATAAAAAATCCGATACCAGCAAAGATTAATAGGAGTAATGAAATTTTTAGAAGATTGACAGTCCACTTTTTTAGGGTAATAAATCCATAAGAAGCGAATAAATAAAGAATACTACTTATAAAATTAGCCCAAACAACAATTAATACATAGTTTCCTTCCTTTGCCCTGACTCCAAACCAATCAAAAATAATAGAACTACTTAAAAACATTGTTAATAATGCAAATGCAGTTAAGGCAATGGCAGCGATGTATTTTAAGATGTTTTTCATTTATAATATATTTTAATTTGTTTTTTTATAACTCCATACAGCTAAACCATTCATAATGACTGCGTAGATACTTGTTTTAATAAATAATGGTGTAATATCTGTTAAGTCAGCTCCTTTGAGCATTACCATTCTCATAACTTCAACATAAAATTTAATAGGATTGAACTCTGTTAAATATTGCGCCCATTGTGGCATACTTTCTATAGGAGTAAACAAACCACTCATAAGTATAAAAATTACGACAAAAAACCAAGCTATAAACATTGCCTGTTGTTGAGTGTCTGTGAAATTTGAAATAAAGAGCCCCATACCTAAAATAACCAAAATATAAATAATAGTATATACGTACATTAACCCTAAGCTACCAACCATTGGAACATTAAAAATTACTTTTGCAATAACTAACCCAACAGTTAATAACAACATACCAAGAACTAAGAAAGGAAATAATTTACCAATAATAAATTGATATTTTTTTATGGGAGTAACATTCATTTGCTCTAAGGTTCCAATTTCTTTTTCTCGAACAATATTCATCCCCGATAAAAATAAAGTAATCATAGTTACCAGTAAAACCAGTATTCCTGGAACCATAAACGTTTTATAATTTAAGGTTTTATTGTACCAAAATGAAGGGATACTTGCAATAGTTTTAGGTTTGTTTATGTAATCTGAGGGCTGCATTAAGTTTGCTTGTGCGTTTTTATTGAAGTTTTGTACAATTTGGTTAATATATACATTCTCAACACCCGCAGCAGCTCCATCAATTGCATTAATAATTACAGCTAAGTTTGTTTTTTTATCTTTTAATAAATCACGTTCAAAATGAGAAGGGATTTCTAAAATTACATCAACTTCTCCCTTCAACATTGCTAAATTTGCGTCTTTTCCTGATGAAAAGTAAGTTATTACATTAAAGTAAGATGACGCATCAAACTTATCAATTAATGCTCTTGAAAAAGAAGTGTTATCATGGTCTACATACGAAAATTTAATATGTTGTATTTCAAATGTAGCTGCATTTGAAAGTATAATTAATTGTATTAAAGGCAATACAAAAATTAGGGGAAGCATTGCTTTATTTCTAAAGATTTGCTTAAACTCTTTTTGAATGATATATCCTATTGTTTTCATATGTTTAAATTTTATTTTTTAGCGGTAACATATGGTGTTCGCTATTAATCATTCCCTTATGTGTCAAAATCTGACATGCTCGTTTCATTATTCCAATCTAATTTTATATTTTTTAATACTCAAAACAATAAAAAACACGGTCATTGCGACTAAAATTAATGTTTCTTTCCATAAAATTGTTATTCCTACACCCTTGAGCATAATTCCCTTTAAAATAATAATGAACCATTTTGCAGGTATCACATGGCTAATTATTTGTAATGGAACAGGCATGCTGCTAATAGGAAAAATAAATCCAGATAATAAAATTACTGGAAGCATTAAGCCCATTAAAGAAACCATCATAGCAGTTTGTTGGGTCTCTGAAATAGTAGAAATTAATATTCCTAAGGAAAGAGCATTTATAATAAATAAGATACTTTGAGCAGCCAATAAGAATAAACTCCCTTGCACAGGCATTTTAAAAATAAAAATACTGAGTAGTACAATAACAATGGCATTTATAATTGATAAGAAAATGTAAGGCACAACTTTACCAATAATAACTTGAAAAGGTTTTATGGGTGATACCAATAAAATTTCCATAGTCCCTAATTCTTTTTCACGTGTGATAGAAATTGAAGTCATCATTGCTGAAACAAGCATTAAAATAATGGTCATTACTCCAGGAACAAACATAAAAACACTTTTAAGTTCAGGATTGTATATCATTCTAGATTGAGGAACAATTTGATAAATTGGTTTTATGTTTTTATTGGTTTCTTGTTGATATTTCTGTAAAATAGAACTTACATAATTATTAACCGTATTAGCAGTGTTAGGATCTGTTGCATCGGTAATTATTTGTACGGTAGCCTTATTTTCTTTAATTAATTTTTCACTAAAGTCTTTTTCAAAAACCAAAACAGCCTTAATGTTTCCTTTTTTAAATGCTGATTCAATTTCAGCCTCATTTGTAATAAATTGTTTATTGCTAAAATATGTTGATGCTGTTATTTTATTGATAATTTCTTGTGTTGTTGCATCTTTTGATTTATCAAGAACAGCAATATTCACATTGTTAATTTCGTTGGTAATGGCAAACCCAAAAAGCATTACTTGAGCAATGGGCATTCCAAAGAGGATAAACAAAGAACGTGTATCTCTAAAAATATGGTAAAACTCTTTTGTTATAAATCCAATAAATCGTTTCATATGTTTAAATTTTTAATTTTTAGGATAACATATGCTGTTCGCCATTAATAATTTGTTTGTGTGTTAAAATTTGAGTTATTTGTTTCATCCTCTTGCCAGTTTTAAAAAAACATCATTCATGTTTTCAACGTTAAATTGTTTTTTTAAGTTTTTGGGTGTATCCAAAGCTTCAATTTTCCCATCTACCATAATGGAAACCCGGTCACAATATTCTGCTTCATCCATATAGTGGGTAGTTACAAAAATAGTAGTTCCGTTATGAGCATTTTTATAAATCATTTCCCAAAATTGCCGCCTTGTTATTGGATCAACCCCCCCTGTGGGTTCATCTAAAAATACAACTTTAGGATTGTGTAATAAAGCAACGGAAAAGGCTATTTTTTGTTTCCAACCAAGAGGCAATGACCCAACCAACTCATTGGCTACCTCTTGTAAGCCCAATTCGTTAATTAAAACTTCTGATTTTTGTTTTATTATTGATTTAGATAGTCCATAAATACCTCCAAAAAAAGTAATGTTTTCTTTTACCGTTAAATCGTCATACAATGCAAATTTCTGACTCATATAGCCAATATTTTTTTTAATATCTTCAGGGTTGGTAAACACATCAAAGTCGGCCACGTTGGCCTCTCCTGATGTTGGTTTTGAAATACCAATTAGCATTTTCATCGCTGTAGTTTTTCCAGCACCATTTGCTCCTAAAAAACCAAAAATTTCTCCTTGTTTTACTTCAAAGGTAATATTGTTAACAGCTGTAAAATCACCAAATTTTTTGGTGAGATTTTTTACTTGTATAACATTTTTTTGTTTCATAAACGTAGAGTTTTATCTTGCTAATTCCATAAAAGTATCTTCGATGGTGGCTTTTGTGAGTTGAATTATTATATTTTTCAACCCTTTGTTTTTCAAAAACTTTAATAAATCTTCTGGGTTAAAATCATCTCTTTTATCTGTATAATGTACAAATTCACCAAATGGGTATACACTGTGATTGTATTGGTATTCGTTTAAGCTTAATATAAGTTCATACATATTGCTTGCTGCTATATCATAAATAGTTTTTGGGTAGTGTTTTACAATTTCCTTAGGGGTGTCAATTTGTAAAATTTGACCATCTTGAATTAATGCAATCCTATCACATAGCGCAGCTTCATCCATATAAGGAGTAGAAACCAAAATAGTTATCCCTTTTTGTTGTAAACGTTTTAGCATTTCCCAAAATTCTTTTCTAGAAACAGGATCAACACCTGTTGTTGGTTCATCAAGAAACAATACTTTTGGTTTATGAATTAAGGCACAACTCAACGCTAATTTTTGTTTCATACCTCCAGATAAATCTCCAGCTCTTCTGTTTTTAAAGGGTTCAATTTGAACGTAAATATCCTTAATTAAATCGTAGTTTTCTTCAATTGTAGTTCCAAAAATTGTTGCGAAAAAAGTTAAATTTTCTTCAACAGTTAAGTCTTGATATAAAGAAAACCTCCCAGGCATATAACCTACATGATTTCTAATGTCTTTATAATTTTTTACGACATCATAATTAGCTACGAATGCTGTACCCTCATCTGCAATAAGAAGTGTGGTTAAAATTCTGAAAAGAGTAGTTTTACCAGCTCCATCAGGTCCAATTAGCCCAAATAACTCACCTTCATTAACATTAAAAGAAATGTCTTTTAAAGCCGTTACATCTTTAAATGATTTACTTATATGTTTTATTAATATACTCAATTTATGTATTTTTAATTTTACTGTATTATTTATTCAAAATAGGATGAATACGAAGCCAAATGTTTTTCTAAGGTTTTAAAACTCTTTTTACAAGTAGTTAAATCTGAAGATCCTAAATTGTTAAATAAATCTTTCATAGGAACTAAAAAGTTATGTAATTGGTTGTGAGATTCACCTTCCATTGTACATTCAGTTATAATGGTTCCAAACTCTTTTTCTAAATTACTTTTTAAGGTAGCGTAAGCCTCTAGAGAATCTTCACCCGAAAAGGTATTTAATAGCTGTTGCATATTTAAAATTCCTCGAGTAGTTTCATAATTTGCTGACCATAATTTTCCGTCATTTAATTGAATTTCACTATCTTTTTCATGGGTATCGACTGTTTTTTTTACAGTTTCTTTTTTAACAGAGTTATGTTCTTCTTGTTTCTTTTTAGCAGTTTCGCCACAAGAAATGGTTATAACTGCTATTATTACAATTGTTAAAAGTAATTTGAATGAATTTTTCATGTTAATTAGTTGTTTTGATTTTTTTAATTAATTGTTATTGGATATTGTTTATCCACATTTCTGCGGGCATTCCAATTTTTAAACTTCCGTCATTTTTTACTGTTACTTTTACTGCATAAACAAGGTTAACACGTTCTTCTTTAGTTTGAATTATTTTAGGTGTAAACTCGGCTTCAGAAGCTACCCATGTTATAGTCCCGTCAAAATTTTTCATAGTTTCTCCAGCATCAATTTTTACAGTAACATTTTGTCCAATTTTAATGGAGGGCAGTTGTGTTTCGCTAACATATACCCTGAGCTCCATAAGACTTAAATTAGCAATTTTATACAAAGGCTTCCCAAATGTTGTAATCTCGTAAGGTTCGGCATATTTTACTAAAACAGTTCCTTTTATGGGGTTTGTAATAATGCTTTTTTGTAGTTGATCTTCAAGTTGTTTAATTTGAGCATTGATACTTTTAATTTCGTTTAAAATAGGCGCATTTTGAGTTTCTACACTCATTATTTGTTGATTTATAACATTTACTTGTCCGTTAATATCATCTAATTGTTTTTGTGTTCCAGCGTTGGATTTTATTAAGTTTTCAATTCTTAATTTTGAAATCTCTGCTGTTTTAAGTTGTGCTCTTAATACATTTATTTGCGATAACACATTTCTAGATTTAGAACTAATACTTTTTTTAGAAGCAATTAATTGCTCTTTTTTTAGTGCTAGCTGTATGGTGTCAATTAAACCTACAACAGTTCCTTTTTGTATTGTTTGTCCTTCTTCAATGGAGAATTGCAATAATTTTCCATTGCTTTCGGCTGAAATGATAGTTTCTGTGGCTTCAAAATTGCCATAACCATCTGCTTTGTTGTTATCGTTATTGCAAGAAATTAAAGTACTTGCAATTAATAATATGCCTAATATTAATTTAGTGATTTTCATACGTATGAATTTAGTTTCCTTTAGTTATTTTATAATTTGCTTTTGCTAGCTGTAACTCAATTTTATGGGTGCTTAAATTATTTTCAGCTTCGTATAAATTTGTTAGTTCAGTAATATATGCCGAAGAGGTTATTACACCATTTTTTAATTGAGATTCGGCAGATGTTAATATTTTTTTTCTAAGTTCAATAATGGTTTCATCAGATTTAATAAAAGATGAAATTTTAGCAATTTCAGTTTGTTGCTGATCGAGTTCAATATTTGTATTTAACTTGAAAACCTCTTGCTGATTATCAATAATTTCTTTGTTTATTTTTAATGATTTTTGCTCTTTTTTTCGAGCATTCCAATCAAAAATACTCCAATTGAGTTTAAAACCTACCACATAATATGTTTGAAATTCATTATCTAACATATTTAAACCTGGATTTCCGTACCCACCTGTTGCAAATCCCATTAATTTTGGAGCATTTTTCTTTGCTATAAGTTGTTCAGAAGCATTAATTTGCTCTTTTTGGAGTTGAAATAAATCCAATTCAGGACGATTGATTTTGGCGCCTTTATTCTCTAAAATTATTGGTGTCTCAAGTACAATATTTGTTGAAATGTTTTCGCCTGTTACAGAGGAAAGTGTTTTTATCAAGCTAATTTTATTTTGGTCAATTTCTGTGTATTGTTGATTTATTTTTAATAACTCAGCTTCAAGTACCTTGTCTGATGTTGGTAGTAAAGTACCAAACTCAATACCAGCTCTAACTTCTTTTAATTTTGACTCTAGCTGCTTTTTTTTAGCATCGAGTAAGGCTCTTTTTTCTTGTAATAAGATTATAGAGAAATAGAGTTGATTTACCTCTTTTTTTAGTTGATATAAATTTACTTCAATATTTTTTTGCTTTGTTTTTAATGTTGCTTCTTTTACTTTTGTAGAGGCATTTATTAAACCTCCGTCATAGACTAGTTGATTGACAGAAATTGTTGCTTTGTACTGATCTTTGTTAGGAGAATCTATTGTAACACCAGGGATGGTTATTGGCAATTCTATTACATCAGATTGGTAGGTAGCCTGTGCATCAAAATATAATTTAGGTAATTTTCCTGTCTTAATAATTTCTTTATCTAATGTATTTTGCCTTACCAACATTTCGTTTTGCTTGGCAAGTGGGTAATTTTTATTTACCAAAGAATAACACTTGTCTAAACTCAATTTTTCTTGTCCAAAAGAATTGAGAGCAATAAATATAACTATTAAAGTGCTTAATTTTTTCATTTATGTAAGTTTTATTGAATTTATAATAAAGTCTGCAACTTCCGTTTTACGTTCTATCATTAGTTTTTTATAGGTTTTATCGTCAACATTTGTAAGACCCTTTAATAATGGAGCACCAATAAACGGGAATATGTTTAAGGCCATAATATTGATAAATAATTGCTCTGCTTTAATGGGTCTAATAATACCTTCAGCAATTTTATTGTCGACTTGTTTTCTGAATTTCTCAATATTTGGAAAATGTTTTTCAGCAAGTAATTTTTGTATAAATTCAGGACTTCTATTTAATTCTTGAATAATAAAATTTGGGAGGTACGGGTGTTTAATTACAAATGAAATATAATTATTACTAAAGTCTCTAATTTTTTCGCAAATAGATAAGTCTGAATTTAAAATATCATTCAATTGAGGTGCAATCATAGAAAAAGCTTTTTTAAAAACGGCTTCAAAGAGTAATTGTTTACTACGGTAATAATAATGTAGCATAGCTTTGTTTATACCTGCTTCATCTGCAATTTCTTGCATACGTGCACCCGCCATACCTTTATGTTGAAAAATACGTTTTGCAGCATTTAAAATTTCAAACTCTGTTGTTGTGTCTTTTGTCTTATTCATTGTGTTTAACCAAAAAGTTTAACCAAATGGTTAACAAAAGTAATGACTTTTTTTGAATTGACAAAATAATATTGTTAAACCCTAGTTAAGAAGTTGTTAAAACAACATTAATGCGTAGAAAAAAACTCTTGCTACCTAAATTAGGTAACAAGAGATGGGTAATTTGGGGTTTGTAAAATTGTAATAACTTCTGTTTATTGGAGTTTACACTTTTATGATTTGGTATCAGTCATATAAGCATACATTGGAACATAGATTAGTGTTAATAGCGTTCCTATAAGCAGTCCGCCAATGGCAACATCGGCTAACGGACTTAAGCGTTCTAGTCCAACGGCATGTTCCAATGCAATAGGAATCATACCTGCAATGGTACCAAAAGCAGTCATTAATACAGGGCGGAAACGCACGCGAACACTTTCAATAGCACTTTCGTAAGGAGACTCTCCACTAGCGCGATGATGCTGATAAAAGTCAATTAGCAAAACAGCATTTTTTATGATGATACTGAAAAGTAATAATATACCTAACAAACTAGGCATACAACTTGGCTTATGAAACAATAGCATTCCCCAAGCTGCTCCAATTAATGACAAAGGCAATACTAAAATCATGATAAATGATAATCGGACCGATTTATAAATTGCTATTAACGTTAGAAATAGTAAAAGAATACCTAAGGCTATTGCTTTCATCATTCTGCCAAAACTATCATCAATAACTTGAATGTCTCCTTCTTGCGTAATAATAACATTGTCTAAATCTTTAATCTTAGCTAAAGCTTCATTGGCATCGTCGGTTAAATGAGTTATAGGTCGTTTTGCACGATACCCATTTATATCTACGCTATACAGCATTTTATCGCGTTCAATTTTTGCAAATGTTAATTGTTTTGAAATTTTAGCCAATGATTCAAGTGGAATTTCACCAAATTTAGTTTGAATTGGCAACAAGCGTAATGTTTGTTCATTTTCACTAAATTTTCCTTTCATATATAACCTTACATATTGGGTACTCATAGATTGTAAATTGGCGTTTAAACCAACTATTTGACCTTTTACAGGAATTTGCAACGCTATTTGTAGCGGTGTAATGCCATAACTCAATGCTTTATTTTCGTCAATATCCAAAACAATTTCACTGACATCTTTATCCCAACTTGTTGATACAGATGTTAATCCTTTTATAGTAGCCATAGCCTCACTTATTTGATGTGTTTTATTGGTTAACCCATCTACAAAAGGAGATTTTATTCGTATTGCTAAAGGTGCTTTTACCGATGACACTGCTGTGGCACCAAAATCGAACACATCATTTCGTTTAACACCTTCTAATTTTGAAAGTTTATCACGAACAAGGTCTTCAATTTCCCACATAGTTAATTTTCTGCTAAAACGGTCTACACAATTTAGTGTAATAGTTGCTTCAGAAGGTAAGTTACCACTACCTAAACTTAAAACACCAGCTTCAGTACCGAATGCTACAGAACTTCTGTTTAACCATTCTTGCTGATGAACCCATGTTAAGAAAGGTGCTATTTTTTTCTCGGCGCTATCTACAGTTTCATTAGCACTAAAAGCAATTTGTGCTTTTACAATTCCAGTATCCATTGGAGGCATTGCATCTTTACCAATAGTTGGCATAATGGTACCAACACTTAGCATTAAAACAACTAAAACGCCAACAGTAAGTAGTAATCTTCGAGCTATTTTATTTTTCCCATTTGAAAATTTAATGACACTTACATAAGGCTCTACTAATTTCCCAACAGATTTATTGTAAATTTTATCGAACCATAATTCTACTTTGGTTTTTTTGAATCCATTTTTATAGAGCACTTTTAATAATTGTGGTATAAAAGTTATGGAAACAAAGAAGGAAAGGAATAAGGCAATAATTAGTGTAAATATAAGAGGTTTAAATATTTTTTCAGGAAATCCTCCAATAAACATTAAAGGAGCTACCACAGCTGCAGTTGCCATAGTACCTGCGAAAATAGGAGCAATTACTTCTTTTGTTCCATTAACAATGGCGGTTTGTAAGTCTTCATTAAGTTCATGAAGATGCCGTTCTACATTTTCTAAAACTACTACAGCATCATCTGTTAACATTCCTAAAGCTAAAATAATGGCTGTATAAATTACGATGTTTAATTCACCTCCGGTTAGCCAAATGATAGCCATTGTTGAAAAAAATACAATAGGAATTGATATTGCAGCAGTAAAAATGGCTCTAAAATTACCTAAGAAAAATAGCACTACAATTAGTGTAAAAAGAATCGCATCACGCAAAGCATCTAGCATATTAGAATTTGCTAATTCTACTAAATCTCGCTGTGTATTGGCTATTTCAAAACTAATATTGGGATATTGAACTGCTAACTTTTCCATTTCGGCTCTTGCAGCGTTACTAACATCAAGCACACTTCCTTTTGGAGCTCGTTGTATAGCTAAGGCAATAGCAGGTTTAGCGTTTCCTATATAACCACTGGTTCTTTTTTTGTAGCTCCATTTTACATCAGCAATATCTCTGATGCTAATGTTTGGTAAAATTTTAAGATTTTTAATTCGTTCTATCTCATTCTTTTCTCCGTAAAAAGTAATGGTATAAAAACTATCTTCACCTTTAACAAACCCAACAGGCATATCTTTATTTATTGCTTGAATGGCTTTGGTAATCGTTTCAAAATTAAGACCGTACCGTTTTGCTTTAAATGGATCTATTTCAATGTTAATCGCACTTTCGTAACCTCCAAAAACTTCAACATTTCCAATAGCTGGATTGCTTAATAAATAAGGTTTAATAAAGCTTTCGGCTATTTTTCGAATATCAAAAACACTTATATCTCCTGTTTTAGGTGATAGTGAAATAATATCTACAGGCAATGTAAAATCTCCTGCTGTGTAAATGGCCGGACTTACATTGGCGGGTAATTTTCCTTTTGCAATTGAAAGTGCGTTTGCAACATCTACCGCTGCTTCATTTAGCCCTTTTTTATAATCAAAATCAGCTTTTACTATAGAGAAATTGGCCATGTTGATAGAGCTCACATTGGTGATTAAGCCCAGTCTAGAAATTTCTTGTTCAATAGGTTTGGAAACTGTATTTGCCGCAACTTGAGCGGTAGCTCCAGGTACGTTTGTTATTACAATAACTTGAGGGGGATTGGCATCTGGAAACAAGTTTTTGGGCAATGTAACCAATGCGACGATACCCATAATAACAAAGGCTGCTAATAGCGCATAGAGGGAATAGGACCGTTTGTAAAAATAATCGAACATAGCTTATTTTTTTTGAGTTGTTATAGTAGAACCGCTTAATAGTTTTAATAGAATGTCTTGTTTTGCAACAACAATTTCTTTTCCAGCAAGTTCATTATTACTTATAACAAGACCATCTTCTCCTGTTTGTAGTATGGATACAGAAACTACTTTGGCAATATCATTTTCTTTGATAAAAACAAAACTTTCTCCGTTTCGATTCAGAATTGCATCAAAAGGTAATTTTACCGCTTCTCCTTTAAAAACAATTACATTTACTTCTAATCTATCACCCGTTGTAAAGCCTTTGGAGTCGACATATACCTTATATTCAGCCAAGTTGTTAAAAGTGCTATTTAAAGCAACTGCAGGATAGTTTATCCCTTTAAAGTTTACACCATAAATGGTTAAATCTGTTGGGATCCGAACCAATAAATAAAAACCATCTGTAGCACTAATACTTGCCACAGGTTTTCCAGGCAAACATAAATCACCACTGTTTAAATAGGTTTTTGAAATAACCCCAGCTACAGGAGCGGTTATAGTAGTATATGTTAATGTATTGCTAATGTCAATTTGGTTTTGATAAAGCGATTCTAATTTTGCTTTTATAGCTTCAATATTGCTTTCTTCTAGCTGAAATTGTTCAATAGAAGCTCCTTTTAACGCGAGTAATTCTTTGGTTCTTTGATGTGTTTCCTCTAAATTTTTAAGCGAAGTTTGTGTTGCTTTAATTTGCGATTTTAAACTTGCAGCGTTTGTTTGAATAAAAGTATTGTCTAAACGTGCAATAATAGCTCCCTTTTTAACTTTTGTGCCGCTTGCTTTTATATAATTTACACGAGCTGTGACTTTAGATGAGAGTTTAACGTCTTTATCATTTTCGGTTTGTGCTAAATAGGGTAGACTTAATTCTACAGGCTTTAATTCTGGATTTATGGTAGAAACTACCAAGGTGTATTTTTTAGCTATAGACAATGCTGCTTCATTACGTTTAGCATTTACAATAGCTAAAATTCCTGATACAACAATAATTAGCACTGCTGCAATACCTATTATTTTTTTATTTTTTAATATTTTCATTTTACTATATTTTCAATGTTATTTCCATAAATTACTGCTAACTTCATAAGTGTTTGCCATTTTTCGGCTTGTGCTTTATATAATTTTGATTTTTCTAACACTAAATCATCTTCATATTTTAAATAATCTTCAATTGAAATTCTGGCAGATTGATAACTCGTTTTCGAGATGCGTAGAATCTCTTCTTTATCTTGTATATTTTGTTGGTATAGCTTTTCAGATTTATACAGTAACTGCAAACTATTTCTTAACTGTATTGCTTGAGATTTTAACGATAATTCTAATTTTTCGAATTCGTTTAAAGTAGCATTATAAGTCAATTTACTTTTCTTTATTTGAGTAAGCTGATTTTTATTAAAAATAGGCATACTAATAGCCAATCCAATGGTTGAAAAATCAGTGTTAATTGAGAGATTATTATTGTACGCATCTCCTGAGCTATAGGTGTAACTTCCCCTAAGGATAAGTGATGGGAGTAATTTTTCTTTTTCGGCTCGATACGCCAATTTATCGGCTAGTATTTTTTGTTGTATTGGTTCTAGAGATTTTATAATACTATTATCAATTGTATTTGTTTCAAGCATTTGAATAGGTGCATTCACTCTAATTCCAGTAAGTGATTCTATTGCTGAAATAGCCTGCTCTCTATTAATTGCAATTTCATTTTTTGTAGCTTCAACTTGATGAATACGATTATTAATAATCAACAAACTTGAACCAGGAGCTCTCCCATTTTTAACTTTTAACTCAATTATTTCTTTTGTTTTTAAAAGCGATTGTTTTTTGCTTTCCAAAGCTTTTGTTAGTGCATCTAAATAGTTTAAATTAGCATTGGAACTAACAATAATAGCTTCGTTTTGCAATAAATTGATTTGTTGTTTGGCTTGAGCCGACCTTTGCAAGTGCTTGGCTTTATTTGCTGTTGTATAAATAGATTTAACAAATACAGGCATTGAAATACTTACACCAGCTCTAAAAATCTGCTCGCTAAAAGGTTGTGGAATTTCTTGATGCTGCACTAGATATGAAGCTCCATTTGGTGTAACAGGTAGCATAGACGACGGATCAGAGTAATTATCAAAACTACTATACGCTGTAATGGTTGGAAATAAGTTACTAAATGCCAATTGTTTCCCTGTTGTTGCTTTTTCTAACGCTATGGCATCTCCAGTTGTTTGTGGATGCGATTTTAAAGCGGTGAATAAATCTTGTATACTTTGAACCTCTTGAGCGTTTATGTTAAAAGGAGTTAAAAAAAGTAGGGATATTCCCAGAGTTAAAATGCTATTTCTCATGTATTATTAATTTGAGTAGTGAATACTTACTTACTAATATTAGTAAATTTTTTAAGGTTTTAAAATACGCTCTAAAAGTGAAAACATTCTATTACAGAACTCTTCATGGTTGAAATTTTCTTTATTCAATACCATCTCAATATTTAGAATTACAGGAATTCCCATATAGAGGGTCGCAAAATCATTAATGTCAATACTTTTATTCCACGAGCCATTTGAGATTCCTTCTGCAACTATTTGTTTTAACAATGTTTTTTGAGCCTTTAAAATTTTTAATAATTTTTCTTTTAAAATAGAATCATTTGTATGTGTTGCTTCTGAAAACAACAATATGGTGATGCCTTTGTTGTGAATTAAATACTGTATTTGTTTACAAAAAAATGTATATAACTTAATAGAGGACACCATTTCAGAATTTGCAATTTCTTTTTGATTTACAACCAAATTAGTATAAACATCTTCAATAATAGACAGTAAAATGTCTTTTTTACTTTTAAAATGTCTATAGATAGCACCTTCGCTAACTCCAACTTTAGCAGCTAAATTTTTTGTAGAAAGTTTCGCAAGTCCTTCAGTTGAAATAATCTCCAATACCGCTTCTTTTATTTGTGCTTGTCTAGTTTCTGTGCTTAACCTTAACATTGATTATTAATATATGTGAGTAATCGCTTACAAAAGTAATATCTTTTTTGGAAATGACAAAATTTAAGTTACATTTGAGAAATTTTAAAAGTTTAAAAAAGTGAAAAAATTTCTTAAAAGCTTTCTGTTAATAGGGGTATTGGCTATTATTTATATTACTTATACGTATTACAATAAATTAGATATCATAACAGGTTATGCCTCTAAAAATGAAGCTTCTGTTATTTTTTTAGCACATAGAACGCAAGCTTCTGCTGAAAGTGAAGATAATAACTTTTCGCCAATTAAGTTAGCAAAAAACACCGTTAATAGAGAGGAGAAATCTGTAACAGCAACCGTATTTGGTTTAAAAAAAAGAACTGCTGTTTTTAGAGAAGGATTGGGAGCTGTTTTAATGATTGATGGTATAAAAGATAGCTTAAAATACGAAATCCCAAAGAGAGACTTTAAGTTTATAAATTTACCGTATCCATATGGAGATAACCCTCAAAAAGACACTGTATTTAATAATGTAGATTATAACGAATTATCTAAAGCAGTTGAGAATTCTTTTAGACCTAACAAAAAAACAAGAGCTGTTGTAGTTATTTATAACGATCAAATTATTGCTGAAAAATATGCTGAAGGTTTTGATAAAAATACGCCAATTTTAGGCTGGTCTATGACTAAAAGTATTACTAGTGCAATACTAGGAATCCTAGAAAAACAAGGGGAGATATCGGTAAATCAAACTAATTTATTCTCTGAATGGCAACAAGATGAACGTTCTAAAATTACGTTGAATGATTTATTGCACATGAATAGTGGTTTAGCTTGGGATGAAGATTACAATAACATATCTGATGTTACCAAAATGTTGTTTTTGGATAGAGATATGTCTAAAACACAATTACATAAGCCTTTAGTGGGGGAGCCAAATAATAGTTGGAATTATTCCTCAGGAACTACCAATTTATTATCGGGTTTTATTAGAAATCAATTTAAAACGCATCAAGAATACTTAGATTTTTGGTACTCAGCATTAATTGATAAAATTGGGATGCACTCTATGGTTATAGAGACTGACTTGGCTGGTAATTATGTGGGGTCATCATATGGTTGGGCAACACCAAGAGATTGGGCAAAATTTGGATTATTGTATTTACATAATGGCAATTGGAATGGGGAACAATTATTAAGTGAATCGTGGGTTAATTATACAGCAACACCTACCAATAGTTCAAACGGAGAATATGGAGCTCACTTTTGGTTAAATGCGGGTGGTGTATATCCAAATGTCCCTAAAGATTTGTTCTCATGCAATGGTTACCAAGGGCAACGTGTTTTTATAATTCCCTCTAAAGAATTAGTAATTGTAAGAATGGGTTTAACAGAAAACTCTGACTTTAATTTCGACTCTTTTTTAAGTGAGATTATTACTTCAATAAAAAATTGAGAATCTATTGTTTTTTTAATAAAACATTAAGTAGCTTGTATTCAGGTTGTTTAATAAAAATTTTGTATATTATTTTTTCAAAATAAAGAGGGTATCTAAATTATTATTTGTCAACCCAGTTTTGTATAAGAAATAAGCACAAGATATATGAAAATCTTTCACCTCAAAAAAAAATATAGAGTAAGATTAAAATATTGTTTTTTGTTTTTTGCTTCAGTATTGTACTTATTGTTTGGTGGAAATATTGTAGCTCAAAGTTATGAGTTGGTTACCGTAACGGGTGTTTACTCTGGGAATGAAACAGATGATACATTATTTAAAGCAAATTCCACCACAATTCCTTCATTAGCATATATTAGAGCTCAAAGAATAGCCGGACCTCAAGATGGTGTTTTTACTCAAAGTGGTGATAATATTAGGTATACTGCAATTTCAAAAATAACTGGAATCCCAGGAAATCTTAGTAAAATTCGTTTTTCATTTTTACAGTCTGATAAAAGAAGTTTAATTCCACCAAATAATTTCAGATTTGTAATTAATGATATTGATGGTCCAAATAATGAAGCGCTAGCAACAAATTGTAGTGCTAATGTTCGTTTTGTTGGAACAGCAAACCCTACAAATTTAAAAATTGATAATACACCTCCAGATTTAAACGCTGTTGGAACAGTTGATGAAAATGAAGGAGCTACAAGCAGAGTAATGTTTGAGTTTAAAAGTATTTCAATAGTTGAGTTTGACAACTATGCTAATGATGGTTATTTAAAAGATTTTGATTTGGATGATGATTATCCTATTGCAACGCCTTTATTTGTAGAATGCTTAACTAATTTTATGGATCATATTGATATAGAGAATCAAGAATATCAAAAAATTGATTTTTCAATGGAGTTTAAAACCATTGATGGAAAGCTAATTATAAATACGAATCCAATATATTTTGATAGAGATGAATACAACATTAGAGAAGATGCTGTAATTGAGTTGGAAAAGGTATTAAAAATAATGAATAAATATCCTGAGATAATTATTGAGTTACAATCACATACAGACTCTAGAGCTTCAGATGCTTACAATATAGAATTGTCAGAAAATAGGGCCAAAGCATCAGTTGATTGGATAATTAATAAGGGTATTGACCCAACCAGAATAACAGGAAAAGGATTTGGCGAAACACAACTGGTAAATAAGTGCTCAAATGGCGTTAAATGTAGCGAAGCAGAACATCAGTTAAATAGAAGGACAGAATTTATTGTGTTAAACCCTGAAGTTCTAAAACAGTGATAAATGCATTATTTACAATTCAAACCCTAAGTTAACGCCTAAATTTTTAGCAATTAATTTAATAATTCTCGATTTTAATTGTGGAATTTTAATTTTTTCTACCACATCATTTCCAAAAGCAAACAACAATAATGCTGTTGCCTCTTTTTTGGGAATACCTCTAGATCGCATATAAAACAGTGCATTTTCATCTAACTGTCCAATAGTACAACCATGAGAACATTTTACATCATCAGCAAAAATCTCTAACTGTGGCTTGGCATTAATAGTTGCTCCATCACCAATTAATATATTATTATTTTGTTGAAATGCATTTGTTTTCTGTGCTGCCTGTTGTACAATTACTTTTCCATTAAAAACACTGGTAGATTTATCAGCATAAATACCTTTATACAACTCATGACTTTCACAATTTGGATATTTATGATTAACTAATGTATGATTATCAACGTGTTGTTTGTTGTTTAAAATTGAGATTCCGTTTAGGTTAGAAGTAATATATTCACCTTCATGTTGAAACTCTAAATTATTTCTAATTAATTTTCCTCCAAAAGAGTATGTATTAACAGAGGCAACACTTTGCTGTTTCTGAGAAACAAAAGTACTATCAATCAAGGAAGAATTTTGTGTGTCATTTTGAATTTTATAATAATCTACAATGGCTCTTTTATGAACAAATATCTCAGTAACAGCATTTGTTAATGTTGTATTTTTTGATAAATTTTGATGACGTTCAATTATTTGTACATGAGAATTTTCACCAACAACAACTAAATTTCTTGGTTGAAGAATTACTTCTTTTTCACTTCCAGTTGAGAAATTTATAATTTGAATTGGTTTTGGTACAATGGTATTTTTGGGAATATTAATAAAAGCACCTTCTTTTGCAAATGCGGTATTTAAATCAGATAAGCTATTATTATTTTTAGCAATGGTATTGAAATAATTATCAACAACCATTTTGTATTTTGGCTTGGTTAAGGCAGAAGACAACACACAAATATCCCATTCATCATGGGTAGTTGTAGATAAAAAAGAACTAAAAACACCATCTATAAAAATTAATTTATACGATTCTATTTCATTGATTAAATAGGCTTCAACATCTTTAAATTCAATAGATTTATTTGTTAGAGGGAATAGATTAAAATCATTTTTTAATAATGGTTTTAAGTTTGTATACTTCCATTCTTCATCTTTTTTGGTTGGAAACCCTTGAGCTTCAAAACTATGAATTGCTTTTTGTCGAATTTCATGTACGTTTGAATCTAAATCTAAACCACCCTTATTTTCAAAGGCTAAAAAAGAAGAAACTAATTTTTCTTTTAATTCCATAGTATTGTTATTTTAACCAATCGTATCCTTTTTTTTCTAATTCAAGTGCTAATTCTTTCCCTCCTGATTTTACAATTTTTCCATTGTATAAAACATGCACAAAATCTGGTGTAATATAATCAAGTAAGCGTTGGTAATGTGTTATTAATAGAACAGCATTATCTTTATTTTTTAATTTATTTACACCGTTGGCAACAACTTTCATAGCGTCAATATCTAAGCCAGAATCTGTTTCATCTAAAATAGCCAACTTTGGTTCTAACATAGCCATTTGGAATATTTCGTTACGTTTTTTTTCTCCACCTGAAAAACCTTCATTTAAAGAACGAGATAAAAATTTGCGATCTAACTCAAGTAAATCTGCTTTTGCACGAATTAATTTCAACATATCTTTTGCCGATAATTCTTCCAACCCATTTGCCTTACGAGTTTCATTAACAGCCGTTTTTATAAAGTTGGTAACGGTAACTCCAGGTATTTCAATAGGGTATTGAAAAGATAAAAAGATACCTTTATGTGCCCTTTCTTCAGGTGCAAATTCTAATAAACTTTTATTGTCTAAAATTACATCTCCTTCTGTAACTTCATAAGTTTCGTTACCTGCAATTACAGCAGATAATGTGCTTTTCCCAGACCCGTTAGGACCCATAATTGCATGAACTTCTCCTGCTTTTATTTCAAGATTTATACCTCTTAAAATCTCTTTATTGTTAATACTAGCGTGTAAATTTTTTACTTGTAACATTTTTATTTTGTTGATTTGTGTATTTGTTTAAATGTGTAAAAGATTTTAAACAATTAAACCTATAAATGATTTAACAGGTTAAAATTAACATTTTAACCTACAGATCCTTCTAAACTTATTTCTAATAATTTTTGCGCTTCAACTGCAAATTCCATAGGTAATTTATTAAGTACATCTTTACCAAATCCATTTACAATTAAGGCAATAGCTTTTTCAGTATTTATACCTCGTTGGTTGCAATAAAACAGTTGATCTTCACCAATTTTACTTGTGGTTGCCTCATGTTCTATTTGTGCAGTTTTATTTTTACACTCTATATACGGAAAAGTATGTGCACCGCATAAATCTCCCATTAATAAAGAATCACATTGTGAAAAATTTCTAGCATTTTTTGCTCTTTTTCCAACTTGTACCAATCCTCGATAAGAATTTTGTGATTTCCCTGCTGAAATTCCTTTTGAAATAATGGTGCTTTTAGTATTATTTCCTAAATGAATCATTTTTGTGCCTGTATCGGCCTGTTGGTAATTATTGGTAACAGCAATAGAATAAAATTCACCTACGGAATTATCTCCTTTTAAGATACAACTTGGATATTTCCAAGTGATTGCACTACCAGTTTCAACTTGAGTCCAGGAAATTTTAGCATTTTTTTCACACAAACCACGTTTGGTTACAAAATTAAAAACACCACCTTTTCCTTCAGCATTTCCAGGATACCAATTTTGTACTGTTGAGTATTTTATTTCAGCATCGTCTAAAGCAATCAGTTCAACAACTGCGGCGTGCAATTGGTTTTCATCACGCTGAGGCGCGGTACAACCTTCTAAATAGCTAACATAACTTCCTTTGTCTGCCACTAATAATGTACGTTCAAATTGACCGGTTCCACCTTCGTTAATTCTAAAATAAGTTGATAATTCCATAGGGCAGGTAACACCTTTTGGAATGTAACAAAAAGAGCCATCAGAAAATACCGCTGAATTTAATGCGGCATAAAAATTATCACCTTTTGGAACAATGGTTCCTAAATATTTTTTTACCAGTTCAGGATGTTCTTGAATTGCTTCTGAAATAGGCATAAAAATAATACCTTTTTCATTTAATGTCTTTTTGAAAGTAGTAGCTACAGAAACAGAATCTACAACAATATCAATAGCCACATTTGATAAGCGTTTTTGCTCGTCAATTGAAATTCCTAGTTTGTCAAAAGTTTTTAATAATTCAGGATCAACTTGATCTAAGCTATCTAATTTTGGTTTTTGAATAGGTGCAGAATAATAACTAATATCTTGAAATGAAGGTTTTTTATAAGTTACATTTGCCCAATCAGGCTCTTCCATTTCTTTCCAGATACGAAAAGCATCTAAACGCCATTCAGTCATCCATTCAGGTTCCTTTTTCTTTTTTGAAATGGCGATTACAACTTCTTCATTTAAACCCACAGGGAATTTATCTGCTTCAATATCAGTATAAAATCCATATTCATATTCCTTGTTCTCAAGGTCTTTTTTTAAATCGTCTTCAGTAAATTTATTCATTTCAATAATTTAAAAATTACAAAGAAAAACTTTCACCACATCCACAAGTTCTTTGAGCATTAGGGTTGTTAAATACAAATCCGGTTCCATTAAGTCCACCAGAATATTCTAAAGTAGTGCCAATTAAATATAAAAAACTTTTTTTATCAACAATAACTTTTACATTATTATCTTCAAAAATTTTATCACTTTCTTGTTTTTCCTTGTCAAAAGTTAATTCGTATGAAAGTCCTGAGCAACCACCACTTTTAACACCAACTCTAACAAAATCGGTTTTAGGATTAAACCCTTCATCATTCATAAGCTCCAATACTTTCTTTTTTGCTATGTCTGAAACTTTTATCATAAGATTCTTAATATAGATTAATTCTAAATAAGTGCAAATATAGGTACAAATTATGGTTTTAAAAACCTTTTTGATATGAATAAATACAATAGTGTTATAGTTGTTACTTATAAACTTTTATCTTTGTAAAATGATTGAAGACAAAAATAAAACGCTTACAAGCATATCAGAATTAGGAGAATTTGGCTTGATAAAACACTTAACAAAGAATTTTAAAATTCAACAGAAATCTACTATAAAAGGAGTTGGAGATGATGCAGCCGTATTAAATATAACAAAAAAACAAGTTTTAGTAACTACAGATTTGTTAATTGAAGGTGTGCATTTTGATTTGAGTTATATGCCTTTAAAACATTTGGGATACAAAGCTGTAATGGTAAACTTATCTGATGTTTATGCAATGAATGGAAATGCTACTCAAATTACTGTTTCATTAGCAGTTTCAAATCGTTTTTCTTTAGAAGCTATAGAAGAACTATATGAGGGAATTCATTTGGCTTGCGTAACCTATGGGATAGATTTAGTTGGAGGAGATACAACATCTTCAACCAAAGGCCTGTTAATTAGTATTACAGCAATTGGAGAAGTTAAAAAAGAAGATGTAGTATACAGAAATACAGCAAAAGAAGGTGATTTACTGGTTGTTACAGGTGATTTGGGAGCGGCATATTTAGGGTTGCAAGTTTTAGAACGTGAAAAACAAGTTTTTGAAGTAAACCCTAATTCACAACCAGATTTAACAAATTATAGCTATTTAATTGAACGACAATTAAAACCTGAAGCACGGAAAGATATTATTAAATTATTAAAAGATTTAAAAGTAAAACCAACGGCTATGATTGATGTTTCAGATGGGCTTTCTTCTGAAATATTGCATATTTGCAAACAATCTAAAGTTGGATGTGATTTGTACGAAGAAAAAATTCCTTTAGATCCTCAAGTAATTTCAACTTGTGAAGAATTTGATTTAAACAGTACAACTATTGCATTAAGTGGAGGTGAAGATTATGAATTGTTATTCACTATTTCACAAGAAGATTTTCCAAAAATAAAAGGCAACCCACACTTAACAGTTATTGGTCACATTACTGAAGAGAATATGGGTGTAAATCTAGTGACAAGAGCCAATCAAAAAATAATATTAACGGCTCAAGGGTGGAATGCTTTAGCAAAATAGTAGATAAACTTGTGTGTTATTATTTTAATTATTATATTAGACAGGTTAACTATCTGATTAACTGTTATATATAATATTTAATTTAAAATATATTGTGATGAAAAATTTTATAAAAATTACACTACTAATACTACTATTGCTACTGCCTTTGGTTTTTAATTCTTGTATCAAAGAGAATGATTTTGTTATAAATGAAGAATCGGCTTCCTTAGAAGATATAATTAATGTGAAACTTTTAGACGTTATAGAAGGTAAAGAAATAACGGTAACTACAAATTATTTAAAAGAAAAATGGGAGAAAGAAATTTATATTGAGGATGATGTAAAAGTTACTTTAAATAAGTTTAAAATACTTCAAAGTGAAACAGAAGAAGGTGTAAAAACGTACTTTTTAAAAGCCAAAAGTACTGATGGAACTATTAATACAGGATCTTTTATTTTGTTAAATAAAGATGCAAACGGGGATAATATATTCCTTTTAGGAAGTAAGACCTGTTCTTGTAAAGGCTGTTCTAGTGGTTGTGAACTTATTATTGATGGAACCAGATGTTGGTGTTCTAGTTGTCCGTCAGGAGAAGATTGTGTAAAAACAGAAACAGTTATAATTGAGGATGAATAACTAATAACAGTACCCGTTGTGTATTCTAACTTTTTAAACCTACTGTTGTATAAGGCAGGTAATCTTTACTTTACAAATCTAAAGGTCGGTAGACAGGCTCAGTAGAACTATTGAGAACGGCTGTTTGTAAATAAAAAACCTATTCTCTATACTAATTTTAAGCCTAAAAAGGCTAAAATTCACTCCTTTTCTATTTTTAAATTTTTTACTGATACATATAAAAAATTGGAATTTCTTACAAAGGGTGTTACTTTAATTATTTTGATACTCCTAAGATTATATTTAGAATTATTTTAATGAATAATTTAACCCTTTTGGAATAGAAATTGATATCTATAAAACATAATTTTTAAAAAATTTATTATGAAAAAATTACTTATTATTGTATTTCTATTTGCTTTTGGTGTTAGTTTTGGTCAAGAAAAAGAAGGAAATTTAAGTATTAAAAAAGGAACTTGGAATTTAGGTGGTGAGTTGTCATTTGGAAAGTCGAATTATGAAAACAAGGGCGCTACCTCATATGAAACTACTAATTTGAATTTTAGTTTTTCTCCAAAAGCAGGATATGCTATATCAGATAATCTCATAATTGGATTAGGACTTGGATATTCATACCAAAATTTTGAGGGAAGCGAAAATAGTTTTATACAAAATATGAAATCTAACAGCTTGAGTGTATTTCCTTATGTGAGAAAACATTATAGCTTGAGTCGTAAATTCTCCCTTTATTTGCAGGGAGAAATTAAATACTCAAAAAGTTGGTTTAAACAGGACAATAAAAATTACAATACTTCAACAGACAATAATTTATTTATAGGAATACGACCTGGAATAAATTATTTTTTAAACAAAAATTTTGCATTAGAAGCAAGTATTGGTTCATTAGGTTATTCTAAATCAAAAATCATAGGTTATACTTCTGAAGAACTTAAACGAGATTCCTTTAGTTTGTCTTTAAATTCATCGAATATGTTTTTTGGTTTATCTTATTATTTCTAAAAATAAAGTTGATGAATCTTTAGAAAACACAAAAAAATAAGGAATCAAAGAGGATAATTCAAATGTATTTAAAGTGAATTCTACATAATAATTCACTTTAAATATAAAATTAAAACGCTAATGTCACCTTGAGTGCAGTTGAAAGGTTTTTAAATAGGGTTTCGACTGCGCTCAACCTAGCAAAGTGCGGATAATCAATATAATTTATTTATAATCTACATTTTTTAAGTCGAACACCTTTAGATTTATTATAGCAGCTGCAATAGTTATCATCCAAATCAAGGTTGTATAAAAACAGAAATGGTTGTAATTGAAAGAGTAATAACTAAAAACAGTATTTTTAATGACACTTTTTTATAAAAGAGATAAGGGAAGCTGTCACTTCTTTTCTGTTTTCAATGTGACTCATATGCCCATCAGGAAATTCAACTACGTTTACTTTGGTATTTTTAGTTTGTTTAATCAAGCTGGTATAATCTAGAGCAGGATCTTGTTTCCCAATAATTAGTTGAATTGGGAAAAGGTTATTTTTATATATTGAAGTGTAATTTTTTCTAATTTTCATCCCTTCTAAAGAAGCTACAATTCCTTGAGGTAACATTTTTAAAGCCTCTCCGGTAATTTGTTGTATTTCTGAAGTGAAAATCTCCCTGTTTTTTTTTGAAAAAAGCATTGGAATTGCAATTTTTACAAAGGTTTTATAGTTTTGCTTAACAGCTTCAATTGCTCTATTTCTATTTTGTTTTTTTTCTTTAGAATCGGGTAATGCAGTTGAATTCATTAGGCAGAGTCCTTTTACATTTTTTGGATATAAGTGAGCAAAAGCTAAAGACACATAGCCACCCATACTATGCCCAATTAAAACATATTTTCTAAGGCGTAAATAAGCTAAAATAGCTTTAACCATATTAGCTTGCTCTTCCATTGTATGAATATAACCATGGTTTTCAGTTTTGCCATGACCTAATAAATCAATACAAATAACTCTGTATTTTTTAGAAAGGCTGTTGGCAATTTTTGCCCACATAGTACTGTTTTCTAAAAAACCATGCAATAAAACAATAACCTTCCCCTTGCCTAAAGGCGTATAATAAACATTGGTTTTTTTATGAAGGTAATACATATTTTAATATAGCGTTTGTTACTCCCTATTTTTTAACCCTTTAATTGCAGAGAACGCTTTATCAACTACGTCATCCTCAACTAAAATTGTAAATTCGTTGGTTGTAGAAACTACTTCATATAAGGCAATTCCTTCCCAGGCCAGTCGTTTAAAAAACTGATAATATAACCCTGCAATTTTTGTGTTTTCTTTGGGTAAACCAATGGTTATAGCAGATAAGTGCTCTTTAAAAGTTGTACAATTTTCTTTTTTATAACTTTCTTCAATTTGTTCTTTCAAAGAAGTGGTAATAAGTACATTACTTTCATGAACGCCACGCGTAAAAGTATAAAACAAATGGTTTTGCTTTTTTATAACTTCTAACATTTTCAGGTGGCTATGTATTAAAGTTGCAGAGTTTCTAAAAGTATAATCAGAAAGGTTAGAACGAACCGTAATATCTCCTAAATTTTGTAATACTTTATTTAATTTAATTTTATTGGCCATTTCCTTTGGAGGGCTATATCTTCTCAATGCCATCATTATGGCTCCAGACTTTACGGGTTTTCGTAACATTTTAGAGATAGGGCCCTTAAGTTCTTCAGATAAGGCGCTGTAGTTTAATATGTTGCGATTTAAAGCGTCTTCTAAAAAAGGTTGAGAAATTAATATTTCTTCAACGCAAGTAGCAATAGTTTTCATATTGTTAAATAGTTAACAGTTAGTACAAAATTAGTTTATAATTCCCAAATAATAACATAAAGTTGAAAATGATTCTAAATTTACACATTTAAAAAACACAATGAAAGTTTTAAAATTTGGAGGAACATCAGTTGGCTCTGTAGAAAATATAAAGAGAATAAAAAAAATTATCTCGAATGAAGGCAGAAAAATTATTGTACTTTCTGCAATGTCTGGGACTACAAATGCATTGGTTGAAATATCAGAAGTGATAAAAGAACAAAATATTTTTGAAGCAACTCAACGTATTGAAAAGCTATATGCAAAATATGTACAGGTTTTAGATGAATTAATTGTGAATTCTGATTTAAAGAAAGACACCGCAAATTATATTAAAATAACTTTTGATATTTTAAAAAGTTGTACATCTAAAGAATATTCCGAAGCAGTATACAACAAAATTGTTTCACAAGGAGAATTGCTTTCAACGTATATTTTTACAAAATACTTAAATCAAGAAGGGGTAAATGCGAGATTATTGTCTGCGCTAGATTTTATGAGAATTGACAAGGCAAAAGACCCCGATGAATTTTATATTCAACAAAATTTACAGCGTGTAATTAATGATTCATTACCTGTAGATATTTATATAACACAAGGGTTTATTTGTTTAGATGGTTATGGTAAAATTGCCAATTTACAGCGAGGAGGAAGTGATTATACGGCTACAATAATTGGGGCTGCAATTGGAGCTGAAGAAGTCCAAATTTGGACAGATATTGATGGAATGCACAATAATGATCCAAGGTTTGTTGAAAACACACATGCTATTTCAAATTTATCGTTTGATGAGGCTGCAGAGTTGGCTTATTTTGGGGCTAAAATATTGCATCCACAAACGGTAATGCCAGTACGGAAAGCGAATATTCCGGTTCGTTTAAAAAATACAATGAATCCGGAATCATATGGAACATTAATTTCTAAACATTTTAAAGGTGAGGGTATTAAAGCTATTGCCGCAAAAGATAACATAACAGCTATCAAAATTAAATCGGCACGTATGTTGTTAGCTCATGGGTTTTTAAAAAAGGTATTTGAAATTTTTGAGAAATACGAAACGTCAATTGATATGATTACAACATCAGAAATAGCAGTTTCTTTAACTATTGATGATGAAAAAAACTTAAACTTAATTGTTGAAGAATTGGAGAAATTCTCAATAGTTGAGGTTGATAATAACCAGAGTATTATTTGTTTGGTTGGACATTTGGTGGTGAGGCATCACGAAACACATAGGTTATTTAGATTATTACAAGATATCTCTATTAGAATGATTTCTTATGGAGGGAGTAATAATAATATTTCACTTTTGGTAGATACAAATGATAAAATACAAGCTTTAAAACTCTTAAATACATATATTTTCGATTACGAAATTGCTTAAATTACTATGAATTAAATTATTTGGTTAATAAAAAACTCGAAGTTTTGCACTTCGAGTTTTTGTTTGTAAGTTAAGAATTCATCAAATCTTCAATTTCTTCAATTTCAATTGGAATGTCACGCATTAAATTAAAGGGTTCTCCAGTTTTTTGAACCACAACATCATCTTCAATTCTAATTCCCATATTTTCTTCAGGAATATAAATTCCAGGTTCAACAGTAAATACCATATTTGCTTTCATAGGTGTTTTTAAAGCTCCATAATCATGAGTGTCTAAACCCATATGATGAGAAGTTCCGTGCATAAAGTATTTTTTGTAAGCAGGCCAATTAGGGTCTTCATTTTGAATGTCTGCTTTGTCAATTAATCCCAAGCCTAACAATTCAGAAGACATTAATTTTCCTACTTCTTTTTGGTATTCAGCCCATAAAACTCCGGGAGCAAGCATTTTAGTTGCTGCATTTTTAACTCTTAAAACAGCATTGTAAACTGCTTTTTGCCTATCGGAAAAACGGCCATTTACGGGTATTGTACGTGTCATATCACTTGAATAATTTGCATATTTTGCACCTACATCAAGTAATAACATATCTCCATCCTTACACTCTTTATTATTTTCAATATAATGCAAAACACAGGCACTGTAACCTGAAGCAATGATAGGAGTGTATGCAAAGCCATCAGAGCGGTTTTTTAGAAACTCATGCATAAATTCAGCTTCAATTTCATATTCCATAATTCCAGGTTTTACAAATGGTAAAATTCTTCTAAAACCTTTATTTGTAATATCGCAAGCGTGTTGTATAATTTCAATTTCTTCGGGTTCTTTAACACCTCTAAGTTGTTGTAATATTTGATTGCTTTTTTCCCATTTATGTGCGGGATATTTTGCTTTACACATTTTAATAAATCGATCTTCACGTGATTCTAATTCTTCTGCTTGGCGATAATGCTCATTTGTATTAAAGTATATTGTATCAGCTTCAGTCATTAAATCATAAAAAACCTTATCAAATTCTGAAAGCCAATAAATAGTTTTAATTCCAGAGACTTTGGCAGCTTCTTCTTTAGAATATTTTGCTCCGTACCAAATAGCAATATGTTGATTGGTTTCTGTTAAAAATAAAATTTCTCTATGTTTGGGGTCAATTGCATCAGGGAAAAGCAGTAGTATACTTTCTTCTTGATCTGCTCCACTTAGGTAAAAAATATCACGGTGTTGCTCAAAAGGAAGCGTGCTATCAGCTCCAGTTGTAAAAATATCATTTGAATTAAAAACGGCAATTGATTTTGGTTTCATTTGAGCAGTAAACTTTGCTCTATTTTTTATAAAAAGTTGATTGTTAATAGGATTGTATTTCATGAGTTTAATTTTTTAAAAAGAATGTATTCAGCAATAAAATAACAGGATTTATGGGTCACAAATTTCATTATTCAAATTTCATAGTAAATAATTAATAACAAAGTTATAAATTTGTCTCAAATCAAATATTAAAAACAATGTTATTTATGCGCAAGTTAATTGTATTTCTACTTTTAGTCACTTTTTCAAAGTTAATGTTCTCACAAAATAAACCAGCCTACAAATTATACAATGCAAAAGGAAATAAAGTTTCTTATAAAAGTATGATTAAAAAAATGGAGAAAGCTGATATTATTTTATTTGGAGAATATCATGACAATCCAATTGTACATTGGTTACAATTAGATGCAACTGTAGATTTAAACAAAAAAAGGAAACTTACTCTAGGAGCAGAAATGTTTGAAGCAGATAATCAAATAGCTTTAAATGATTACTTAATAGATAGTATTAGTCAAAAAGGATTAGATACATTAGCGAGGTTATGGCGAAATTATAAAACGGATTATAAACCATTAGTAGATTTTGCTAAAGAAAATAAATTAGCATTTATAGCCACCAATACACCGCGTAGATATGCGAGAAAGGTGTATAAAAATGGATTTGAAGTGCTAGATAGTATTACTGATGGAGAGAAATTATGGATTGCTCCTCTACCTATTAAGTACGATTCAACTTTGCCAGGTTATGTAAAATTTAAAGAAATGTTAGGTGACCATGCTACTGAAAACTCTCCAAAAGCACAAGCATTAAAAGATGCAACAATGGCCTATTTTATACTTAAAAATAAGAAGGATAATGAACTATTTTTACATTATAATGGCTCATACCACTCTGATGATTATGAAGGTATTAATTGGTATTTAAAAGAAGCAAATGCTAATTTAAAAATTATTACGGTAAGTGTTGTAGAACAAAATAATGTTAATAAGTTAGATGATGAAAATAAATTAAAAGCAGATTTCATTATTGCTGTTCCATTAACAATGACAAAAACGTATTGATAAATTATTTTAAAATCGTTTTTTTGATTTAAAATACTTTTAAATGTCTATAATTTAGTAAATTCGAGTTTACTATTAACTAAAAAACATATTATTTGGCTAATCTATTTCATGAAAACGCATCCGTTTTTAATGTTTTATTCGAAGCTGTATCTGAAGGGGTTGTAGTTGTTGATGAAAATCAAACAATTGTAGCGACTAATATAGCCGCAGAACAAATGTTTGGATATGTTAAAAACGAACTACTAAATAAGCACTTGAATGTGTTGATTCCTGCCAATCACCATGTTGCTCATAGTGATTATTATAATACATTTCACAAACAATCTTCAGCAAGAAAAATGGGGCAGAGCGAAAATTTGTTTGGAGCACACAAAAAAGGGCATAAATTTCCCGTTGAAGTTGGCTTAAACCCTTTTAAAATAAAAAACAAAAAATATGTAATGTCAATACTGATAGATATTACAACCCGTAAAGAATCAGAAGCAAAAATTATTGAGTTAAATGGTTTGTTAAAAGATAAAATATCAGTCAGAACAATTGAGCTTAATAATACAGTTGCTAATTTAAAGGAAGAAATAGATAAAAGAATAAAAGCTGAATCAAAATTAATAAAAGCACTAAAAAAAGAAAAGGAACTTAATGAACTAAAAACTAAATTTTTATCATTGGTATCTCATGAATTCAAAACACCTTTGAGTGGCATTTTAAACGCCGCATTATTAACAGGCAGGTATAAAGATTCTGATATGCAACATAAAAGAGAAAAACACCTGCTTACAATTAAAAATAAAGTCCATTATTTAGATGGAATTTTAAATGATTTTTTATCTGTAGAAAGACTAGAATCAGGTAAGGTTAAATATAAATTTAGTTATTTTAAGTTAAGTAAAGTGGTAAATGAAGTGGTTTATAATGCCAATTTAATGCTCAAAAGTGGTCAGCGCATAAATTACCCTTCAAATATTGATAATTTAGATGTTTATCAGGATGAAAAAATATTAGAATTAATATTATCAAATTTATTACGAAATGCTATTAAATATTCTCCAGAAAACACGGAGATTGATTTTAAAATTAGAATTGAATCTAAAGGGTTAATTTTTGAGATAAAAGACCAAGGTATTGGAATACCTTTCAAAGATCAAAAGTATATTTTTAAACGTTATTTTAGGGCCGAAAATGTTCTCACTAATGAAGGAACAGGTATTGGATTGAACATAGTTAAAGGTCATTTGGAAAGTTTAGGAGGTACAATCAGTTTTATAAGTGTTGAAAATAAAGGGACAACATTTATTATTAATTTGCCATTAATTAAAGGAAAATGAAAACAATATTACTTATAGAAGATGATACGGTATTAAGAGAAACAACGGCTGAAATATTAGAGTTGGAAAATTACAAAGTTGTTACTGCAGCTGATGGTAAAAAAGGTATAGAACAAGCAAAATTAGTTATTCCAAATCTTGTAATATGTGATATTATGATGCCAGAAATGGATGGTTATGATGTGTTAAAATCACTTTCTGAAGATGCTAAAACCAAACGAATTCCATTTATTTTTATGTCTGCAAAAACAGAGGTAAAAGATATAAGAAAAGGAATGGATTTAGGAGCAGATGATTACCTTACGAAACCTATGAATATTGAACTTTTATTAAGTGCCATTGAGAGTAGATTGGCTAAGGCAGCACTTTTAAAAGAGGAAGAAACAAAGTCAAATATACCTAATGAAGCTGAAAGTTTTCCAATTGAAATTGAGAATATTAATGATCTTAAAAACTATTTTTGTGATTTTGGAGTAACTAAAATTTACAAAAAGAAAGAGTTGATATATGAGGAAGATAAATATGCAAAAAACATTTATCTTATTTATAAAGGAAAGGTAAAAAGTTATAAAATTGATGAATTTGGGAAAGAACTTATCACAACCATTTATAAAGGCGATGATTTTTTTGGTTTTTCAGCTATTATAGATAATTCTCAAAATTATGAATCAACAATGGCAATGGAAAATTCTGAAATTGTTGTAGTAGATAAACTTACACTACAAAAAATAATAAAAAACAATTACAATCTTTATTTAGAAATATTTCAACTAATTAATGAAAACGTATCTGAAATTAAAGAACAACTATTACAAATGGCATATGGTTCTATGAGGAGAAAAACAGCTCAAACGATATTAAAGTTTGCTCAAAAAATGAGCTATAAGCCATCAACAGGTATTAATATATCTCGCAGAGATTTGGCAAGTGTAGCAGGAATAGCAACAGAAAGTTTAATTAGAACACTTACCGATTTAAAGAAGGAAGGAGTTATTGAAATTGAAGGGAGAAATATTAGAATTATCAATATGGATATGTTAGAGGCTATTTATTAACGTTGTAATAAATTTTAACTTAATAATTTAATTTATTCGTAATATAATTACTGATTAATGTCATTCTTTATGAGAATAGCTATTGTTAATTTTGTAGTTGTTTTTAAAAAGTAAATGAAAAATATATTAATCTTAACAGACTTTTCAAAAAAATCTTGGAACTCTATATTGTATGCGCTTTCTCTATTTAAAGAGGGGAATTGTAATTTTTATATGTTGCACGCCCAGAATATTCATGAAAGTGAATTTGAGAATATAAATTCCAAATTTATAAACAATAAAATATCAACACATTTAAAAACTCAGTTTGAGATACTTATAGATAAAATTGAAAAAACACAATTAAAAGGAAAGCACGTATTCATTCCAATAGAATCTAACAATAATATTTTAGAAGCTACTAGGTTTTATGTGAAAGAAAAGAAAATAGATTTAATTGTAATAGGTACAAATGGATTGTGCCCTAATGAAAAAAAACAGGCAAATTCTATTTCAGAAGATGTTATAACTAAAGTAAAATGTTCTGTTTTGGTTGTGCCAATGGAGGCGCGTTTTAAAGGATTAAAAGAGATTGCTTTTCCAACTGATTTTACAAATTTTTATGAGGCGAAATTACTGCAAAATTTAACAAGTCTTTCAAATTATTCAGAAGCTTTACTGCGTTTTTTATTTCTATCAAAAAAAGAAGTAATACTTAATAAAGAACAACAATGGAATAAAGAAACGTTGCATGATTATTTTAAAGATCAACCACATAGCTTTCATGTTGAGGTTAACCAAAATTTTGAAGTATCTATCGAGAAATTCATCAATAAAGTGAAGATAGATTTAGTTGTTATGGTTGCTAAAAATTTAAATTTATTTGAACAAATATTATTTAGACCTAAAGTAACTACTATAAATTATTACTCTAAATTACCATTCTTAATTCTTCATTAATTATACCCTAAGAAAATCTCATTATAAAATTTGAAATAATTGTATATTTATGCAAATAAATATTTAATTAACATTTTTTATAATGAAAAAACTAGTCCTAATTTTTAGCTTTTTATTTCTTTCAGTAGAAATAATTTCGCAAACATCTATTATTAACAACATTCCCTTTACAAATATAGGGCCATCAATAATGAGTGGTAGAATTGTTGCTGTTGATGTAAACCCCACTAATACTACGGAGTTTTATGCGGCGTATGCTTCAGGTGGTTTATGGTACACCACTAATAACGGAACAACATTTACATGTGTAACGAATAATGCCCCAACTCAAAACATGGGTGCAATTGCTGTAGATTGGCAAAAAGGAACCATTTGGATTGGTACTGGAGAAAGTAATTCTTCTCGTTCATCATATGCTGGTATTGGAATTTTAAAAAGTGATGACAAAGGTAAAACATGGCAACATGTAGGACTTAAAGACTCTCAACATATTGGTAAAATAATTATCAATATAAATAATCCTGATGAAGTGGTAATAGGTGTAATAGGGCATTTATATACACCAAATAATGAACGAGGAATTTTTAAAACTACTGACGGAGGCAAAACTTGGGAAAATGTGTTGTTTATTAATGAAAACACAGGAGTTATAGATATAAATGTTTCTCCAGTAAATCCTAATATTATGTATGCGGCATCATGGGAACGCGAAAGAAAAGCTTGGAATTTTAAAGGAAATGGAGAGAATTCAGCTATCTATAAAAGTGTTGATGCAGGAAATACTTGGAGTAAAATTTCTAAAAAAGGAAATGGATTCCCAATAGGAGAAGGTGTTGGAAGAATTGGATTGGCAACTTTTAATGATGAAATTTTATATGCTTTGTTAGATAATCAAAATTTACGTCCAGCAAAAAAGAAGAAGAAAGAAGAAGGCTTGGTTAAAAATGATTTCAAAAAAATGAGTAAAGAAGAATTTTTGAAATTAGATAATAAAAAACTGAATAATTACTTAAAAGATAATGATTTTAACAAAAAATATACAGCGCAAAATGTTAAACAGGCTATCAAAAAAAATGAATTCAAGCCTATTGATTTAGCTACTTATTTAGAAGATGCTAACTATGTTTTGTTAAATTCAGAAGTAATAGGAGCTGAATTGTACAAATCAATTGATGGAGGTGAAACTTGGAAAAAAACACATAAAGATTTTTTAGATGGAGTTTATAGTTCTTATGGTTATTATTTTGGGACGATTGCTGTAAACACAACCAATCAAAACAAGGTTTACATTGCAGGTGTTCCTTTGTTAAAATCTGATGATGGTGGAAAAACGTTTAAGTCGTTAAATAAAGAAAATGTTCACGCAGACCATCATGCAATTTGGATAGATTCAAACCTAAAAGGTCACATAATTAATGGAAATGATGGTGGAATTAACGTTAGTTATGATGATGGTGAAAACTGGATTAAAAATAATGCTCCTTCTGTAGGACAATTTTATTCAGTAAATACAGATAATAAAAAACCTTATAATGTATATGGAGGGTTACAAGATAATGGTGTTTGGTTTGGTCCAAGTGATTATAAAGCTTCAAAACGTTGGGAAAGTACAGGGAATTACCCATATAAAATGATTGGTGGAGGTGATGGAATGCAAGTGCAAATAGATAGTAGAGATAATGAAACTGTTTATTCTGGATCACAATTTGGATATTACTACCGTAAAAATTTAAAAACCAAAAAACAAATCAATATTCATCCTAAACACGAATTGGGAGATACACCTTATCGTTATAATTGGCAAACACCTATTTTATTATCATCTCACAACCAAGATATCTTCTATATGGGAGCAAATAAATTATTGCGATCTATGGATAAAGGTGAAACTTTTGAAGTAATTTCTCCCGACCTAACAACAGGTGGTAAAAAAGGAAATGTACCTTATGGAACATTAACTGCAATTTCTGAAAGCCCATTTCAATTTGGATTAATTTATGTTGGTAGTGATGATGGCTACGTAAATGTAACAAAAGATGGGGGTGTAAATTGGACTAGAATTTCTGATAGTTTACCTCAAAATTTATGGGTTTCACGTGTTATTGCTTCTCAGTATAAAAAAGCAAGAGTTTATATAGCATTAAACGGCTATAGAAATGATGATTTTAAACCGTATATTTTTGTAAGTGAAGATTATGGAAAAACATGGAGAGACATCCAAAGTAATTTACCTAATTCACCTATCAATGTTATTAGAGAAGATTCAAGAGATGAAAATATACTGTATTTGGGAACAGACGAAGGTGTTTTTGTAACATTTAATAAGGGAGAAAACTGGCAACAATTTACCAAAGGTTTACCTATTGTACCAGTCCATGATTTGGTAGTTCAGAAGGATTCTAAAGACTTAGTAATAGGAACACATGGAAGATCTATTTATAAAGCAGATATTACAGCGCTACAAAAATTTAATGAAGTTAAAAATAAAGATATTGTAGTTTTTGAAATTCCAAAAATTAAATATTCATCTCATTGGGGAAGCGCTTGGAATCAGTGGTTAGAACCAAATGTCCCAAAAATCACAGTTCCTTTTTATGTGACAAATGGCGGAACGTACACAGTTGAAATTTTATCGGAAGATGAGCATGAGCTTCAAAAATTCTCAGTAATGGCAAGTAAAGGATTTAATTATGTGAATTACGATGTTACTTTTTCTAAAAATAAAGGGAAGAACTATTTTATTAAAAAGGACATACCTATTAAAATTGCAAAGAATCAGAAATATTATTTACCAAAAGGGAACTATATTTTAAAAATATCTAAAGGCTCAATTAGTACAAGTCAAAAATTCGAAGTTCAATAAAATTTCGTGTTTTGTATAAAATAGGCTGTCTAAAAAGTAATTACACTTGTCCTTTTGAACAAAGTGAAAATCTCAATGTCTTGATATGTAGGTATCTAATTTTAAAAAGATTGTTCATTTACATTCAGAACGACACTTTTTAGACAGCCTCTTTTTTAATTAATATTTAAGCTCTTTCAACTCTTTGAAAGGAGACAGATTTAATCCTTCAATCGTTTTTTTGTATGCTATCCAGTCAGTTTTATAAAACTTATTTATTTTAGAAATAACAACACTTACTTTAGCATCGGCATTTTTAACTAAAGTAATTTCAGTTTTCCCAGGTTTTTGAAGTAGTGAACCAACGTATCTTTTTGCTAAAATTAAATAAGAAATAGGACTTGGAAATTCAGTTGCTGTAATGCCTTGTCGTTTGTCTTTTTTTCCTAACATGTCATCCAGAAGATTATTTATATTTTTCAAAACTTCATCTTGAGCTTTTAGTAACTCTTTTTTATTTTTTATTTCACTTTGAGCTTTAATTCGCTTTTTATAATCTTCAACAATTTCTTTAGATGTTAGTAATCTTTGTGTTGCTTCACCTGCAATTCCAGATTTATTTTCCAATTGTTTTAATAAATCATATTTGGCTTTCAAAACTTCAGAAGCTATTTTTACTCTAGGATCATACTTAACATTAATCGTTTCACTAACGGTTTCATTCCCAGCATGAAGCTTTATAGTATAGGTGCCCGGTAAAACAGTTATTCCACGCGGTTCAGCAGCATTATTTTTAACTTTTTCCCTTGAAGGCATCCTTTTCCCCTTTTCTTCTAATCCCCAATAAATTCTGTGTAGGCCATTTTTCTTAGGAGCTTTTATTTTAATACTTCTGATAAGTTTGTTTTTATCATTGTAAACTTCAAAGAAAATAGAATCAAATTTTACCGCTTGTTTTTCTGATTTTACCGCTGTTGTTTTTAAACTTTTTTTCTTTGTTGTTGAAGCTTTTTCAATTTTTTTAATTTTGGGTTTGTTAAAAACGTATGTTATCATAGCTCCTTTACGTCTATTATCTCCATTAAAAAGGGCATTTGCTCCAAAACGTGTACCTGAAGGTTGCTGATTTTGTGTTATAAAAGCAGGAGGAGGAGTAAACACATGCAGTGTTTTATCAATTATAGATTTACCTTCTTTTGCCATTGCTCTAAAAGGTCTGATATCATCTAAAATATAGATGGCTCTTCCAAAAGTTCCAATTACTAGATCTTGTTCACGAGGTTGAATTGCTAGATCCATTGTAGAGACTTCAGGGAAGTTGTTAGTCCATTTTGTCCAGGTTTTCCCCTCGTCAATGCTTATGTATAAGCCGTATTCAGTACCTAGAAATAATAGATTTTCTTCTTCAGTATCTTGTGCAATTGCAAGAGTATACCCAAATGTTTCAGGTTTTCCTTTCAGTATATTTTCCCATGTTTTTCCAAAATCTTTTGTTTTAAATAAATAAGGTTTAAAATCAAAAAGTCTGTAATTATTCACAATTATATACGCCTCTCCTTTATTAAATTTTGAAGCTCTAATTTGGGGAATCCAACTTCCTTTAGGTAAACCTTTAATGTTATGGGTTACATTTTCCCATGTTTTACCTCCATTTTTTGTAAGTTGAACATTTCCATCATCAGTGCCTACCCAAAGAAGATTTTCATCTAAAGTACTTGGTTCAACAGCCAAAATAGTACAATGATTTTCAGCACCGGTTGCATCCATGGTCAATCCACCGCTTTCAAATTGCTTTTGTTGTTCTTTATTATTTGTTGTTAGATCAGGAGAAATTAGTTCCCAAGTGTAACCTTTATCGGTTGATTTATGTACAAACTGACTACCAAAATAAAGTGTTTTATTATCAAAAGGATTTATAGCAATTGCCGCATTCCAATTAAAACGAAGTTTCATATCAGGATTTGGGTGGGTAGGTCTAATTCCTTTAACATAGCCCGTCTCTCTATCGTATCTACCAACATAACCTTGTTGAGACATTCCATATCCATATCTCGAATTTTCTGGATCAGGAACTACATCAAATCCATCTCCAAACATAATTTCTTGCCAATAAGAATTTCGAATCCCCTGATCTTTTAAAACATAAGCGGGACCCACCCAAGAACCATTATCTTGCATACCTCCATAAACATTATAAGGGAAATCATTATCAACGCTAATATGATAAAATTGACCAATAGGCAAATTTTCAACAAAACGCCAGTTTTTACCTCTATCATGGGTTATATTTAAACCTCCATCGTTTCCATCAATCATAAAATTTGGATTTTCAGGGTGTATCCACCAGGCATGATGATCTGGATGTATACCTTTTGAAGTGCCGTAAGCAGGCATTAGTTGTTTGAATGATTTACCACCGTCTTCACTAACGTTAACAAAAGTAAAAACAGAATAAACTCTATTTTCATTAATAGGGTCAACATAAATATCAGAATAGTAAAAAGGTCTATTTCCAATTCCTCCTGAACCTCTTCCGCTAGATTTATCATTTATTTTTTTCCATTTAAAACCGCCATCTTCAGATTTGTATAGTGCATTTTTTTTTGCTTCAACCAATGCGTAAATAATTTTAGTATTACTTGGAGCAATTGCAATACCAATTCTACCTAAATTTCCTTCAGGTAAACCATCCTTACTTGTTAGTTTTTTCCAATTTTCACCACCATCATAAGTAATATACAGACCAGATCCTTCTCCTCCAGATGTAAAAGTCCAAGGTTTACGTTGATGTTCCCACATGGCGGCAATTAATTTATTAGGATTGTTGGGGTCTACTACCAAATCAGCACAACCGGTTTTATTATTAACAAACAATGATTTTTCCCAGGTTTTACCTCCATCAGTTGTTTTAAATACACCACGTTCAGGATGTTCACCCCAAGGGGAACCAATTGCTCCAACGTAAACGGTATTAGGATTGTCTTTATCAATTATAATTTTATGAATATTACGTGTTTTTTCTAAACCCATTAATTTCCATGTTTTACCAGCATCTAAGCTTTTGTATAAGCCGTAACCGCCAGTTAAGCTATTTCTTGGGTTCCCTTCTCCGGTTCCAATCCAAATAACATCAGGGTTACTTTGTTGAATTGCAATTGAACCTATTGACATTGGGCCATACTTATCAAAAATAGGTTTCCAGTTAATGCCACTACTTTCGGATTTCCACAATCCACCTGAAGCAGAACCAACATATATGATATTAGGACTTTTAGTAACTACATCAATGGCTGTAATTCTACCGCTCATACCAGCAGGGCCAATAGATCGGGTTTTAATATCTTTGAATTTAGCTATATCAAATTGTTGAGAAAAAGTAGTAAATGAAACAAAAAGAATAAGTAAAGTTAAATTTTTCATTTGGTTGGTTTTTTGTTGATTTTTATTTAATCACTAAATATAAAAAAATGCCAAGTAAAGAAATGTTAAAGTTATTATAAATATAGAAAGAGGTTGTGAAATAGTGTGTCTAATAAAAAACAGAGGTTGTCTGAAAAGGTACAAAATTCGTCATTCTGAACTTGCCTGACCGGCAGGTAGGTTTATTTCAGAATCCCATCATACGGATTATCAATCATTATGAGAACCTGAAACATCCCGATAATTTCTTACATCCGTAAGATAGAGTTAAAAATAGCCGCAAAGTATTTATAAATAACGCTTTGCGGCTTGTTGTTTTTCACCTAAATTGGTGATGCAATAAAACAATGATATGAAAGTACTACAATCTAA
>JAKIVA010000066.1 GCA_021647265.1 Lutibacter sp.
CTGGTTATTATTTCTTCTATAGTTGTTAAACCACTATCAATACCCATTTGAAGACCTTCTTTATAGTTTAAAATTTCAACACCATCGGCATTTAAATCAATTATATTATCGCTTGTAAATTTATAACCTCCTACTTGTGCCCACTCTGGCTCTGTTTTATCTAACCAAGTGCCAATAATCCAACTCGGAGGGTTAAAAGAAGATACTGCCAGTTCATCATCATCATCATTATTAGAGCAAGAGATGCTTAGTAAGAATACTCCTATTATAAGTAGTGTTTTTGTAATTTTTTTCATGGTTATTAAAGTTTAAATGTTACACCAACTTTTAATACTGAAATACCATAACCAAGTTCAGCATTTATAGCAATTTTATCAGATACAAAATATCTTCCACCTAGTTGAATTCCGTATAACAATCCTGAAGTAGTAAAATTCAAGTCGTTTAATAAATCGTCCAATTCGTTATCATTGCTATCACTTGAAGTTGATACATTAACATATCCAAGTCTTGCCCCAACATACGCATTGAACTTATCATCATTAACAAAGTGATAATTACCTAAACCACCACCGTGTATATAAGAGAATTTTGATCTAAAATTATAAGCTAAATCATAATTTGTTTTGTATTCTGAACCGAAAGCTCCAACAAACCCTCCTATTGAAATATTTTCAGTAATCATAAATTCATAAGACCCTTCTACGGGTGGTAGAGTAGTACTGTAACCGGTACCTGATGCAAAATAAGAACTAAGTCCAACACCAATATTTATCATAGAATTTCCCTCGTTTAATTGCTGGGCATTAATAGTTGTAAATGTGCTTATAATAAAAGCTGTTAGGATAATAATTTTTTTCATTTGTTTAATTTTTAAAGATTATTTATTAATAGTTGTTAAAAATATTTAAATTGATTACTAAGTACTTAATAACGTCCTTTACTTATATGGGTTAAACATTGTTATGGGTTATTGATTTTACTTAATTTTTCATAATTATTGGCGTTAATTCTTTTTTTACTTTTTCATATTCTTCTTGAGTAATTATATCCAAATCAAATAAGTCTTTTGTTTCTTTGAGTTTAGCAATAGCTTCTTCCCTATTTATCCCTGTGGTTTCAATTTCTCCTTCTTTTATTGCATCTTCAATTGCTATCCAAAAATTTGAAAATCCATCCATACTTTTGGTAACGGCAACAACATAATAGCTTGTCCGTTTAGTACCATATATTTTAAATTTTTTAATTTCAGCTTCGAATCCTTTTACACTAATACCCAAAGTTTTAAGCGTTCCTAAATCATTCATTGCAACATTAAGGTATGTGTCATTACTCTTTGATGGATGCCCTATAGTAATTTTATCTCCAATTTTAAATACTTGATCATTTTTAGCTTGATAAGAATCAAGTTTTACTTTTTTTTGTTTTTCAGATGCTGTGAATTCTTCAAAAGTGACTAGTTGTGAATACGATAATGTTGTCACAAATAATGTTAGAATAAACACTAGTTTTTTCATAATTATTAAATTTTAAGTACCCTTAGACCCAATAGGGTGTTTCTATTAATTTTGAGTCTAACTTTTGCTGAAAAATAAAAACTACCAGTATTCAACAAATGCTGAACAATAGTAGTTAAGAATTATTTTATATAAAATATTTAGTGATTTCCCTACCAAAAGAGATGAAATAGTATTTTTTTTTAGTGAAAATCTACTTTTGTAAATAGAAAGTGGCTATTCTTTTTTATACTTCTTTTTATAACATGATTTTGTTATTAACCTGAGTTCAACGTAATAATCCACTTTAATTACAGACAATCAACATGTTAAATATAAAATTAAAACGCTAATATCACCTTGAGCGCAGTCGAAAGGTTTTTAACTAGGTTTCGACTGCGCTCAACCTGACAAAGTGCTGATAATCAATGTAATTTTCTTTAGCAGATACATTTTTTAAGTCGAACTCACGTTATTATATAATTTTAGGTAGCTCTCTCTGTCAATTTCATACCAGTTGCATTTTTCACCTCCACCATCATAACTATCAAGTTTATAAAAATTAAAGCCTAATTTTTCAAGAACTTTAAAAGAAGCTATATTTTTAGGCATAACAATACCTAATATTTTTTCTAATTTTAGAGTCTCAAATCCGTATTTTAAAATCTCTCTTGAAACTTCAGTAGCAATTCCTATTCCCCAGTATTCAGGTAAAAATCTAAATCCAATATCGGTTTCATTTAGTTCAGGTAAGTATTTCAACCCTGCAAAACCTATAACTTTATTTTCTGGTTTATACACAACGGCCCACCTACCATAACCATACTTTTTATAATCAGAAAACCACACATGTTCGATAATCTCTTTTGCTTGGTTTAACTTAGTTAAAATTGCATCTCCAGTATATTCTTGAACCTCTACATCGGAAGCAAAATTATAAACAGCCTGTGCATCATTTAATTTGAATTCACGTAAAATTAACCGATCTGTTTCTATAAGGACATTCGTATTCATTTAAAAAAATTACTATTTATAAATTACTCCGTTTTTCATAACAAAAGTTACATTTTCCATAGTGTGTATATTTTTAGTTGGATCATCATCAACAGCTATAATATCGGCTAGCTTTCCTTTTTCAATAGTCCCTATAGTATCTTCTTCCTTTAAAATTTTGGCATTTGTAATGGTAGCGGCTTGAATTGTTTCCATTGCTGGCATTCCTGCTTCTACCATATACCCAAATTCTTTTCCATTTTTACCGTGGTCATAAACACCTGCATCTGTTCCAAAAGCAATTCCAACGCCTTTTTTATATGCTTTTCTAAAAGTATTCTGAATTTTAGGACCAATAGCTAAAGCCTTAGGCACAATAATCTCAGGATAAAATCCTTTTACTTTAGCCTTATCAGAAACTTCTTTTCCTGCTGTGATTGTTGGCACCAAATAAGCATCGTATTTAATCATTAAATCCATTGTTTCATCACTCATTAGAGTCCCATGTTCTATTGTTTTAACACCTCCTAAAATAGCGCGCCTCATACCTTCGTCACCGTGTGCGTGAGCAGCTACATGCATTCCATAATCTTTAGCAGTTTCAGTTATGGCCTTAATTTCTTCAATTGTAAATTGAGGATTTTGCCCATTTTTCGCAACACTTAAAACACCTCCTGTTGCAGTAATTTTTATAACATCCGCACCATTCTTATATCTTTGTCTTACAGCTTTTCTTGCATCCGCGATACTGTTTACCACGCCTTCTTTAGGTCCTGGATCTCCCATTAATTTTCTACTACTTCCATTTGTTGGATCTGCATGTCCACCAGTGGTTCCTATAGCTTTTTCAGCCGAAAATATTCTTGGCCCCATAATTTTCCCCTTATTAATAGCATTTCGCAGAGATACATTAACACCTGTACCTCCTAAATCTCTAACCGTAGTGAACCCAGCCAATAACGTTACTTCAGCATACTTAACAGAATTAAAAGCCACGTCAGCTTCATTCAGGGTGTAATTATCTAAATAAATTGAGGGACTCATTTGCATTTCAATATGTACATGCATATCAATTAACCCGGGCATAACAGTTTTTTGCCTTAAATCAACCAATTTATCTTCTTTATTTTTAGTAGGAATATAGCCTTTTTTAACGTCTATAATTTTATTACCTGCTACAACAACAGTCATTTTATTTAAAATTTTTCCCGATTTTGTATCAATTAATTTCCCACAATGCAAATAGGTGTTTTGAGCAACTAAAATAGTTGTTAAAAAAAAGAAGCTTAAAAAAATGATTTGGTTTTTCATAATTAGATAGTGTAAATAATTTATTTTAGCCAAATATATCAAATTATTCATAAGTTTGATTTATTAATAAATTTTAAAAATGAAAAATGTTATAATAACAGGAACTAGTAGAGGAATAGGTTTTGAATTAGCTCAACTTTTTGCAAAAAATGGTCATAAAGTATTAGCTTTATCTAGAAACTCAAAACCCTTGGAAATGCTCAACCTTAAAAATATTACAACTATTTCAATTGATTTATCTAAGGAAAATGAATTAGAAAAAGTAACTGCGTTTATCTTATCAAATTGGAAAACTGTAGATATCTTGATAAATAATGCTGGCAAATTAATTAACAAACCTTTTAAAGAATTAACCACTTCCGATTTTTTAGAGGTTTACAATGTAAATGTTTTTAGTGTGGCCGAATTAACTCGCCAATTAATTCCTTTCTTTAAAAAAGGAAGTCACGTAGTGAATATAAGTAGTATTGGTGGTATTCAAGGCAGTTTAAAATTTCCTGGATTGGCAGCTTACAGCTCTTCAAAAGGAGCTTTGATAACACTTACTGAATTATTAGCTGAAGAATATAAAGAAAAACAAATTTCTTTTAATGCTTTAGCACTAGGCGCTGTACAAACTGAAATGTTAGAGGAAGCATTTCCCGGTTATAAAGCTTCAGTTTCAGCAAATGAGATGGCTCATTATATTTTTGATTTCTCATTAAATGGAAACAAGTATTACAACGGGAAAATATTGCAAGTTTCTTCAACAACCCCATAATATATGATTGATACTGTTTCAAAATATATTCCTGAAGAAGCTGTTAAATTAGTGAATGAAATTCTAACAAATCATCCTATTAACATAAAAATTGTAAATAATAGAATAACAAAACATGGCGATTTTAAAAAATTAAAGAACGGTTCTCTTCAAATTACACTAAATAAAAATCTAAATAAATATCAATTTCTACTAACGCTAATTCACGAAATTGCCCATTTAATTACATACAAATCTCATAAAATAGTAAAACCTCATGGTATTGAATGGAAGCAAAATTTTCAGCTTTTAATGCTCCCTTTTTTACAACCAACTATTTTTCCTAACAATGTACTTTCTGTGCTAGCAAATTACCTGAAAAACCCAAAAGCAAGTACGGGCTCAGACGTTTATTTAACGTATGCCTTAAAACAGTATGATGAAATGTCAGGAAAGAATTTTATATTTGAACTACAACATGGAAGTATTTTTACGTTCAATAATAAATCTTACAAAAAAGGGAATAAAAGAAGAACTAGATTTGAGTGTATTGAATTGGATAGTAACAAAACCTATTTATTCAATCAAAATGCTGAAGTAATTATTTTAAAATAACAAGATGAATAAAAATTATTATGCTGTTATTATGGCTGGCGGAGTTGGGTCTCGTTTTTGGCCAATAAGCACCCAACAATTCCCAAAGCAATTTCATGATTTATTAGGTACTGGCAATACATTAATACAACAAACTTTCAACCGTTTTAAAAATTTAATTCCTTCAGAGAATATTTTAATTGCTACCAACAAAAAGTATGAAAATTTAGTAAAAGAACAACTTCCAGAGGTTAGCTCAAAACAATTATTGTTAGAGCCAGCTATGAGAAATACTGCACCTTGTATTTTGTATAGTGCTTTAAAAATTTACAGTAAAAATCCTGATGGAATTATGGTTATTGCACCATCTGATCATTCCATTAGCGATGAAAAAGAATTTTTAAAAAATATACAAACTTCATTTGATTTTTGTGATAAAAATGATGCTTTAATGACTCTAGGAATTAAACCGACCTCACCAAACACAGGGTATGGCTATATTCAATACAACCATTCAAAAGGTAGCATTAAAAAAGTTATTAATTTTACTGAAAAACCTAATTTAGAAAAAGCAAAACAATTTATTGAAGAAGGAAATTACCTTTGGAATGCTGGCATTTTTGTATGGAATGTGAAAAGTATTATTACAGCTTTTAAAACTCATTTACCAATAATGTATGCCTTGTTTTCTAAAGGAAAAGAGAGTTATAACACTTCTTTAGAAGTTGCTTTCATAAAAGAAAATTACGCTTTTTCAGAAAATATTTCTATTGACTTTGGAATTTTAGAAAAAGCCTCAGAAGTACATGTTCTACCTGTTGAATTTGGGTGGAATGACCTTGGAACTTGGGGATCTCTCTACAATAAATTAGAAAAAGATAAACAGCAAAATGCAACCATTGGCGGAAATGTAATTTACAGAGAGGCTAAAAATAATATTGTACGAACTCAATCTGGAAAACGCGTTGTAATTCAAGGATTAAATGACTTTATCGTAGTTGAAAAAGATGATGTATTACTTATTTGTCCGAAAAGTAAAGAGCAGGAAATAAAAGAGATCACAAAAGACGTAAGAACTAAATTTGGAGATGAATTTATTTAAACAATTTGAAAATGGAAAATATAGAATCTAATAAGTCCGAACAAAATTCAGTTGTAAATGGCTCTCCTACTAAAGATGAAGTTAAAGGAGCTTGGCATACCATAAAACAATTTATTTTTGAATTATTAGATATCAGACTTGATACAGATAAAAAAGGCACCATTGAAGATATTAAAGGGAATATCTCTATGAAAGGGCATACAGCATGGGTACTTGTTTTTTCAATTTTAATAGCTTCAATAGGATTAAATATTAGCTCTACCGCTGTTGTTATTGGAGCTATGCTTATTTCTCCTTTAATGGGTCCTATTTTAGGCGTTGGTTTATCTATTGGTATTAATGATATTGATACTTTAAAGCGTTCCTTAATAAATTTAGGAGTTATGATTGGATTGAGTTTAGCAACTTCATTTCTATTCTTTTTAATTCCTATTTTTAGAGATGAAACTCCTGAAATTTTAGCAAGAACCGCACCAGATGTAAGAGACGTTTTTATAGCCATTGCCGGTGGTTTAGCTTTGATAATTGCCTTGAGTAGAAGGAGCGAACAAACCAATACCATTGCTGGTGTAGCCATTGCAACTGCTCTAATGCCACCACTTTGTACAGCCGGTTACGGATTAGCAACTTGGAATTTGAGTTATTTTGGAGGAGCTATGTTTTTGTTTACTATCAATACCATTTTTATTGCTTTGGCTACATTTATGATTGTTAAATTTTTACGGTTTCCTATGGTTAAATATATTAATTCAACTAAAAGAAAACGTATCGCAAGAACAGCTTCTTTTGTAGCACTCATAGTTTTTGCTGGGAGTATTTTTTTGTTTTTTAATTTATTTAAAGAAAACCAGTTTAAACGGGCTGCCCAACACTTTATTAATGATGTTAAAAAGAGTAAAATTAGCATTATTGACGAAGAAGATAAAAATATAAGTTATAAAAACAGAAGCATAAAGCTTATTATTTATGGTAACAAACTTTCTAAAGAAGATAAAGATTATTGGATTGCTAAACTACCTGAGTATGGTTTAAATAATACAAAATTAATTTTACAGCAAGGTATAGATGATTCTGATTTACGTAATGAAGTAAAAAACTTAAGTGATTTATATACTCATAATCAAAAAATAATTTCTTCAAGAGATGAATCCATTAAGGAGAAAGAAGAAAAAATTAAATTATTAGAAACTGAATTATCCAATTATTACAAAAATCAAATCCCTTTTCTTCAAATTAGCAAAGAAGCGCAGATTAATTATAATGGTTTATCAAATTTAAGCTATGCTAAAATGATAAAAACAAATTTTAATACAATTGACACTATTACCGTTTTTAACACAAGGTGGTATGACTCTGTTCCAAATATTTCTCAACAGAAGCTATTACTAAAAAAGTGGCTAAAAACACGTCTAAATCTAGATACTATTGTTGTTAAAACCGAGTAATTTATAAAAGAAAAAAGCAAACCAAATGGTTTGCTTTTTTTGTGGTGAGAGAAGGATTCGAACCTTCGAAGCTTGCGCAGCAGATTTACAGTCTGCCCTCGTTGGCCACTTGAGTATCTCACCGAAATTTAAAAAAAACTCCTCATTTTTGAGAAGTTTTTGTGACCTGACTGTGGCTTACTTCGACTACGCTCAGCATAAACTTCTCGCCTATAAAATTTACAGTCATAATAGTGACCTGGCTGGGGCTCGAACCCAGGACCACCTCCTTAAAAGGGAGGTGCTCTACCAACTGAGCTACCAGGTCATTCTTTTTCTTTTTAGCGGGTGCAAATATAACTGTAAATTTTACAAAAACAAACTTCTTTTCTATTTTGTTTCATTTAAATAAGCCTCTTTAACTTTCTTAAATAAATTAGATGAATACACAAAATCTACAACCACCTCATTTTCAGTTTTAAAAATATCTTTATTAGTTCCTTCCCACGCTTTAACTCCATTTTTCAAAAAAACAATTTTTTCACCAATTTCCATAACAGAATTCATATCATGTGAATTAATAATAGTTATCATCTGGTATTCTTTCGTAATTTCCTGAATTAAATTATCAATAACAGTAGCTGTAATAGGATCTAAACCGGAATTAGGTTCATCACAAAATAAATACTTTGGATTCATCACAATTGCTCTTGCTATGGCAACACGTTTTTGCATACCTCCAGATAATTCAGCTGGAAACTTTTTATTTACATTTTCTAAATTTACCCTTTTTAAAACTGCATTTACACGATCTAACATTTCTGAAGGCTGATTTTTTGTAAACATTTTTAAAGGAAACATTATATTTTCTTCAACTGTCAAAGAATCATACAAAGCACCTCCTTGAAAAACCATTCCTATTTCCTTTCTTAATTGTCGTTGCTGTTTAATACTAAGTTCAGTATGTTTTCTTCCATCAAAACAAATTACCCCTTTTTCTGGAACAAATAACCCAAGCAAACATTTTAAAAAAACTGTTTTACCCGATCCGCTTTGCCCAATAATCATGTTTATTTTTCCTTTTTCAAATGTTGTTGAAATACCTTTCAAAACAGGAACACCATTGAATTCTTTATATAAATCTGTTACTTCAATCATTTATCCTAAAATCATTTGAGTTAAAAAGTAGTTTAATAAAATAATAACAATACTAGTCCAAACCACAGCTTGTGTACTTGCTCTTCCAACTTCTAAGGAGCCTCCTTTAACATAATACCCATGATATGCAGGGATAGTAGCAATTACAAAGGCAAAAACTACTGTTTTAGTTAGTGCATATTTTATATAATAAGGGTCAAAATCTAACTGAATTCCATAAATATAATCTTCACTATAAAATAAATCAGTTAAAATTCCTGCATAATACCCTCCTAGTATCCCTAAAAACATCGCTAATAAAATTAACAATGGGTAAAAGAAAAGTGCTGCAATAATTTTTGGTAAAATTAAATAATTTAAAGAGTTTATCCCCATGACTTCAAGGGCATCAATTTGCTCAGTAACTCTCATAGTTCCAATACTTGATGCTATATAAGACCCTACCTTTCCCGCTAAAATTATGGACATAAAAGTTGGTGCAAATTCTAAAATCATAGATCTTTTCGCCGCAAAACCTATTAAATATTTTGGTATAAAAGGGCTCTCAATATTCATAGCTGTTTGTATAGCAACAACACCTCCTACAAAAAAAGAAATAAACATAATAATGCCCATTGATTTTAAACCTAAATCTTCAATCTCTCTAAATAAAACTTCTCTAAATACTGACCATTTTTGAGGTTTTCTAAAAACCTGTTTTAGCATAATAAAATACTTTCCAATATGCTTTAAGTAGTTCATTTTATTTTCTTTTTGGCTAAAATATTAAATTAATACTACCTAATAATGTTTTTGTAACATAAAAATCATTTTAAATACTAAAAATAAAGTAATTTTGAACTCTATAAATTGTAACTTTTTAATTCAAATGAAGAAACTAATTTTTTTAATATTTATAAGCTTAAGTTTAGTACAATGTATTGCTATTAAATCTAAAACTACAACTACATCTTCAACCATTCCAACCAGTTCTTCACCAAATAATATTCAACAAATAAATCCAAAATTAATTATTGGTATTGTAGTTGACCAAATGCGTTATGATTATTTAATCAAATTTTATAATAAATATGGTGAGGGAGGCTTTAAAAGATTGATAAATGAAGGTTACAATTTAGAAAATGTACATTTTAATTATATCCCTACATATACTGCGGTTGGGCATACATCAATTTACACAGGTGCCACACCTGCTACCCACGGTATTATTTCAAATAATTGGTATGATAAATTTAGTAAAAAATATATTTATTGTGCCGATGATGATAGATACAGTACTGTAGGTGCAAAATCTGGAGGTAATAAATCTCCTCAAAGAATACTAACAACTACTATAACTGATCAGCTTCGATTAGCTCAAAATATGAAAGGTAAAACAATTGGTATTGCTATAAAAGATAGAGCTGCTATTTTACCTGCTGGTCATACAGCAACTGCTGCTTATTGGTTTGAAGGCAATAATGAAGGTAAATTTATTTCTAGTACTTTTTATATGAATGAACTTCCTAGCTGGGTAATTGCATTTAACAACTCTGGAAAAGCAAATACCTATTTAAATGAAACTTGGAATACCTACTACGACATTTCAACTTATACTGAATCTTTAACCGACAATAACCCTTATGAAGGTTTGTTTAAAGGCAAAGACACTCCTACTTTCCCTTATAATTTGGCAAAATTGAGAAAATTAAATAATAACTACGATTTATTGAAGGCTGTACCTCAAGGGAATTCTATTACAACTGACTTTGCAGAAGCAACTATTATTGGTGAGAACCTTGGAAAAACAACGTTTACAGATTTTTTAACTATTAGTTATTCGAGTACAGATTATGTTGGTCATTTATTTGGCCCAAATGCTATTGAACTCGAAGACACTTATATTAGATTAGATAGAGAGCTTGAAAAGCTATTGAATTTTTTAGATAGTCACGTTGGTAAAAATAATTACACACTATTTTTAACAGCCGACCACGCTGTGGTTCCTGTACCTGCATATTTAAACTCATTAAAAATACCTGGAGGTTATTTTGATTCAAAAGGATTTGAAAAATTTGTAGATGAAATTACTTTAGAATATTTTAATTCAAATGAATTGGTTGAAAACATTTCAAATTATCAAATTTTCTTAAATAAAGAAAAAATAAAATCTTTAAATCTAAATGTACACCATGTATCTCAAATTATTGCTGATGAAATAATAAATTTCGACAAAGTTTATAAAACTGTAACTGCACACACTCTGCAAACAACAAGTTTTACCTCAGGTATTTTACAAACAATTCAAAACGGCTATAATCAAAAGTTATCTGGAGATATTCTTTTTTCATTAGAACCTTCAACTATTAGGCATTCTAAAAAAGGCACTTCTCATGGGTCTGGGTATAATTATGATACACATGTTCCATTGATATTCTACGGAAATAGAATTCAAAAAGGAAAATCAAACAAATACTACACAATCACAAGTATTGCACCCACATTAGCACATTTTTTACATATTACAGAGCCTAGTGGAAGTACAGACAAGCTTATTAATGAAGTTTTAAAATAAGTTTAGCAGTATCACATAAACTGTGTAAGTTTAAAAAATGAGGCTGTCTGAAAAGGCAGTCTTTTTTTTTGGAAAAAAGCAAGAGATTGATTATTTTCATGGAATGAAATCAAAAGCAGTATTCAAGACTTATAATCAAGATCAATTAAGTTTACTACCTCCAAGT
>JAKIVA010000067.1 GCA_021647265.1 Lutibacter sp.
TGGACAATGCCAATTAGAAACTGGGGCATAATTTTAAACCAGTTTTTAACTATATTTGAAAATAGGATTCAACTCTGAAAAATTGAACCCTATGATTTTAAGTTTACACACTTTACGGGATAGTGTCCTTTAATCCTCTTTAAGCCAATTCCAGGCACTATCCATATCTTCAATATCAAAATATTTTTCTTTAAATTTCGTAAAGAAATCATCAATAGCAACCAGTATTCCCCAGTTCCTTTTATCAGCTACATAAGCAATTTTATGAAGCTTATTCCAATATTTAACACCTACTTGAAATTCTTTAATAAAAGCACCAAAGCTTTCTCCTTTTGCATTGATACAAATCATTAAATTTACTTTGTCAACTTCAGATAACATAAACTCAATACCTTTATCAATAACATCAATTTCATCTTTTATTATAAATTCGTCTAATTCATAAACCAACGTATCTACTCTTTGAGATTCTATTTGTTGTAACATTATGAAATATTTATGAGTTAATATACCAATTGCTAACCAAAGGAATATATCCATTAGCATAGCTTGCTAAATCTTTATTTTGAAATAATATATTATTTTTTGGAAATTCGAGCCTGAAATTTAAAATTTTACTTTTTTCTAATATCTCAAATATTCCTTTTGATTGAATTTTATTAATTAAAAAAGTATCCTCTAAAAATCTAATAATTTTTCGTCTACCTGAGCCATAGCTAAATTCATTGCTTATTTTTTTACCAAAATGCTCCATCAGTTTCTCTCCAACATCTGAGATCGAATGTCCTTTCGATAAAACTTTACAAACAGCCTCACGTACTTCCATCAATTGAATTGTTGTTTTTGCAATTAAATCATGTAAATTTTTATGCTCTTTTTCCAATCTTGATTTTTCAGCTAACAGTTTTAATTTTTCAGTTTTTAAATACTCAATATCATTATTCGAAACCTTATCTGAGTGCATTAAATGAAATTTTTCAAAAGTACTCTCTAACTCATTTAGCCATTTTTTTGAAGCTTTTTTTTCATTTAACACCTCATTAGATTCAACTTCTATGGGGTATTTATCTATTAAATCCAATAAATAATCAATGGTTGAAATATCTTCTTTTATTTGAGTGTGCTCAACTTCTAATTTCTCCAATATTTTTTCAAAGTTTTTTAATTCTTTATTCATATCAGAACTGGTTATTTCTTTATCTTTTTCTTGAATTAATTTTATAAAATTTTCCATTATATTTATTTTTTAATTTATTAAACGTTTATATGCCAGGCTCCAATTATAGGTACAAATTCATCAGCAAATCCATAATCTTTGTAATAGTAGAATACATCATTCTCAGGAATATCAATTTTAAATTTTATGGTATTACTTTTTTCTAACAGATCTATCAACTCTTTGGATCTTATCTTATTTATTTTAAATGTTTTCTCTAAAAATAAAATGATTTCTTTTCGACCTGAGAAATATGTCCCAACCACTTTATCACCATATTTTTCTGCTAATTTTTTGGCCACAGCAACAATATCATACCCTTTTGTTATTTTTTTACAAAATTCATTTCTTACGTCGGTTAATAATACTGTAGTTTTAGAAATAATGTTATTTATATATTTTAGCTGGCGTTCTAAATTTTTCTTCTCCTCTAAAAGTTTTGTGTTTTCGAGCTTTATAAAATCTATTTCTTCTTTATTTAAATCTTCAGTGGATGTATTGTGAAAACCTTCAAAAATATCTTTCAAACTTTGCAACCATTTTCCTATTTCTTTTTCATGTTTGCTTGATTGTTCATCCTCTTTTCTTGTAATTTTTATTTTGTGTTTATCTATTAGCGTCAACAAATAAACAATCTCATTTAAATTCTCTTTTAACGCTGTATGCTCTTTATTTAATTCTGATAAAACTATTTCTAGAGCCTTAATATCTTTCTTTTTGTGATAAAATAAAATACTTTTATCTTTCTCCTCTATTAATTTTTTAAAGTAAGTCATAACGCTATTAATTTATATTTAACTCTATTTTTTAAAGTAGGGAAAAGATGATTGTCTAATTTTCATCTTTTCCTTACAAAACTTAAACCTAACTTTATTTTAAGTTATTTATATCTACCTTTTACTTTTACAATGCTTTTAAGAATTTTCCATTGGCATCAGTGTAAACTCTTATTTTTTTACCACTATTTTCAAGAATTATTTTATAGCGTTCATGTTTATTAAGACCTTTGTAATGAATCATTTTATAGTGATCTTTTATTAAATTCCATCCAGGATAGGTTATTGCTAAGGTATGAGCTACTGCTTTTGGAAGTTCAACATTTTTACCATGTTCAACTGTACTTAATAATTCACCATTTTTGTTATATGTTGCTACAAGTATTTCCCCTTTTCCTTTAAGTGTTACTTGGTATGTACTGTAATCATCATTTGAATTGATATTTCTATCTACAATAACATCACTTTCAATAAATTCTAATGGTACTGCTGTATATTCATCCACAATAAAATCTGGATAGTCTTCTTCAATATTTTCAATAATTACACTTGGAACTTCTTCCTTTTTTAATTTTGCTTCAAATAGCACGTCTTGGGCATAAGATTGAAATACAAACCCTACCAATAATAGCCCTACAATTGTTTTTTTCATAATTTAAATGTTTAAAAATTAATATTATTTACTTATTCACTTTAAAAATTGATGTTTCAGTTTCCCTTAAGAAACTAGGAACAACCTTTCTCTAAAGGTTTTTACTTTTAGTTTTAGTTTGTTAAATAATTCTTTTAAATCTTTATCTGAATTTGCTGATTTTTTCAACAATTTAATATCATTACGAAGCTCTTTATACATTTTATCTTTGTTTCCATAACCCAATACTTCGGCTAGTTTTAATTGATAATCTGCATTCTCTAATAAGTTAATTACAATTGCACTATTTTCTGTTCTATCTTCTAAATGCCTTGCCATAGCTTCATCAATTAACACCTCAGCCTGAAGCATTGGTATAGGCAATTTATTTTCTTCAATAACAAGAGCATTTAATGTAGTAACTAACACTGTTTCGGCTTCACTTACTTTACCTTGATCTATTAATTTTAGTGCTCTTTTAATTTCTCTTGGGTAAGTTACTAATGGAACATTTACGGTAGTTATATTAATTTCACTTGTTAGTTTTGAAAGCAAGGCTCTTGCTTCCTGTAACTGTTCATTTTTCAATGCTTTTTCAGCATCTTTGGTAACTTGTTTAACTGTACTTATATCTGTAATTAAATCGTTTGTTTTTACACTAACATCAATAGGTAACAAATCTAATTTTGGATATTTTTTTACAATAGCTTCAATTTCACTTGATACTTCTTTAAGTTGTTTTGTTGCTTTACTAACATTTTTAGTTGACAGAAGCTGTACGGCACTTTGAGTTTTAACTATGGTTTGAATGGCTTCTGTAGCTACTTTTTCTCTTGCTTCCTTAACTTTTTGCATTGCTTTCATCTGAGATTTAATTATAATACTGTCTTCAGACATTTCAAGAGTTGCTGGTTGTTCAATTGCTATTTCATTATTTAATAGTTTGTTAGGTGCTTTTTTACCTTGAGTTTGACAAGAAGTAAAAGCAATAATAATTGTACTAAACAGTACAAAAGATTTAATTGTGTTTTTCATTTTGTTGATTTTTAAGATTTAATTATTTGTTTTAATGATGAATGCTCACTTCAACTGCAGGTAAAGAATCTGAGATAATTTCTCTTGCATTATTAACTTCTTCTGAAGTTCCGTGAGCTATAACTAAATATTTATCTGCTCTTAAGTCAGATTCATATTTTAAAATACTATTATTTGGAATACCTATACTAAATAAAGCTCCTCCAAGTGCTGATACGCCACCAACCACAAAAGCTCCTTCTAATCCTCCAACAAATGCCGATACAAAAGGACCTGCCATTACTAAAGGGCCAATGCCAGGGACGATAAAGAATCCTGCTCCTAAAATAAAGCCCCATAATCCTCCCCAAAAGGCTCCTGCTTTTCCCCAACTCTTTATAGCATCTCCTGTGTTATAATATCCTACAACTTTATCTTCTTCATGATAATCTTTACCAATAATGGAAAGTTTCTTCATGTTAAAACCAAGCTGTTGTAATTTCTTAACAACTTGTTCGGCTTCTTGATGCGTGTTGCATACAGCAACTGTAACCTCATTTTTCATTATTTTAATTTAAGTATTAGACAAAATGTATCTAAAAAATTATGGTACAAAGTTATGTGCAAAACAAAGGTGATATCCACCACTTTTGTAGCACAAATCATCTTTAAAACATAATTTTTTGTTAAAAAAGAAATGAGTTATTTAAATTTAATCACATTTTTTTATAGCAATAACTTTATTTATCTGAAAAAATATTCGTATTATTTCTTTTGTTTAATTTGGTGCAATTATAAATTACGTTATGGATATTATTACTTGGAATGTAAATGGTATTAGAGCAATTGTTAAAAAGGATTTTTTTAATACTATAGAAAAATTGAATCCTGATATACTTTGCTTACAAGAAACCAAAGCTCAGAATAAAGAAGTTGAAAAAGCACTTGCTCCTTTAGCTGGTAATTATCATATATATTATAATGCAGCCGAAAAAAAGGGGTATTCTGGCACCACAATACTTTGCAAAAAGAAACCTGTTAAAATAGTAAATGATATGGGGATTGAGGAACATGATACTGAAGGAAGAATACAATGTGCCGAGTACACAAATTTTTATATTGTCAATGTTTATGTTCCAAATGCTGGTCAACAATTAAAGCGATTATCATATAGAAAAAAATGGGATACTGATTTTTTAGCTTATTTAAAAAATTTAAATAAAGTAAAGCCTGTTATTATTTGTGGTGATTTTAATGTTGCTCACCGTTCAATTGATTTAAAAAATGACAAATCCAACTATAATAAAACTGCGGGCTATACTCAAATTGAAATTGATGGATTTGATACCATTATTAACAATGGGTTTATAGACTCATTCAGGTATTTACATCCCAACGATGTTTCATACACCTATTGGAGTTATCGTTTTAATGCCAGAGCTAGAAATACTGGATGGCGTATTGATTATGTTTTGGTTAGTAAAAATATTATTGATAAAATTAAAGTGGTTAAAATACTTTCAACATTTATGGGATCTGACCACTGCCCTGTTCATCTTAAAATTAATTTATAATAATTAAAAGCTCTAAAATAGTGATGTGATTTTATACAATTTAATTATTCCCTGCTTTAAACTTATTAAGTAACGCCTCTGTATCTTTTATTTTTATATGATTTCTATCTATTTTAATAATATTCTCATCTTTTAGTTTTTGAAGATGCCTGTTTAAAACATTACGAGCGCTTCCAATCATATTGGCAAGTTCTGTATGAGAAAGGTTGTTAATAAGCTTTAATGATGATGAATGGTGTTTTGTATTGGTAATATGACTTGTAAATAATTTTACTGTTCTAGACCAAGTATTTAACAAGGCTAAATCTGTTGCACTTTCTTCAAAAAAGCGCAATTGTTCACCTAAATATGGTAACAATGTTTTATTAAATTCGGGATGTTTAGAAATCCACTGTTTTACTAAATCCATAGGAGCCACAAGAGCTTCAACTTCATCTAAAGCTTCTGTAAAAACCTGATGTTCTTGTCCATCTAACAAACAAATTACATCAAAAATATTACCTGAATCTAAAATCTCAATTATATATTCATTTCCTGTATTTTTATTAATTTGAGAAACTTTTACTCTTCCTTTTATTATGAGGTATAAATTTTTTTTAGTTTTTTGATTATCAAATGGCACGCCTCGCTTTTTCCAAGTTTCTATATGAAAATTATTCAACATTTCTACAATGACCTCATCTCTCAAACCTGAAAAATGAGGTGATTTTTTCATAAAATCAAAATAATAACTAAATTTCGTATTTTCTTCTTTCATTTGATATATTTTAACAATACAATTTACTAAATAAACTCAATATTCAATAATGCTAAACTCAAGTTGTAAAGGCTGTATTGCACCTATTAACATTGGTATAAACTTATCTCCTAATTTTAAGTACATCTCTGAAAAATTACGTGTTCTTTCTTCTAAACTTTGATTTGGGAATAAATCATCTTGTAATATTTTAATTCTTTCAACAATGTCTAAAAGTTTACGTTTTTGAGCTCTTAAAAGCCGTTTCTCAAGATAATCAAGCCCATTTAGTTGTTTTTTTTCTTGTGCATTTACGGCTCCTAAAAAAGAAACATCTGTTTGTTTTGCAAGCTCTTTCAGCTCATTAAACTGTTGTTGTAAAAATTCTTTTTGGATAGAAAAATCTATTTTAATTTCTGAGATTTCTTTTATTTTTTTTGAAATAAGCTGCTCTTGTTTTAAAAATAATTCTGGTAAAGATATATGTAGTTTACTACTCTTAGTTAGTTGTTTTTCTGTTATTAACAACACTGAACTTCTCAATAGCAAAATTGGAAAAATAGCATTTACAGTATCAAAATATTTTTTTAGTTGAAACCAATATGCCAATTCTCCACCTCCACCTATATAACAAAGGTTTGGTAAAATAGTTTCTTGGTACAATGGTCGCATAATAACATTGGGGCTAAATCGTTCTGGATGTTCAGAAACTTCTTTTAAAATTTCACTTTTAGAAAAAACAATGTTGGTATTATTTATTATGTATTGATTCTTTTTAAAAATAATGCGTTCACGTAAGTTTTCATCTAGATAAAATAAGTTAATTTCTCTTGGATTGACCTGTACATTGTAATTTTCTTGTAACTTCTTGTTTGTATCAGAAACTTCCTTAAATGACGTGTTGTGTAACAATTCCTCTTTGATTATTGGAGTAAATTGTTTTTTCAATTGAATGTCATCACCATCAATAATTACCAAACCATACATCCCAAAAAGTTCATTTACCAAATAACGTGTTGCACTTGTTAAATTATGTTGCTTTAAATAGGCTTTCTTAAATAATTCTTTCAAATAAATAGCATTTTCCGAATTACCTAACAACTTAGAAAATTCTTCAAAGACAATATCAAACCCTGATGTTTTCAATCTTCCAACAGCACCGTTACTTTCTATATTCCAAGCTATTTTTTTTCCTTTAAAGTTAAAGTAGTTAATTTCATCAAAATCGTGATCTTCAGTAGCCATCCAATATACAGGTACAAAATTGTATGAAGGAAACTCTTTTTTTAACGTTTTTGTTAAATTAATTGCTGTAATAATTTTATACAAAAAATACAAAGGACCTGTAAAAATATTTAATTGATGTCCTGTTGTTATGGTAAACGTATTTGGGTTTTTTAAAAGATTTATATTTTTAGTTGTTAACGCACTTATGTCAATGTTTTTACTTTGCTTTGTAAGTGCATCCACTAGAACTTCTCTTTTTTTACTTTTAAAAAAGTCCTGTTTTAATTTAATTTGACTTTTAAAACCTTCAATATCTGGATAGTTTTGGTAAAAGTTTTTTAAACTTGACTTTTCATCTAAATAATCACAAATCAAATTTGAAAAATAACCAGTATCACGAAAAGGAATATGATGTATTTTCATTAAAACTTAATTTTTTCTTTGAAATAATGTATAAACATATTCTCTTAAACCTCCTGATGGTTGTGTATAGGTATAATTGAAAGATTTTAACAATTCGAAATCTTCTCCTAATCGTTCATGGAGCATCTTTTCATTGTAATTAAAAACATCTAATCCACTACATTTTTTTGCTCCTTCTAAATTAAACTCGGCTAAAATTACATGCCCTTTTGGTTTAACAACCTTTTTTAACAAATTAAAATATGAATTTTGTTGTTGCTGCGTAGTAAAAAAATGTAAAACAGCTCTATCATGCCACAAATCAACATCCTTTAACTTTAATAATTCTGTTGGATTGGTTAAATCATCAACAATAAACTGAACTTGAGAATTTTTGTGATTTTCTAAATTATTTTTTAATTCAATTAATGCTGATGATGAAATATCATTTACCACAAGATTGGAATACCCTTCATTTAATAACTGTTCAATCAATATACTAGCTCCTGCTCCTGCATTAAAAATTTGTGCATTTTTTGATAAATTACACAATGCTATCAACTCTAAAGAAGGTGTTGACTCTTTTTCATACCACCCTAATTTATTTACAGGTGTTTTTTGATAAGCATTATTCCAATGATTTTCAAAATCATACCCCTCCTTAAAATTATTATCCATTTATTAAAAATTTACTTTTTGTTAAAAGTAAACAATTTATGCTTTCTGTTTAAATTGCACAAAATATCTAACATTTTTTTAACTAAAATTATATAGAATATTTTTCTACATTTGGAACTTAAACATATCTCTAATGAAAAAAAGTATTTTTACAATTATTACTATCTGTTTTTTTAGTATTGTCTCCATTTATTCACAAAATTTAAAATCTCCTGCTGAATTTTTAGGCTATGAACTTGGCTCACATTTTACAAGACATTCAAAGGTTATAGATTATTTTAATTATGTAAGTAACACTTCTAAAAATGTTAAACTTGAAAAATATGGTGAAACAAATGAAAACAGACCTTTGTATGTGTCTTATATATCTTCAGAAGAAAATATCAATAACTTAGAAGAAATTAGAAAAGATAATTTAAAAAGAACTGGTATTCTAAAAGGTAATGCTAATTCCAAAATTGGTATTGTTTGGCTAAGTTACAACGTACATGGTAATGAAGCTTCAAGTACAGAAGCTGCAATGCTAACATTATATACTTTAATCACAAAAAAACAAGATTGGTTAAAAAATACCATCGTAATAATAGATCCGTGTATAAACCCAGACGGAAGAGAGAGATATGTTAATTGGTATAACCAAACAAAAAGCACACCCTACAATACAAATCCTGATGCCTCTGAACATCACGAACCATGGCCTGGTGGAAGACCTAACCATTATTTATTTGATTTAAACAGAGATTGGGCTTGGGCAACACAAGTTGAAACACAACAACGTCTAAAAATATACAATAAATGGATGCCACAAATTCATGTGGATTTCCATGAACAAGGCATAAATAATCCTTATTATTTTGCTCCAGCATCAGAACCTTTTCATGAGGTTATTACAGACTGGCAGCGTAATTTTCAAATAGAAATTGGTAAAAACCATGCAAAATATTTTGATAAAAATGGCTGGAGATATTTTACTAAAGAACGATTTGATTTGTTTTATCCAAGTTACGGAGATACCTACCCTACTTATATGGGAGCAATTGGAATGACATACGAACAAGCTGGAAATGGAAGATCAGGATTAGGAATTACCCTAGAGAATAAAGAAGTACTTACTTTAAAAGATAGAATATTACACCATACTACAACCGGACTTTCAACTGTTGAAGTTGCTGCTGCCAATTCTTCAAAAATGATTACTGAATTCCAAAAATTCTTCAACAATAATAACTTAAAATCCAAAAGTTATATTTTAAGGGGTGATAAAGAAAAAATAAATAGTGTAATTAAACTCTTAAAAAAACATGAAATAGCTAGTTACTTTCCAATACCTAAAACAATTAAGGCGTATGATTATTATTCAAAAAAGACTAAAACAATTAAACTAACTAAAAACGATTTAATTGTTTCTACAAATCAGCCAAAAGGGAAAATGGTAAAAGTTTTATTTGAGCTAGAAGCAAAACTTTCATCGCCTATAACCTATGATATTACAGCTTGGAGCATTCCTTTTGCTTATGGTTTACACGGGTTTTCTTCAGAAGTTGAAATTGTAAAAAACACAAGTTCCTCAAACACAAATGGTGTTACTCCTGTACAAATTAATAAAAATACCTATGCATACATTCACAAATGGAATGAAATTTCTGATGCTGAATTTCTAGGTGATTTATTAGAGAAAAAGTTCAATGTTCGCTTAAGTAATAAAGATTTTTCAATTAATGGAAAAGAATATAAAAAAGGAACTATTGTTATTATGAAAGGAGAGAATAAACATATATCTAATTTTGATGAAACCATTACCAAAATTGCAAATCAACTCAAAACACCTTTAACTTCAACCACAACAGGGTTTGTAACCTCAGGTTATGATTTTGGATCTTCTTATTTTTCATTGATAAAGCCTAAAAAGATAGCGGTTTTAGCGGGAAATGGTACATCATCTTTAAGTTTTGGTGAACTATGGCATTTCTTTGAAACACAATTAAACTACCCTCTAAATATAATTAACACCAGCTATTTTAAACAAATTGATTTAACAAAATACCAAGTTTTAATTTTACCTAATGGCTATCGTTCAAGTAAAGAAACTTTGAAAAAAATTACTGCATTTGCCTCTTCAGGAGGTACAGTTATTGCAATAGGAAGTTCTTTAAACAATTTTGCTAACAATGATGAATTTTTATTGAAGAAAAACAATTCTGAAGATAAGGATAGCATTAAGCCTAGTGAAAATTTAACTCCTTATGGTGAACGCCAACGTACAGATATTAAAAAAAGAATTACTGGAAGTATTTTCAAAAGTAATATTGATAATACACATCCATTAGCGTATGGATACACAACTAATTATTACAGTTTAAAATTAAGTTCAAACTCATTTAAATTATTAAAGGAAGGTGAAAATGTTGGTTATTTTCCTGAAAATTCAAAAAGCATTTCGGGTTATGCTGGTGAGAAAGCAGTAGTTTTTGTATCTAATTCATTACTTTTTGGCGTTGAACATAAAGGCAACGGAAAAATAATTTATATGGTAGACAATCCTTTATTTAGATCTTTTTGGGAAAATGGTAAACTCTTTTTTGCAAATGCTGTTTTCTTTAATTAGTATCAATTAAACCCGTTGTGCATTATGATAAAATTTCGTCAATTCTAGTGAATTTTAGCCTTTTTAGGCTTAAAATTAGCTTCGAGAATAGGTTTTTTAGTTAAAAACAGCCGTTCTCGATACAATTTAGTAATTAACGTAAATTCGACTTAAAAAATGTAGCTACTAAAGAAAATTATATTGATTATCAGTACTTTGTCAGGTTGAGCGCAGTCGAAACCTATTTAAAAACCTTTCGAATGCGCTCAAGGTGACATTAGCGT